>CAZXMO010000034.1:0-20152 GCA_964641125.1 uncultured Spirochaetales bacterium
TGGTCCGCGTCGGGAAGGGTTATGCCGGACATGGTAAATCCGGGAATGACACCGCCGATGGCCATTTTACCGCGGAAGTAGTTGTATCCGCCTCCGACGGTTATCTCGGGGACGAGGCTCCGCTTCCGCTCCTTGACTAAGGCCATCCTGAGGTCCGCTCCCCACAAGAGATAATCGAGCTGCCGGATCTCGGGTACTGCCTTCTGAATCTCATCCCTGGCGAAAGCGGGAAGCATCCCGAACTTCAGCCCGATATCGAAGGGGAGCCCGAAACCTCCTATGCGCAGGTCGGCGGTAGCCGACGGGAAGGGAAGGCCTAAGCCGTAGTTCTGCATGGTGGCAAAGGGCTCCTGCGCGTAAAGTTCCGTTGCGCTCACCCCGGTCAGGTCCTCCATCAAACTCAACGAATCGACGATTGTGTCGAGGGGGATGGAGGCGAATCCCGCGGTCACCCCGAAGCCGAGGTGGGGGAGCTGTCCTATATAGGCGTCCGACCACTGGAGCCCCACCGTGGATGCCATGGGAAGGACGTTGGCGACGCCTAAGGCGAACTGGTCGAAGGCGTCCTGATAGGTGTCGAGTTCAGTTACGTCCACCTGTCCGAAGGCGAGTCCCCCGGAGATGAACATCAGTATTATCACTACTAGAATTCTTTTCATAAAAGCTCCCTATAAATCCTTATAAGAAGGAAGTTTTACATGCGAATAACAGTATATCACCAGGGGGAAAAAAATCCAAGGAAGATTCGCAGATTTTAGAGTTTTTTTAGAAAAATTGATTATTATGCTTGAAATGATCCGCCCTCGAGGGTACACTTCGGGTAATATGATCGACAATGAGAGCATCCTCCGTTTGAGCTCCCGATTCCTGTCCATAGAGTCGACGGTGCGGGACCTCGAGCGGGATCTCAAATATCTTCTCGAAACAATGGCTCCGCGGCCGAGAGACGGCGAAAAGGGGTGCGGCGACGGCGGATATCTTGTGATCGCCCGGGAGGGTTCCCTCGTAGAGGTGTGCGATGCCGCGTGTAGAATCTTAAACTGTCCGCGTAAAACCCTGATCGGGAGGAGCTTCATCGAGTTCGTCTCCCCTCACATGAAAAGCCGGGCGGAAAACAGCCTGTCCTCGGGTGTTTCCGGAGATCAATTAAGGATTAATTTCGCCCATCCCGACGGATACGAGGTCCCTCTTATTCTTACCGTGATCGATGTAGAACGGCCCGGCCGGATCGCCTTATGCGTGAGGGACAACTCCCTGCGCCGGGAGCTCGAAGACGCCCTCGAAGCCAGCCGGGAGAACTATCAAATCCTCGCGGAAACGGCGAGCGACGTCATTATTCAGATGGGGATGGATTTCTCGATCCTCTTTGCCAACAGCGCCGTGGAGCCGGTTTTTGGATACAAACCGGAAGAGGTCAAGGGACGTCCGGTGCGGATTCTCTTTCCAGAATCCCGTTATGGGAAGTATTCCGAACAGTTCAAGAAGTACTTTATCATCGACGAAAGACACCGCAGGAGCACCGGACTGGAGAATACCTTCGAGGTCCTCGGCCGGAGGCGGGACGGTGAGCTCGTCCCCATGGAGATTTCTTTCGGCAACTCCCGGGGGGTAGGCAGCGACCGGATTCTCACCTGTATCATCCGGGATATCGCGCTTCGGAAGAAGGCGGAACGGAGGCTCAAGTACTTAGCGTACCACGATAAGCTCACCTCCTTGGGAAACCGGGACAGGATGAATGAGGCCTTGGATCAGCTTATTACCGAAATTCAAAGAGACCCGGAAAGGAACGCGGCAATCCTCTTTCTCGACCTCGACGGCTTCAAGAAGGTCAACGACAGCCTCGGCCACGAGATGGGAGACCTGATCCTCAAGGAGTGCGCCAGGAGGCTCAGTAATTGTACCCGGGCGGAGGACCAGGTATACCGTGTTGAGATGGAGGATATCTTCCGCTTAGGCGGCGACGAGTTTACCGTGGTCCTGCCGCGGATCCGCCGCCCCGAAGACGCGGCTCTGGTCAGCAGGCGTATTATCGAGACGATCCTCGAACCCTTTACATTGGCCGGGTACGGTCAGATAGCGGATGTGAGCGTCGGGGTAAGCATCGGGATCGCCCTGATCCCCCAGGACGGACGGGACAAGACCACCATCCTCCGCAATGCCGATGCCGCCATGTACAACGCCAAGGAGCTCGGAAACACCTACGTCTTTTTTACCGAGGAGATGAACAACAAGGCTATGGAACGCCTTTTGATCGAGGATGGACTCCGGCGTTCTATCGGCGGCAAGGAGTTCGTGCTCCACTATCAGCCTATAGTCGACGGGAAGGGAACCGTCCGCGGACTGGAAGCACTGATCCGGTGGTTACGTCCGGGGCAGGGGACCGTCATGCCCGGGCGGTTTATCGAAGTTGCCGAGGACACCAGGCTGATCCTTCCGATCGGACGGTGGGTTTTGGAGACCGCCTGCAGGCACATCAAGCGGTGGAAGGAGATGGGCTTCGACATCTTCGTGAGTATCAATGTTTCTCCGGTACAGCTCGACAAGGAGGACTTTGCCGAGGCGGTCCGGTCTATCCTGAGGCGCCAGGGGATAACCGGAGACTCCCTGATCCTCGAGCTGACCGAAACTCCGCTGATGAGCGAACCGGAGGCCTCGATCGACAAGATGAACTTGATCGTCGAGGAGAACGAGGGAATCCGCCTGGCCGTGGACGATTTCGGGACCGGCTATTCCTCCCTGGGGTATCTGTCCCGATTTCCGGTCAAGATCCTCAAGATCGACAGGTCCTTTGTCAACAGTCTTGATGCGGAGGGAAACAATCTCAAGATAATCCGCTCGATCTTGAGCCTCGGCAAGAGCCTCGACCTCGAGATCGTCGCCGAGGGTGTGGAGACGGAGTATCAGCTCGAAATGCTTAGCAAGCACGGGTGCGACGCCTTCCAGGGATACTATTTTTCCCCGGCGCTGCCCTTCGAAGAGGTTACCGAGTACATCCGGAAGCACCGGGAATTACGCTGATTCCTCCCGCTCCTGGGCACGCTCTCTGCACTTGGCGCATAGATTGGAATCGTGAAAGGCAATATCGTTGAAATCCATGGACGCGCTGCATTCCCGGCACTTGAACCGGAAGGGGAGTATCTTTTCACGGAAGATGTACATGATCGGCGCCGCGATTGCAACATATAAGAGAAGCAGGTAGTCGGAGAGCTCGAACTGAACGATCAGAATGCCCGTACAGTACAGACCGAATACGATGATCGCTAAAAAGAGGATAGCCATCCGCTTCTTACGGGCCGTTCTTTGGTGCTTGCGGGAAAACACGTTCAAGGCGAGAACGCCTAAGAATACCCAATAAAAATTATCCGCGATAAACTTTGCAACTGGTTGTTCCATAGTGTGTTACTATATCATAGTTTCCCTATCTATACTACCTATACTCCCGATCCTATACTCCCGGCCCGGTGCAGAAGGAGGTGATCCAAGAGAATAATCGCGGTCATCGCCTCGACCACGGGAACGATTCGGGGAGCGATGCAGGGATCGTGACGCCCCCGGATTCGGATTTCCCGTTCTTCGCCCCCTTCGCCGACCGTCCGCTGGGGCAGTGAAATAGAGGGAGTCGGCTTGACCGCTATGCGAAAGACGATGGGGCTGCCGGTGGAAATCCCCCCGAGAATCCCTCCCGCCCGGTTTGTCTCGAATCCTTCTCCGGTCATGCGGTCGTTGCTCTCGGACCCGGTCATATCGGCGAAGGCGAATCCCGTTCCGAACTCGACAGCCTTGACGGCGCCTAGGCTGAGCATTCCCCCGGCTAAGGCGGCGTCGAGCTTGTCGAAGACCGGATTCCCCAGACCCGGAGGAGTGCCCATGATCCTGCACTCGACGATACCTCCGGCGCTGTCTCCTTCCTCGGCGAGCTCCCGCACCGCTTCGACCATCCGTTCGGCGGCCGCGGGATCGGGGGCCCTCATGGGGTTAGCCTCGATGATCGCTTGATCGAAGAGAATTTCTTCGGGAGCGGCCTCAGGAGCTTTAACTCCGACGCCGTTATCGGAATCGTCCCAGCACGATATCCCTGCGGCCCTCAAGGTAAAGGCCTGAATCCGAATCCCGCAGGAGCTCAAGACCTTTCGTGCGACCGCTCCGGCCGCGACCCGGGCCGCGGTTTCCCGTCCGGAGCTTCTACCGCCTCCCCGATAGTCCCGTATTCCGTACTTCCCGATGTAGGTGTAGTCGGCATGTCCGGGCCTGAACACATCGGCAATATCGTCGTAATCTACGGACCTCGCACCGGTATTCCGGATGAGAAGGGCCAGAGGTGTTCCGGTACTCTTCCCCTCGAAAACACCCGAGAGGATCTCAACCCGGTCCCGCTCCTTTCGCGAAGTAGATACCGGTGAGCCCCCGGGACGGCGCCTATCGAGGTCCCGCTGGATTTCCTCTTCGGTCAATTCGATTCCCGGAGGAACTCCGTCTATCACCGCTCCTAAGGCGGGGCCGTGGGACTCACCGAAGGTCGTTACCGTAAAGACGGTCCCCAAGGTATTGCCGCTCATTCTTTCCTCCCTGATTCAGTTCCGCGCAGGTGCCGCGGGATGTGCCGGACTGCCTCCCCGGCGATTTCCCGGGGGGGCTTTCCCCGGGTGTCGATTATTATATCGGCCTGCCTCTTGTAGAGCTTCATCCTTCGAGTATAGAGCTCGAGAAATCCGGCGTAAATGTCCCGTTTCCTCTCTATTTTTCCCCCGGGAGACCCTGCGCCGCCTCTCAGGAAGGGGGGGATTCCTCCCCTCTTGATCCTTGCGAAGAGCTCTTCCGGATCGGCATCGAGGAGGACGAACAGCCCGAAGCCTTGGAGGACCGAAATCGCGTCACCGTTCTCTATGGTTCCCCCCCCAAGAGCCGCCACGGCCCTGATGCCGGCGGGTGATGAGGATTCGCCCGCTTCGCGCCGTGCTCGAGGTCCCGCGAGCTCTTCGAGGCGCTTCGCCGCGGCCGCCTCGTACCATAAGAAACTGGGTTTTCCGTACTCCCGGTAGATATCCCTGCAGCTGAGAAGGCTTCCCGTCTCGTCGGCGCAGCTCTTTTCCACTAAATCGTCGAGGTCGAAGAAGGGAACGCCCCACTCCTCGGCGGTGATCTTTCCCACCGTTGTCTTTCCGCAATGCTTGATTCCGGTGAAAAATACGCAGCTTTTAGGTTGAGTGTCGGACCGGTCTACCGCCATGAATCGACCTCCCGTTTTCGGATTTCCCGCTCATGGGGGGCGAAGAGGGTGGAGAGGAAGCTGTCTAATCCGACAAAGACGTAGAGACTAAAGTCCTCCGCCGGATTGACCGGGCGGGTAAAGCTCCGGTCGAAGCGGAAGCTCAACCCCATTCCTACCGGCAGGGTGGCGAGACTGTTCCCCACTATCAGGATAAGCTCGATGCCGGTGTAGATGAACCGGTCGAAGTCGATCTGCGGTGCCGCGAGGGACCATTCAGCCGCGGTTTCCACGTGGAATCCCCCGGCTATGCCTTGAAGGTTGAAACCGAACATGTTGTATCCTAAGGGAAAGGGGACATCCGTCAAGGCGAAGGCCGCGAGGTAATCGAGGCTTACCCGGGTAAGTCCCTCGAGCTGCCGGGCGATACGGGGATATCCTCCTCTGCCCGCGGCATCCCGTCCGCCTAAGAGCGCGGTGGAGGTATAGCTGTTCCTTATCCCTAAGCGGATGAACTGGTGCCGGAACGAGGGGAACTGGAATGCCAGGGTGTTCGAAAGGTCGACCCCGGTGGGAGTCGCGGGAAGTATCTCGAGGGGAAAACTTCCCCCGAAGGTGGCGGTGAACTTGAGGGGCGAGAAGAAATCCCTGTCCGTTGCCGCCCTCCTTACTTGAAAGCTCAAGCCCGCGTAGGGGGCAAGGCTGTGCGCCCGGGAAACCCGGCTCAAATCGAACCCGTCGAAGAAGACGAAGGGGTTAGTGTGATAGAGAAAGTAGGTATGGGTTATCCCACCGGAAAGGGACAGGCTGACCGAAGTAAGGAGCCGGGAGCGGTTTATAATCGGTACCGCGAGCCCCAAGGAGTGCCGGGTTACCTGCTTGTACAGCAGGTCCGCATCCTGGAAGTAGGCCTGCCTCAAGCTGTAGTCGATGTTCGCGTAGGGAAGGGCGAAGCTGAAGTAGGCGTCTATCCCCGGCTGGGCGGGCTGGAACCGGGAGGTCGCGGCTATCTGCCAGGAGGCGCCGCCTAAGATCGACCGCCCGTAGGAGAAGATACCTAAGCCGAATACCGGCGCCGCCCCTGCAATGGTGTTCACGTAAAAGGGAACCGGAAGCCATACCAAGGGGCGCGGTACGTCGATGTAACGCCGGGAGGGAAGGGGCTCGGGCGGCGGCTGGGCAGGTTCTATGCCTCGGAGCTCTTTTACTCCGTCCCGGTGGACACCCGGCAGGGCCGGACCCGGGACTCCGGGGGTCGCTCCCGGGGGGACGGCGGGGGAAAAGGGCGCCGCAAGCACCCGGTATCCGGTGGAGCGGTAGGTGCCGTAGTAGAGGGTGTCTTCGACGACGGTGCCGTAGAAGGCCCCCACCGGATCGCTCTTCAAGGTATGGACCTTTTCGGTCCCGAGATCGTAGAGGTAGAGAGCGAGCTCACCGCTCCGGTCGGAGGTAAAGATGAGGTTTCCCTCCGGGGTAAAATCGGGATAGTAATCGATGGTACCCGGAACCGCCGGGACCCGACGGACGGCACCGGTATCGAAACGGTATATCCACACCCGCTGAGTCCCCCGGTGATCGACCGCGAAGGCGAGGGCCGACCCGTCGGGAGAGAAGACGGGATTCAAGAATTTGGTCTTGCCCCCTTCGATAAGGGGTTTTATTTCTCCGGCGGCGGTATCTAACTCGACGAGCCGGGTATAGCTGCCCGTGAGCTGCACCGCGATCAGGCGGTTCCCGTCGGGAGAGATCGCCGGTTGAACGAGGTGGGCATCCTTGGAGAGACGCCGGATCCGTTTCGACCCCCGGTCTATCCGGTACAGGTCGGAGATATAGGTCAATCCGGAGGGGTGATTCCCCGCGGCAGCCGGGGAGGCGAAGACCACCGTATCGCCGGATGCGGACACATCGAAGGAGTCCCGGTCGGTCAAGGATACCGATACGAACCGCTCGAGCTTGCCGGTTTCAGGATCGTACACGTCGATTCCGGGATGGGCGTCGGGACGGTCGCTGTAGAGGTATATCTTCCCGCCGGCGGCCCGGGGGTGGTAGTAGCTCCCGATTCCCTCGGGCACAACGGGGGTGTCGGAAGAGAGGGGACCGGTGGAGAGGGAATCCCCGGCGGTTCCGTACTTTTCTGCGAGCTCTTTCTTCATGCCTTCATAGATTTCGGCAAAGGACACACCGGTTACCCGCCTTAGGGCGTACCGGGGGCCGAGAAGGGGGAATTTCAGGAATTCCCGGTGGATCCGCACCAGGATGTCCGGGCCGAACCGGCGGCTCATGTAATCGACGATCATATAGCCGGCAACATAGTGCCGCCCGGGGGGAGGGAACCGGGAGGAGTAGGCCGCTTCGCGGAGCGTAAAGAGGGTGTCCTCGAGGACGGGAGCCTTCCAGTAGATCTCGAAAAAGGGATTCCGTCCCCGACCGCCCCCGGTCAGACGGGTCTCGAGCTCGACCTGAAGCCCTTCTATCATCCAGCCGGGCATGAACCCGGCGGCAAAGCTGCTTATGTCGAAGCCGAACACCTTAGAGAGACCCGCGAAGAAGCCGGAATCCAGGGTCAGGTGGAGGTAATGGGCCAGCTCGTGGATGAAGAGTACCTCGAGCCAGTTTTCGGTGCGCGCTCCCATCCACGGGGCGGTGGGTGAGGTGACGTAGAGATTGATGTGGCTGGGAAAGGGGACGTAGGATCCGTTGGCGGTGTCTATACGCCCGTGAAGTACCACCGGAATAGTACCGGGGCGGTAGTCGAAGTACCTCGCGAGCTCGTCGTAGACATCCTCGGCGAAGGAGAGGAGCTCCCGTACCGAATCGGCGTCCTTTTCCTCATAGATGAAAATGAAATGCTCCGTCCCGGTCGTTCGGTAGCCCCGGTAGGGATCTTCTCCAAAGGCGGGGCTACACAACGGGAGAAGCAAAAATGAGTAGAGAATCAACTGAGGTAACACCCTTCGCGGTCCCATCATTCCTCCTTACCTACAAGATAACCACAAAACAGAGTCCTGTTAACGGTATATCAGAAGACTATCAGCGGTGCGTCCAATAATACAGTGAAAACCATCGGAGTATCTGGAGGACTTTATGAAAGTTTTGTTGGTCGGCGCCGGAGGCGTGGGTGAAGCCGTCGTGCTTCTGACGGAGAGATACGCGACCCCCTGGCTGGAAAAGATGGTGGTGGCGGATTACAATCTTGCCCGGGCGGAGGAGGTAGCCGCCAAGACGAAGAACTCCGCTCGGTATCCCGCGGAGAGGATCGATGCTTCCAAAAAGGAGGATATTACCGCTCTGGCTAAGAAGCATGGGGTCGATATGGTCCTGAATGCCTGTGCCCCTCAATTCAATATGCCCATCTTCGAGGGATCTTTCGACGCGGGCTGCACCTACATGGATATGGCGATGAGTCTCTCACAGAAGCATCCCACCGACCCCTACGCGAAGACCCACGTCAAGCTCGGGGACTTACAGTACGAACAGGCAAAGCGGTGGGAGAAGAAGGGGCTCCTCGCGGTCTGCGGATCCGGTGTCGAGCCGGGTATGGTCAACGTGTTCGCCCGGTACGCCGCGGACCACCTCTTCGATGAGATTTACGAGCTCAATGTCCGGGACGGGGCCGACTTGGAGACCCGGGGTATAGACGCGCCCTTCGGTTTTTCCGTGTGGACCACTATCGAGGAATGCCTCAATCCCCCGGTGGTGTGGGAGAAAAAGCGCGGATGGTATACCACCGAGTCCTTCTCCGAGCCGGAGATCTTCAACCTTCCCGAGGGAATCGGACCGGTGGAGATGGTCAACGTGGAGCACGAAGAAGTCTTGATGATGCCCCGGTATTTCCGGAACAAAGGCTTGAAAAGGGTCACCTTCAAATATGGCTTGGGAACGGAGTTCATCAGACTCTTAGAAACCCTGCGCCGCCTCGGTCTGGATAAGACCGATCCCTTGACCGTTAACGGGGCCCGGGTGTCGCCCCGGGACGTGGTGGCGGCGGCCGCTCCCGATCCGGCTCGAATAGGTGAGGCCATGTACGGAAAGACCGCAGCGGGGCTCTGGGTCGTCGGAAAGAAGGACGGCTACGACCGATCGGTGTATATCTATCAGGTCGCGGACAACCAGGAGTGTATGAAGAAGGTCGGCAGTCAGGCGGTGGTCGCCCAGACGGCCTTCAACCCCGTCATCATGATGGAACTCTTAGCCGAGGGGATCTGGAAGGGGACAGGAGTCCAGAATCCGGAGTACTTCCCCGCCGAGCCCTTCATCAGCCGCATGGAGTACTACGGCTTTCCGCCGGGAATGGTGGAGATGGATTCCGAATACAAGGAGGCCGAAGATAGGGAGGCCTTCCGGGTGGGGCTCGTATAATGGATAATGAAAAGAAAAAAACCGCAACTACGCGAAATCTGAGCCCGGTGTGGTTTCGGGGCTCCTCGATAACCGCCGTAAGGGGCGAGGGGATTTACCTCTACGATGATAGGGACACCCGGTATACGGACTTTACCAGCGGGATCGCCGTCGTGAGTACCGGCCACTGCCACCCCCGAATTGTCGAGGCGATCCGGAACCAGGCGGGAAGGCTCATCTTCGGGCAGATCAACGTTGTCTATCACGACGCGGCCTTCGATCTGGCCTCGGAGCTCCTTAAGGTGGTGCCGCGGGGACATGACCAGTTCTTTTTTTCCAACAGCGGGGCGGAAGCGGTCGAGGCCGCGGTCAAGCTCGCCAAGCACCGGACAAAACGGACCAATATTATCGTCTTCCAGGGCGGATACCACGGCCGGACCCACCTGACCATGGGGATGACCACCAGCAAGACGGTCTACAGAATCGGATACCAGCCCTTGGTTCCGGGGATCTTCGTGAGTCCTTACCCGGCGTCCTACTCCTACGGGTGGGACGACGAGACGACCCTGCGTTTCGCGGTGAGGGAGCTCGAAAGACTCCTCGCCACTCAGAGCGCCCCCGAAGAGACCGCCTGCATCGTGGTGGAGCCGGTCCTCGGCGAAGGGGGCTACATCGTGCCGCCCGAGGGATTCCTCGGGACGGTCCGGGAAATATGTTCCAAACACGGCATCCTTATGGTCGCCGATGAGATCCAATGCGGAGTGGGGCGGACCGGCAGGTTCTTTGCCGTGGAGCACGAAAATGTGGTCCCCGACATCCTGGTATTCGCCAAGGGGATCGGATCGGGAATGCCCCTCTCCGGGATCGCCTATCCCGCCGAGATGGCCGACTCCTGGGTGGTGGGAAGCCACGGGGGTACCTACGGGGGGAATCCGGTGGCTTGTGCGGCGGCGGCGGAAACAATCCGGGTCATTCGGGACGAAGGGCTCGTGGAAAACGCCGCCGAACGGGGAGAGCAGCTCCTCACGGGTCTGAAGAAACTCCAAGAGCGGTTCGACTTTATAGGCGACGTGAGGGGGCTCGGACTTATGACGGCGGTGGAGCTCGTCGACGGCGGTGAGCCCGACGTGGAGCGTACCAAGAAAGCGATAGCGGGGTGTCAGGAACGGAAGCTCCTCCTCCTTACCTGCGGCGCGGGAAAAAATGTCATCCGTTGGATGCCCCCGCTTATCGTCACGGAAGAGCAGATCGACGAGGCCCTCGCCGTCTTTACCGAGGTCCTGGAGGGGCTCGGCTAAGGGAACCCTACAAGACCGTTTCGTTCTGCCACATCATTTCCGAGGGGGGAGTTCCCGCGAGAAGCCGATCCTTGAGCTCCACCGTCTTGGGGTCCGCGGTTATCCCGTATTGTTCGCTGAGGGCGGCATCCAGTTTTTCATAGATACGGGTAATCGCGGTGCGGTTTCCGATTGCGACGCTCGCTATCATGGAGAGTCTATAAGCCGGCTCGCAGAGGGGGTCCTTCGATATGAGGCGGTTCGCCCACTCGAAACCCTTCTGCGGCCGGTTCGCCTTCAGGCAGAGCCGGGCCAAGCTGAACAAACCCTGTCTATACCTGTTTTTGAGGTTTTCCCGTTCGTCCCGCAGATAATCGTGGTAGAAACCTCCCTCGAGGAAATCTCCGGTATAGAGCCCGGCGGCGGCCTCGTAGAGCTCGATTGCCGCGGAGGGATCAGCCTCCTTTTCGGCCCGTTTGGCCCTGTCAAGGGATTCGAGAAAATCATCGACATCCGCAGCGCAAATTCCCTCGTTGAACTTGATAATGTTCATCTCGGTGGAGAGAAGCTCGTGGTCACTGCTTAAAATCTTTCTCAGGCGGTAGACCACGGTATTCAGATTGTCCCGGGCGCTTTTGTAGGAGTACCGGGGCCAGAAGACATCGTAGACAACCTCCTTGGAAATCCCGTTCTTCCTGAACACCAGGATAAGCTTTAAGAGATCGATAACCCGCTTCTGCCGAGTCAGGACCGATGCGGGAATCTCTTTTCCCTCTAGGAATATCTGAAACGCCCCGAGGGTCTTGAAATAGAAGGGGGCCTCTTTCCCCTTGGAGGGGTCCATGGACACCGCCTCCGGGCGGGGATATCGATGAAACGAGGTAAAATCCTTTCCCGAGGCTTCGGCTATCTCGAGCAGCAGTTTCGGATTACAGATGTCCAGGTTCCGGTATCCCTTGGTGTCGAGGATCGCCGCCATCGAAGCGAAGCGGCTCGCCGCTTCCTCTTTCCGCCCCTCCTTATGGGCTAGGAGTCCCGCGAGGGCTTCCGCGGTGGCCCGGGGATAGGGAAAGGAGTTAGGCGGGGTGTCGTCGAGGATTCGGGACAGGTATATGCGGACCGCCTCAGGTTTGTCGAGGAAGAGGCACACCTCGCTCAAAGAGAGATAGCCGAAGGGGAAATCGGCCCTCAGCAGATTTTCGTTTTGATCCTCCATGAGCCGCTTACAGTAGTATTCCGCCCTGAGTTTGTTGCCTTTCCGGTATGAGATGAGCATCTGCAGGAGATAGATCCAGAAGTACTGAGCGTAGGGGTTGTTGGCTATCTGTTTCCGTCGGAACCCCTCGAAGAGCTCTTCCGCCTCGGTCACCTTTTCCGAGTACAGGAGGTAGTAGATGAGATTGAGTTCCAAAAACCTTCGGAATGCGAAGGTGGGGTTCGACTCACCCAGCGCCTTTCGGGTCCTATCGACCGCCTTTTCGATCTCCCCTAGGTAGAAGTGGGCATCCCCGATAAAAAAGCTCAATAGCGGCTTGTAGAAGGCGTCCTCCTCGGAGTCTTCGAACACCCTTTCGGTCTTTTCGAGGAGGTCGAGGGACTCGTAAAACTCCCCCCGGTCGATATAAAGCTTCGTCAGGACCAGCCGTGCGCAGAGAAAGGCTTCGAAGTTGTGGAACCGGTACGAGGTTTCTTCCGCCCTCAAGGCCGTCTCGAAGGATTCCTCCCGGTCGGGATAGACCGATCCGGTACCCAGAGCGATGAGGGTATTGAGGATCTCGCATTGGGACGGCTCGAGACTCAGCTTGTATTCGGCGAGAAAGGCCGAAGCCTTTTCGATGAGCTCGTTTATAAGCTCCTCCTGTTCGAAGTAGAACAGGTAGTTCGTCAGGAGCTCGCTAAATATCTTGGCCTCCCGAGTGTAGTCTTTCTTGCGGTGAAAGGCGTCTAGGAGGGACAAGAGCTTTTCCCGGCTCGAAAAGGGCTTGACCAGGTTGGCTACAATCCCGTCGTAGTAGGCCATGTACAGGTCCGCTTCCTTCTCTTCCTCGGGAAAATAGGCGAGAAGGGTTTTTAAAGTTTCGTAGGCGTTAGACTCGAGTAGCTCGTCCGCGAGGGGGATGAAGTGATTCTTCGCCTCTTCCAAGGAACCCGCCGATGCGTAGAAGCGGACCGCCTTTTCGGTTTCCCGTTTTCCGGTAAAATACTTGGCCGCCGCCCGGTAGTGAGGAACTTTTTCCTCCTCCCTGCGGTTGGAGTAGAGTTTGACGAGGTATTCCCGCAGGAGAGGGTGATACCGGTAGCGTTCGGTTCCTTCGGGAAGAAGAAAAAGATGCCGGTCTAAGAGCTTGCTCAGGAGCGCCTCTCCCTCGGAATCGAAGAAATACCGGAGCAGATCCGAATCAAAGGTGTCGAAAACGCTCAATGTTACGGCGTGGACGAATTCCTTTCCGTCCAAATGGTTCGAAAAGTGTTCGCGAAAAAAATCATCAAGGACGGTAAGCCTTTTCGTCTTGAAGAAATGGTTGAGAATTTTCGACTTTGTTTCCCCATCCTTGAGGTACAGCTCTTCGAAGAGGTAGATGCACGGGGTTATCCACCCCTCGGTAAGCTCTCCTATCCGTTTTATGGTCTCTTCGTCCAGGCTGAGCTGATATTTGGCTTCGGCAAGGTCGGCGAGCTCCCTCTCGGTAAAGAGAAAGTCTTCTTCTCTAAGCTCTACCAGTTCTTTTTCCGCTCGTATGTTGCTCAAATGCCCCGAAGGAATCGAGGAATAGATAAGAATAAAATGATACTCCCGGGGCAGCTCTTCTATGAAATACTCCAAAAAATCCGTGAAATCCCGGTGCCCGCACCGGCTGTCGAGGTTGTCTAGGACGAAAAAGATGTCCGGCGCCTTCCCCGACGATTCGGCGAGCTCAAGGGAGAACTTCTTTGCCGATTCGAGCACCCCCTTGAGGAGGATTTCGAGATCCTCTTCTTCGGCATTCGGGACGGGGGGCGGTTCGGGAGCGGCCGAATCGGTCCACACTGTCCGGGTCAAGGCCCCGAAAACGAGGGAAAGAAAGTCCGCGGAGCTTGTGCATTCCTCGGAGGGATTTATCCAGAGGTAGGGAAGGTTTTCGGAGCTCAAGAAGTCCGCGGCGAGAATCGATTTCCCCGTGCCGAGCATTCCGTGAAAGAGAAAGACCCGCCGTTTACTCCGCTGTTTGAGATAGGATATCAAGTGTTCCCGGTGCAGGGTTTTTTCGAGAGAGGGAGGCAAAAAGGAGTGTTGCCTCCATACATAACCGTTTTTCATCATAACACCGCACTTACTCTACCATATAAGCCTCGTATTTGGGAAATATTATTGATATGTCGCCGATATATTAGAGGCGTGAAAGAGCTCCTCTCCATAATAAGTCAACATCGCTTAAAAACGGACAAGGAGTAATAGGCAATGCGAAGCGGACCTATTTCAAAAAAGCTCTTCGATCATGCTCGGAGTGTAATTCCCTGCGGGGTAAATTCTAATTTTCGCTATTGGGGAGATGATAAAACCCTCGTCGTCAAGCGGGGGGAAGGTGCATATATATGGGACCAGGATGACAACAAGTACATCGATTACCGCCTGGGCTTCGGGCCGGTTATCTTAGGACATGCGGAATGCGGGGTGACCGACCGAATTCGAGAGGCCCTTGAGATGGGTAACACCTTCGCCATGACCAACGAGTACGAAATCTCAGTGGCCGAGAGGATCAGGGAGCTCACCGGTGTCGACATGGTGCGGCTTTCCAATACCGGGACCGAGGTTACCATGCACGCCATCCGGATCGCCCGGGCCTTTACCGGCCGGGAAAAGATCCTCAAATTCGAGGGGCATTACCACGGTTTTCATGATTATACCCTGTGGAACTGCTATCCCCCCATCCCCGGGGCCGGTTACCGAAGAAACCCGGTGCTCGTGGCCCATGGATCGGGAATCCCCAAGGTGATAGGCGACCTGGTCTATTCCCTCCCCTTTAACGACTTCGATCTGGTGGAAAAGAAAGTCCGTGAGCAGTGGGGTGATATCGCCTGCATCATCATGGAACCGATCATGGGAAATACCGCGTCTATTATGCCTCAGAAGGGTTTTCTCGAAAATCTTCGGAAACTCTGCGACAAATATGGAATACTTCTTATCTTCGATGAGGTAAAGACCGGATTCAGAATCGCCAAGGGAGGAGCCCAGGAGTTCTTCGGCATCAAGGCGGACATCGCCACGTACGCTAAGGCTTTGGGGAACGGATTTCCCGTAGCCGCCATGGGCGGAAAGCGGGAGATCCTCTCCGAGATCGGCCCCGGGAAGATCCCCATGGGGGGGACCTACACCGGAAACGCCGCGGCCGCCGCGGCCGCGGACGCCACCCTCGAAGCCATCCAAGGGGGGGCCTTGGAGAAGGTCGATGCCCACGGAAAGCGGCTGATGGAGGGAATGCGGGAAATCTTCGACCGCCGAGGGGTGCCCGCGGTCATTCAGGGGCCGCCGTCGATGCCCGGGGTCGTTTTCACCGAACGGGACACGGTGGAGGAATACCGTGATTGGGCGGATTCGGATCATGACACCTACGAGGAAGTTATTCTAGGCCTCTTCGAGCGGGGGGTCATGCCGGACAAGGACTCCCGGGAGCCCTGGTTTGTCTCCGCGGCGCACTCGGACGAAGACGCCGATTTCGTCTTGAATGCCTTGGACGATACCCTTAAGGAGGTGCTCGAGTAGCCGTCCTTCCCGCGTTCACGGCGGACGGCGAAACGATAAGGTAAAAAAGTTTATGTAAGAAAGTGCTTCAATACCCAAACTATAGGAGGAAGGAGCTTTGGACGAGATTGTTGTAAGACTGCACTTTTTAGACTGGATCGTAATTGCCCTCTACATCGGATTCATGCTTTTCATCGGTTTCTGGTTCAATAAAAGGAAACAGGGATTCGATGACTACTTCATGGCGGGACGAAACCTGACCGCCCCGCTCTTGGTGGGGACCCTGGTGTCGACATTTTACGGTCTGGACACTCTTTTCGGGACCTCGGAGGTAGCGTTCTTCGAGGGAATCAGCGCGTTCTTCGCGTACTCACTGCCGTATACGGTGATGTACATCGTCATGGCTATTCTGTCGCCCAAATTCAAGGATTTATTCCCCAAGGGCACCACCATGCAGGAAATCACCACCAACAAGTACGGAAAGAAGGCGGGATTGTTCACCTCCATCGCGGCGTTCATCTACTCGACGAACACTATGGAGATGATGGGAATCGGGTTCATCCTCCATCTGATCGCGGGAATTCCCTTCTGGATGGGAACTTTGATAGGGGCGATTATCGTCATCATCTACACCTGGACCGGCGGGCTGTGGGCGGTCACCATGACCGACTTCATACAGTTCATCGCCATGATGATTACGGTGGGACTTGCCCTTATCATCGGATGGAGGGCCATCGGAGGATTCGATCAGGTGATGGTCGGACTTTCCGAATACGCCGGCAGCACGGAGGATGCCGTTTACTTCTTCCGGGTGGGGGCGGGGTATCTTACCCCATGGACCCTATTCGCGTATTCTCTGACCGCCTTCGCCGTCCTCGCGGAACCGGCGTTCTTTCAGAGGATGTTCGCCTCCGCGGGCCCCAAGGAGATCAAAAAGGCCTTCGGAGCAGGTGTTCCGATGTGGCTGAGTTTCGACTGGGCGGTAACCTTCTTAGGACTCATGGCCGCCGCCGCGGTGGGACTCGGAATCATCCCCGAGGTCGAGGCCAACGAGGCGCTCTTTGCCATCGTCGGACAGTACCTGCCTATCGGTATCATGGGTATCTTCGTGGCGGGTGTCTTAGCCTGCGCCATGTCCACCGCCGACAGTTACTTCCTGGTAGCGGGGGGAGTTGTGGGATTCGATATCTACAAGAAGATGATCAATCCGAAAGCCGACGACAAGAAGGTCGAGCGTGTTACCAAGTACGGTATCTTGGGTTCCGCCGCCCTCTCGCTGCTGCTGTCCTTCACCTTCGAGCGGATCATGGAGGTGTGGGTCTTTCAGGCGACCATCATCATCACCACCGCGCTCATACCGGTATATTTCGGCGCGTTTTCCAAGAAAGCCCCAAAGAAAATCGCCGGGACCCTCGCGGCCATTGTCGGTCTGGTCCTCTCGCTGATCTGGTACATCTGGTCGAATTTCTTCGGGACCTGGAGCGACGACTGGGAGGTCTACGTAATCAAGATCGGGCAGGCCGAGCTCTGGCAGGAGTATGGTATACTCATCATCACTCCCATTGTTCTCATTATTTATCTCATTGCTAGTGCTTTGGGTAAGAAGACGATGGAAAATGAGCCGCTCACACAATAAGGAGGATTAATATGGGATGGAATGTAATCAACTATATATTCGGAGCAATCTGTATTATCGGACCTATTTGTCTCATCTTCTGGTACGGAGCGGCCGCGAAAGAGCGAATAAAGGAGATGAAGGCGAAAACCGGCGAATAGCCGCAGGTAAAGCAGGTAAAACAGGGAAAACAGGTAAAAAGGTAAAAAGGTAAAAAGGAGAAAGGGCCGGCCCTCGGGCCGGTCCTCTTTGTCGGGCTGATCAAAAGAAAAAAGGAGATTCCCATGAAAGTTGTTGTGCTCGGAGTAGGTGCCCAGGGAAGCATTATCGCGACCCGTCTGGATGAAGAACCCGCCGTAAAGGAGCTCATCTGCGCCGACTACAATATTGAGGCGGCGAAACGGTTGGAAAAGAACCTGAAGAAGGCTAAAGCCGTTCAGGTGAACGCGAAGAACAAAGAGGAGGTAAAGAAGGTAACCGAAGGGGCCGCTCTCTTGGTTAACGGGCTCCCCCCTGATTTCAACATCACCCTTATGGAGGCGGCCCTGGAGAACGGCTGCAACTATCAGGACATGGCCTCCGGGCCGGTGGAGGACACCGATTTTATCTCCGCGGTCAAGCGGCAGCTTGGCATGGACGATACGTTCAAAAAGGCGGGCATAAGCGCCCTGTCGAATACCGGATCGGCCCCGGGGCTGGTCAACGTCCTGGCGAGGCACAGCGCCGATCAGATGGACTCGATCGATCATATCTCGATCATGGTCTACGACGGGATATGGACGAACCGGTTTATCCCCTTTTGGTGGAGCCCGGAGACCGCCTTCGGCGACATGGCGGCCGAGCCGATCAACTACCGTGACGGAAAATGGGTAACCGTTCCTCCGTACAACGATCCGGTCATGGAGGATTTCCGGGGGGTAGGAAAACGGCGGATGGTGGACCACGAGCACGAAGAGCCGGTGACCTTCGCGATCCATGCCGACCGGGTCTTCAAGGGGTGTCCGAACGTGAGCTTCAAATACGGCGGCCCGGCGCTGGAACTCTCCGAGTCGTTCTACAAGATGGGGCTTTTAGGGAAGGAGCCGGTCGAAGTAAACGGAGTAAAGGTGACCCCCCTCGACCTGGTGTGCAGGCTGACCCCTCCCGCGCCGAGCACCCCCGAGGCGATCCGTGACGCCCTCTCCGAGGGCATGGCCTTAGAGGAGGGGGCCGCGGTGGTCCGCTTAGACGGCAGGGCAAACGGAAAGCCGGTCCGCTTCGAGAACTACATCAACGCCCCCGGCCTCGTGGAGTCCTTCGAGAAGTACGGCATTACCCACGAGACCTTCCTGACCGGGCAGTCGGCGTTCCTGTTCACCAAGATGTTCGTCAACGACAAGATAACCACCAAGGGGGTCTTTACCCCGGAGCTCTTCGAGAAGGCGGAACGGGACTACTATCTGTCGGAGGCCGCAAAAATCGGCATCACCGTCGATCAGATCGTGGAAACCCGGCTGTTCTGACGGGCTCAGAACACTGACGGGCCGTCCGGGGTTTCCCCGGGCGGCCTTTTTCTCATATCTGCATTTAGGCAAATCATTTGACGAAAAGTATGCCGTTTAGGCAAATCATTTGACGAAATGATATTATTCAGCTATACTGCCGGTGTGGACGTAGATAGAATCCTCGAGTTGGATACCCGCGCACAGGAAGAGGTTGCCCGTTACCCAAAACGACGCTTCGCTTTTAACCGTATCGCCGCCGGAACCGGGAGGCCGTTTACCGCAGTATTCGGTCCCCGGGGCGTTGGAAAAACGGTCCTGCTCAGGCAGTTACGGGAAATCAAGGAAAACAGCCTCTACATTTCGGCCGATACCCTTTCTTCCGACGATTCGATCAGGGAGATCGTCGTGTATTTTTTCGAATCGATGGAGGTAACGAATTTCTTTATCGATGAAATCCATTTCGCCAAGGGGTATGCCGCCGATTTGAAGGAGCTCTACGATTTTTACTCCGTGAATATATGGTTTACCAGTTCGGTGTCCCTTTCTCTCTACCGCTCGGCGTGGGACCTCTCGAGGCGGGTAATTTCACACTATTTGCATCCCTTCAGCTTCCGGGAGTACCTGTCCTTCAAGTTCGATATTGAAACGGCCGAGCTGCCCTTGGAGGATGTTCTTGACCGACCTATTTCGCCTGATTATGTAAAGACAAGCCCGTATTTCGACCGGTATCTGCAAGGCGGACTCTACCCCTTTCTTCTCAATCCCGGAGCTTCGATCCGGCAATTCGAAAGTATCACGAAGAAGATATTCTCGAGTGATATTCCGAGCTATGATCCGAAGCTCACCATGGAAGACCTGACTATGATCGAGAAGACGATGATTTTTATCGGGAAATCCCCTATCGACGGAATCAATTACAGCTCCGTCTCCGATAATCTCGGGGTATCAAAGTATCGGGCCGAAAAGTATCTGACTATTCTGGAGAAGGCTTTTCTCGTGTCCCTCGTTTTTCCCGAAGGAACAAATGTGCGGAAAGAGCCTAAGGTACTCATAGGATTACCCCTTCGGCTCCTCTATCGATCCTTCGATGACTGTGTCGGTGAGCTGCGGGAGGATTTCTTTGCCCTTGCAATGGCGCAGCACGGCGTAGAATTTCATTATGCTAAGTCTACCAGAGGAGCTAAAACTCCCGATTTCATTATTGACGTCGATGATCAGAAAATTATCGTGGAGGTTGGGGGTCCCGGAAAGGGCCGGACTCAATTCAAGGGTCTCGAGTACGACAGGAAGATCGTTGCCTATCATCGTACAACTGGAAAAGGGGAGGCGGTCATTCCGAAACCGGGGATGCGGGTGCCCCTCCACTGTCTGGGATTCCCGTGAGTGACACGAGAAGTTCCGTCCCCATACCCGCACATTAATACTACACTGGAGTGAGGAGGTGATGCATGTCGGTTCGTCCCGTGAAATACATGAATAAAGCGGCCCCTACCATGGAGGGTGCGGGGGTCC
>CAZXMO010000034.1:20252-21875 GCA_964641125.1 uncultured Spirochaetales bacterium
CCTTCGCCTACGTCTTCGAGGGCTCCGGTATCTTCTGCGACGAAAGCAGACCCCTCGAGGTCCCCGCCGATTCAGCGGGCTGGTGGGACACCGAAATACCTAAACAGGCGGAGAACAGACACCTGATCCTCTTCGGCGGGGGGGACGGAATAACGGTGACCGCGGGGCCTGAGGGTTTACGCTTTCTCTTTGTATCCGGCATGCCCCTCGAGGAGCCGGTGGCGTGGTACGGTCCTATAGTGATGAATACCCAGGAGGAGCTTAAGACCGCGTTTCGGGAGTATCAGGACGGGACTTTTTTGAAGCATCAGAGGTAGGAAGCGTTACTTATATGCACCTATATACATCCGACGGCGATCCCGAGGGGACGGCAAATCCGTTCGAGTCTTTCTTCGCTCAAGGCACCGATAAACGTATGAAGTTTAGATTTTTCCACCGTTTGGATATGATCGAAATTAATCGCTGAATCGTTCTTGAGACCTTCATCGATGCCTAGTATCAATTCACTCGGAGCACCGGCCTGAGTTTGTCGGAGGATTTAAATCGATACTGCCGAATTTCCCCTCTTCTTATGTCTCGGGCCATACACCTTCTTCTTCCCAGTCGTCGAGCTCTTCTTGTATATCGGTTCCCGCCCCTCCATAGGCTTTCTTGTACCGAGCCGATATTTCCCGTGCTTCTTTCCGTTTGAGATATTCCGCCGTGAGCCGGCGTATAACCTGCGAACGTCCTTTTCGTTTTACTTCTTCGTCCTGGTCAAAGGCCTGCAGTGTTTTATCATCCATTAATACCTGTATAGGTTTCATATTGATATTATAAAAATATGTATAGTGTTGGACAATGACCACGGGGAATCTCCTTTGGGATCTGCGGATAGATCGAATCATAAGAGGGGAATCTGAGGGAGGTGTCTGAAATGCTCGTCCCGTGAAAAGAGATAGAGGTCGAACTGTACCGCGAGCGCCGCGATCCACACGTCGTGGGTGGGGATGGGAGTGCCTTGGGTCTTGAGCTGCCGGTAGAGATTCGCGTAATGACGGGTTGTGTCTTCGTCGGGAAAGAGGAGGGAGACCCGCGGTTTATTAAGCATCTGCGTCAGGATCCGCTCGTTTTCGGCTCCTCGATTTCCAGAGGCGAATCCGGCCCGAAGCTCCGCAACCGCGACGAAGGGAAGGTTTATTTCTTCGGCCTCCCGGAACACCTCAACGGCATCCTTCATTCCTTTACAGAAATCGGTGTAGCGGTTCGTGTCTACCAGGATTCTCATTCCCAGAGATCCCCGTCGACTCGGTCGAAGGATTCCAAGGTCTGTTCTATTTCAGGATCGTGGACCCATGAACCGATAAGGTCATCCATATCGCCGTATTCGGGTGCCTTTTCGTGAACCGATAATCCCCTCTTGAGCGCTTCTACGAGGACGGTGTTGAGGCTCTCTCCGGTTTTACCGGCTCTTTCCCGGGCCGCCTTATCGAGATAGTCGGGAATCTTTCGGATTGTATACTGTATCATGCATGCATTGTATGCGCTATGCGCATGCATGTCAACGGCGGCCCAAAATATCCCTGAACACCTTCTTGTCTTCGTTCCGCTTGTACGCTGAGTCCTTTTCCACCAGGCCGTAGG
>CAZXMO010000034.1:21975-34420 GCA_964641125.1 uncultured Spirochaetales bacterium
ACCTTCTTGTCTTCGTTCCGCTTGTACGCTGAGTCCTTTTCCACCAGGCCGTAGGGGAAGTCGTACTCCTCCATGAGTTTCATATACGGCTCGGGGGGGAACCCCTCCGGGGCGTGGACCCCTTTGACCTCTTTCCAGACGCCGGTGCCTAAGAGCTCGATGCCTATTGCCGCGCCGAAGCCGGTCTGGGCGACCACCGCCTGCATCCCCAGGCGTTCCATGGTGTCCCGGTTGTCTAAGGCCTGGTAGAGGAAGACGTTCCGTGTCAGCCCGTTCTTTTTTCCGTAGACGTCGATGCCGACGCACATCTTTCCGCGCATCTTTTCGCCTAAGTCGGTGGGTTGGGGCGCTACCGCGGCGACCACGTCCCGGGGACGTACCGTGCATCCGCCGACTTCGGCGGGCTCGAGGCTGCGGAGCCCTAAGGCGTCTATGACCTTCAGGGCATGTATAAGCTCGTCTCCTAAGGCGATCTTGAAGGTGCATTTTTTTAACCCCTTCGAGGCGAGGTACTTGGGCATGAATACGGTTTCCTCGTGCTCCACCTTGACCAGTTTTTGTCTCCCCACCCCTTCGGGGAAGTCGAAGCTCTCCTCCCCATCGAAGGGAGGCGCGGTGTAGTATCCCTTCTGCCCGTTTATGGTGTACCCCTCTTTCGATGAGTCCCAGGCGACGTTGGGATTCAGGCACTCGTCCAAGACGGTCCATACGTTGAAACCGAAGGCTATGTCCATTCCTTCTACTTCGAGGTTGTCGCCGTCCTTGACGTGGATCTCGTCGAGCTCGTCGAAGAGGTGTTTCGCCGCGAAGGCCGCGAAGACGTCCACCACCCCCGGGTCGATCCCGAAGCCGATCATCGCGGTACGGCCCTTCTCGAGCCACTCCTCGTGGCGGGCGAAGTTGTACTCGCTCATCCATTCCTGGTAGGGTTTGCCGCAGGGATCGGTCTCGTCGGGGACCGACCAGGTCCCCATGCTCATGTAATCGCAGCCCGCCTCGAAGGCGGCGTCGAAGATATTGTTCGAAACGAAGGGCGCCGCCGCGTCCATGATAAAATCGACACCATGGCTTAGGGCCGCGTTGACGATCGTCTTCTTATCGGTTGCATCGAGGCGGATGGGAACGTACCGGGGTCCGCCCCCGAGACGCTTCGCCACTTCCCGCGCCCGTTTTTCGTCGTAGTCGGCGAGGACCACCTTTTCGAGCCACTTTCCTTCGGCGTCGCGGGTTTTAAGAATTTTCGCAATAGATTCTCCCACCCCGCCTGTGCCGACCATCATCATCTTCATTTTATTCCTCCTTTGCTGCTTTCAGCCGAGCCGGGACAGGTACGCCTCGTAAGCCCCGACAAACTCTTCTTCGATGCCGAGCTCCCGGAGTTTCTCCGGCGTAGGGCGGCCCCGCTCGTCCCAGCCGCGGAAGGCGTAGTATTCGTCCATGGCCCGGTCGAAGGCCTCCCGGGTCATCGGCTTGTCCTTAGGCGGTCCCTCTTTGAGGAGCTCCTTGTAGAAGCGCTCGGGGAGGGTATCCTCGGTGCGGTCGAAGCCCGCCATGATGTTGAACATCCGCTGGAGATTGAAGATCCTCTCTCCCATGGTGTCGACTTTCTCCGCGGGCCAGCTTCCCCCGTAGGTCGCCCCGTAGAGCCGGCCCAAGGTCTCGCTCGAAACAGGCCAGAAATCGCATATCCCCATGGAGAACTTGGCGAACTGGGCGTTCTGCATTTCCGCGACGAGATGAGCCTTTCCCTCGAAGGTAAAGGGATCCAGGGTCCCCCAGGCTTCTTCGGCGATAGGGTAGGCGCTCATGTGGCATCCCCCCCGGGGGGCGGTCACGTAGGCGATCCCCATGCCCCAGGAGCCGCGGGGATCGTAGCCGGGAAGCTCGAGGCCCTTCACCTGCATGGCGTACTCGGTTCCCCCGTATTTGGCGGCGAGGCTCTTCGATCCGTCGGCGGCCTCGGCTCCTAAGCCCCTGCGATGGGCGATATCGTCGAGAAGATCGAGGGCCTTGTCGACCTCGCCGAAGCGGATGCCGAAGTCGTGCCCACCCTTCTCGGTGGCTTCCATCATGTAGGCGATAGTCCCCCCGGCGGAGATGGTGTCCAGGCCTAAGTCGTCGCATCGGGCGTTGAACTCGATGAGCTTTTCCCTGCTCCCGTTGCCGATGGATGAGCCGCCGAGGGCGATGGTCTCGTACTCCGGCCCCTCCACCCGGGCCTGTCCGTCGGCTACGTAGTTTCCGCAGGCGATTCCGCAGGAGAAACAGGCCTTCTTGTTCTGCCTGACCGATTTGAGGCTCTCCCCGTTAATGGCCTTGTACTCGGTAAAAGTCCCCTCCTGGAAGTTGCGGGTGGGAAGAAGACCCGAATCCTGGGAAAAGTCGACTAAGACCGGGGTGCCGAACTCGTATATCTCGTTACCGGGGGCGGTCACCTCGTCCCGCTCGTGGATCTCCGCGGCTAACACCATGCAACGCTCGATATCGTCCACCCGGACATCGAGCCATCCCCGGATGGCCACCGCCTTGAGGTTCTTGTCCCCCATCACCGCGCCGATACCTCCGCGGCCGAGCTGCCGGTAGCGTTCGGAGGAGATGCACGAGTAGAGGACCCGGTTTTCCCCGGCCGGGCCTATGCACAGGATCTTCAGCTTGTCGTCTTCTAAGGCCGTCTTCAATTCCGATTCGGTATCGAAGGTCCCCTTTCCCGTATATGCGGATGCATCCCGGACCTCAGCCCGGTCCGGGTCTATATAGAGGTACGAAGACTTCTCGGCCCGTCCCCGGATCACCACGGCATCGTAACCCGCGTATTTGAGCTCGGCCCCGATGTGCCCTCCCACACTTCCGTCGGTTATGGTTCCGGACTGGGGTGATTTCGTCGCCATGGCGAGCTTCGCGGTACACGATACGATGGTTCCCGCCATGATCGAAGCGGCCAGCACGATGCAGTTGTCCGGCGAGAAAGGATCGGTATCGGGGGTTATCTCGTCCATGAGAACCCGTGAGGCCAGTCCCTTCTGCCCCGAGTAGAGATCTACCCATTCTTTAGGCGTTTCTCGGACCTCGGTGATTCCTGAAGTCAAATCGACGTAGAGCATCTTTCCCATAAGGCAGTTCATTTCTTTACCCTCTCCCTATCCCGGACGGATATGACGTCCTTCGGACACCACTCGACGCATTTCGGTTCGCCTCCGCACAGGTCGCAGATAATTGACTTCTTGTTTTCATTCAGATAAATAATCTGCGTAGGGCAGGTTCGGACACAGGTGCCGCAGCCGATGCAGGTGTCGTGATCCACCTCCATCCAGCGCCCGGTGTTCCGTATCGCATCGGTCGGACATGCCTCCTCGCACTTTCCGCAGAGGGTGCAGTGCCGCGATTTGATCCGAACGCCGTCGTCGGTGTACTCGTGGATGATCTCGAGCCTGGCCTTATGCGGATTGAATACCCCGTCGTGAGAGCCGGAGCAGGCGAGCTGACATAGTTTGCAGCCCGTGCACTGGGAATAATTGAATCGTAAGGGCATGGACCCTCCTTTTTTCGGTCTCCTGTAATAGTATTCCCACCTCGGCGAACATGCAATTCAAATAGGATCGATTTACCCAAATATCAGATTGATATTAGAACTGAAAAATGTTACCGCTTGACTTTTCATCCCGCCGGGTTATCATTGCAGGACGTGCTTCGAGTGAACGGCAGGACAATTCCCTGGCATGAGGGAATCACTTTTCCCGAGATCTTCGCCGCCTTGGGTTACACCCTGAGCGAACCCCTGGTCGTTGTCCGGGTAAACGGAAGGACCCTCGATAAGGGGAAAAGGGAAGACTTCTCCATTCCCGACGGCGCGGACATCGAAATTATAAACAAGCTTCGCGGGGGATAATCCGGAGTATGGGCAATTTGGACCGAAGGAACGTGCAGGCATGATTAACAAACGGATACTGGCGGCGGGAGTGCTCTCCATAGCGGTGATCGTAGGATTCGTGATGCTTCAAAACCGGGTCATCGACCCCAAGGCAGCTCCGCCGGAGGCTCCGCAGGAGCAGGTCCGGGAAGCGGAACAATCCACGGAGGCGGCCGAAAGAGCCGCGGAGCCGATTATCCCCGCTCTCGCGGATCTCCCGGAGCTCGACATCGCTGCCGCGGGAGCGCTTCCCGTCGGGGAGCAGACCGCCCGGAAGGTGCGCCTGGAAACCGAGGTCTACTCGGCGGAGTTTTCCACCCGGGGAGGTACGGTCTCGTCCCTTAGGCTTAAAAGTTTTACAACTCCCGAGGGACAGCCCGTCGAGATGATTTTAAACGGCTCCTCCGAGATCGTTCCTTTTACCCTTACATTGGGGAATCTCCACAACAAGCCCCTTGACGAGATCTTCTTAAGCTCCGTGGATGAGGAGAGAGGGGAGGTCCGCTTCTCGAGGGACTTCGTCGTCGACGGCCGAGCCTTTACCCTGGAAAAAACGTATACCTTCCCCCCCGACGAGTACGCGATGCGCTTAGCCGTCACCATGACCGCCGCCGACGGAGAGGATCTTCCCGTAAACAGGAATGGAATTTCCTATACGGTGAGCTTCGGACCCCAGATCGGCCCCACCTACACCAAGCTCGACGACAGGAGTGAGTACCGCTATTACAGCTTTTTTTCGAAGGAAGAGAAAAAAAGTATGCGTACCTCCACCGAGAAGATCACCCACATAGAGGACACCATGGAGTGGACCTCAATAGAGGGTAAGTACTTTACCGTCATCGGGGTCCCTACGGAATCCCACTACATCGTTACCGACTCCACGCCGGCCGCGGGAGTGGACAGGCACGCCTCGTTCCATTTCACCTTTCCCGAGATCGACGCCTCCCGGCATACCAATGAGACCTACTTTTATATAGGACCTAAGAAGAAGGAACAGCTCTTCAGATACAACCGGGCGGATTCGAATTACTTCGGCCTCGAAAACATGCAGTTCGATACCATGGCCTCCAACGTCAAGATATTAGGGGTCCTCTCGGAGATCTTAGGGGGTATCATTACGGGTATTCGCTACGTGACCCGGAACTACGGCCTTGCGGTCATCCTCTTCGCGGTCATAGTACGCCTGGCTCTCATTCCCCTGTCATGGCGAAACTTTCGGGACAACCGGAAGATGCGGGAACTCGGGCCCAAAATCGCCGAGATACGCCGACGGTACCAGTACAACGGAGCTCAGGCCAACCAGGAAATTACCGAGCTCTACCAGCGTGAGAAGATAAGCTCACTACGGAGGCTCCTCCCGCTGTTTATTCAGATCCCTATCATCATAGCCCTATTCAGACTATTCTCTACCGACTTCGATTTTAGAGACGCCGCCTTTCTCCCTTTCTGGATCGAACGCCTCTCCTCCCCCGATTCCATAGTGGAGTTTCCCTTTACCGTGCCCGTGGTCAAATGGGATGCCTTGAGAATTCTTCCCTTTATCATGCTCGCAACCACCTTGGTGCAGACCCGGATCACCCAGCCCCCCGCCGAGGGGAGCACCGGGCAGAAGATCATGTCCTACGCGACTCCGATCCTCATCTTCATGATCCTGTACAATATGCCCTCCGGGCTGGTTCTCTACTGGCTGGTCTACAACGGATTAGGCATTGCCGAACACTTCGTCTTCCAAAGGCGGTACGAGGAGTCTTGATGCCCCTCGGCGAGCGGAGTCCAGCTTGACACCGGGTAGTCCTTTCCTTCATAGTGGATTGTAACCATTTTCCCCACTGAACCGGAGGCAATTACGCATGGCAAACGAGGAAGCACTCGAAAAAATCAGACATTCCACCGCTCACGTCATGGCGGAAGCGGTGCTTTCCATATTTCCCCGGGGAAAGGTCGCCATCGGACCGTCCATCGAGAACGGGTTCTACTACGATTTCGATCTTCCCCGTCCCTTAGTCCCGGAGGACTTAGAGACCATCGAGGCCAAGATGAAGGAGATCATCAATGAAAACCGGGAATTCGAGCGCCGGGTCCTGCCCCGGGACGAGGCTTTGGATCTCTTCAAGGAACAGCCCTATAAGCTCGAGCTCATCCGGGACCTCCCCGGGGGCGAGGAGATATCGGTCTACTCCCAGGACGGGTTCACCGATCTCTGCCGGGGTCCCCACGTGGAGAATACCGGAGAGCTCAATCCGGAGGCCTTCAAGCTCCTCTCCATAGCCGGAGCCTATTGGCGGGGCAAGGAGACCAACCCCATGCTCCAGCGGATCTACGGGACAGCCTGGCGGACTCCGAAGGAGCTGCGCATATACCTTCAGCACCTCCAGGAGGTGGAAAAACGGGATCACCGGAGGCTGGGGAAGGAGCTCGATCTCTTTTCGCTCCAGGACCAGGCCGGTCCGGGGCTGGTCTACTGGCACCCCAACGGGGCACGGATCCGCCTGGCCATCGAGGATTACTGGCGGAAGCGGCACATCGAGAGCGGCTACGACATCCTCTACACCCCCCATATCGGGAAGTCCTGGCTGTGGGAGACCTCGGGACACCTCGATTTCTACCGGGAGGGGATGTACTCCTCCATGGAGGTGGACGAGCAGGACTACTACATCAAGCCGATGAACTGTCCTTTTCATATAATGATCTACAACTCTTCTCTCAGGTCCTATCGGGAGCTTCCTCTTCGGTGGGCGGAGCTGGGGACGGTATACCGCTACGAGCGCTCGGGGGTCCTCCACGGACTCCTCAGGGTCCGTGGATTTACCCAGGACGACGCCCACATCATATGTACCCCCGATCAGATGGAGTCGGAGGTCTTAGAGGTCTTGAGATTCTCCTTAAGCATGTGGGACGCCTTCGGTTTCACGGATATCAAGGCCTATCTCGCCACCCGGCCGGAGAAAAGTATCGGAGAGGAGACCCATTGGGTGCGGGCGGGGGAATCGCTTAAGAAGGCGATCGAGACCGAAGGTCTCGATTATGAGGTGGACCACGGCGGCGGCGCCTTCTACGGACCGAAGATAGACTTAAAGATAAAAGACGCCTTAGGAAGAGAATGGCAGATGACCACCGTCCAGTTCGATTTCAACCTTCCCGAGCGGTTCGATATGACCTTTGTCGACGCCGACGGTAAGGAAAAACGCCCCTACGTGGTCCATCGGGCCCTCCTCGGTTCGCTGGAGCGGTTCTTCGGGGTGCTGATCGAGCACTACGGCGGGGCCTTTCCGGTATGGCTCGCCCCGGTGCAGTCTGTGGTGATCCCGGTGGCTCCGGCCTTCGACGAATACGCTCGGGAAATTGCCGCCGCCTTGAAGAAAGCGGGAATCCGCGTCGAGGCGGACTTGAGCGACGGAAGGATGAACGCCAAGATCCGGGCCGCCCAGAACCGGAAGGTGCCGTACATGATCATCTTAGGAGAGAAAGAGGAGTCAGCCGGGACCGTATCCATCCGGCCGCGGCAGGGGGACCAGATGCAGGGGCTCGCGGTGGAAGAAGCTATCACCTTAGTCCGTAATAAGATCGACGGAAAGGAGCTCCTATGAGCGGGGCGCTGGACGAGCTGAAAGAGGCGGGCAGGGAAATCTATCTCTTAGGTCACGCCGGGGCGGTCCTCGGATGGGACCAGGAGACCTACATGCCCCCCGCCGCCGTGGAGGAACGCTCCGAGCAGCTGAGCCTTTTAGAGGGGCTTCTCCACGACCGGCTGACCGATTCCCGGCTGAAAAAGCTCTTCGACGAGCTCGGAGCCGCCGAGGAGAATCCCGCCGGTACGGCCGCGGAGAGCGAGGTCGACCGGGGATACGTAAGGAAGTTCTTCCGGGACTATACCCTGGCAACGAAGCTTCCTAAGAAGCTGGTCGTCGAGCTTGCCCGGCAGTCGAGCATCGGTCAAAACCGGTGGGGCGAGGCGCGGAAGCAGTCCGATTTCTCCCTCTTCGAGCCGGTCCTCACCAAGCTTTTGGAGCTTAGCCGGGAGAAGGCCGAGCTCTACGGTTACGAGAATCACCCCTATGACGCATTGATAGACCAGTACGAGCCCGGTATGCGGACGGCGAAGGTAAAAAAGGTCTTCGACGATCTCATCCCGGGACTCAAAAACCTGCTTGGAAAGATCGAAACGGCGGAGCAGGTGGAGAACGGATTTCTCCATGCCGCCTACCCCGTGGAGCTTCAGCGGCAATTCTCCCGGGAGGTCTTGGAGGATATCGGCTACGATTTCGAAAGGGGGCGCCTCGACGATTCGGCCCATCCCTTTACTACCACCCTCGGAGCGGACGATGTGAGGGTCACCTCCCGGTACAACGACTCCTACTTTCCCACCGGGATCTTCGGTGTGGTCCACGAGTGCGGCCACGGCCTCTACGAGCTCGGGTTTTCCGACGAGATCCGGGGGAATATTCTCGCCGACGGCGCATCCTTAGGAATCCACGAGTCTCAGTCCCGGATGTGGGAGAATATCATCGGGCGGAGCCGTTTCTTTTGGCAGCGCTACTTTACCCGGCTGGGTGAGCTCTTTCCCCAGCCCCTCCTCGACACTGACGAAGAAGCATTTTTTCGGGCGATCAACAAAGTCGAGCCATCGTTTATACGGATAGATGCCGATGAGGTTACCTACAATCTTCATATCGCGCTGCGTTTCGGACTCGAGCTCGATATGATCTCGGGCAAACTTCCGGTGCGAAACCTTCCCGACGAATGGAACCGGCGATTCACGGATCTCTTAGGGCTTACTCCCGCCGATGACGCCGAGGGAGTGCTTCAGGACATCCATTGGTCCTTCGCCGCCTTCGGGTATTTTCCGACCTATACCCTGGGAAATCTCTACGGAGCCCAGTTCTTCTCTGCCCTTGAACGGGATCTTCCCGATTGGGCGGAGCTGATCCGCACCGGGGACTTCTCCAGCCTGCTTACATGGATGAGGGAGCGGCTTCACCGGCACGGAAGCGTGTATACCTCCGAGGAACTCTGCGAGAGGGTTACCGGCGCCGCTCTCGATCCGCGGCATTTTATCCAATACCTGAACGAGAAGTTCGGCTCAGTATATGAACTGTCAGGGGATTGATCCGGCAAATCCTTTTCTCTGGATTCTGGCCGCGGGCTTCTTCGCCGGAGCCGCGGTAAGCAGACTTACCGGAATTCCCTCCCGGATCCGCAATCCCCGGCGTGCAGCGGCTCTGAAATGGCCCTTGTTCACCATCTACCTGTCAATAGCCCTCCTCCTTTCAGCGGCGGGGCTCATTTTTTCGGGGTCCCAGCGATTCCTCGCCTCGGGATCGCTCTACTTCTTCCTGTGTGTAGCCGCGGTAAGCCTCGCGGGCAACAGGTTCAAGCGGGCGGTGGGGGCTCCCCTCTTCTTTGTTTTCTTAGGATGGTTCGTGTACCTTCAGCTGGTGCTCACCGGTTGGAGCTGTTACTCCGATACCGAAGAGATAGCCCGGCTCAGGGTCCTCGATCGCGGAGAAGAGAGGATTGTTCTCTCCGTCGAGAGGGGGGATTCCGCGGATATCTTCGAAACCGCCGGTCCGGTCCCCAAGGTAGAGGTGACGGTATTCGAAATCGATTCGCCCTACGTACTCCACGGCGGGAAGTACTACTACCGTTTCTTAGAGGTGGACGGCGCCGACGATTCCTTCCCGGACGGAGGGGGACGACACGCAAAGCGGCTAGCTTCCGTGATGCCGGGGATGCGCTATCGACGGCTTACGGCTTCCCTTGATGAAGAAATCGAGCTCTTTCAGCTCTATAGGGTCGTTCTCGAAGGCACCGAGGTCACCGTCCGGGCCGTGTACTGATCGCCCGACGTTCCTATCGATTTTCGTCTTCAGTTCCTTCCGTCCCGGAATCATCTTCTCTTTTGATTTTCCGCATTACGAACGCCTTGTCGAAGATGCTCGCCGCTAAGGCGGCCCCCACGGCGTACTCGAGGACGGTGACCAGCTTGGATACCCCTAGGTAGGGGACATTGAGGAACTCGAGGATCTCGAAGAGATACAGTCCCATGGTCGCGAAAACCGTGACTTTCCCCAGAAAGCTCCCGGTCGAATCCAATCGGTCTTTCGCCACAAAGACATAGATGATCCATCCTGTTTGAAAGGCGAGACGGAACATGAGGAGAAGGAAAAACCACAGCGGAATGAGCTCGAAGATGAAAAAGAGGATCGATATGACTCCGAGGACGGAGTAGTCACTGGCGCTGTCGATATACTTCCCTATCTGGGTGGTTTGGTTGAGCTTCCGGGAGATCATCCCGTCGAAGAGATCGGTCAGGAATACGACGGCGGTAAAAACGGCAAGGAAGGGCAGCACCGGCTTCTCCCGCACTAACAGAAGGAGATAGACCAGGGTGGGGAGAGAGCTGACCCGAAAAAGGGTTATGATATTCGCCGCGTTGATCCGATTCAGGGGAGTCTTCGAGGGAAGGAGGTAGAAGTATCGTCGAAGAGCAATAAGACCTCCGAGGAGCAGGGCATGGAAGCCCGCCGTAATCGGGTAGAAGGCGATATAATCGAGGACCCGGGCCCCGTATACCAGGAGGATTCCCGTAAACAGGATGTTTTGAACGATGAGGAAGATGACGATTGTCAGAACGATGCTGCGCTTGAGCTCTCTGTCCATGGGTCGTATACAATCTACGGCGGCTTAACCGCCGGAGTCAATAGCCGGAGTTGACAGAAAGGGGGAGAGAAGAACATACTGTGACCATGACACTACCGAACGTTCTGTCCTCGCTGAGGCTGGTTCTGTCGCCGATCTTTTTTATCGCCTATTTCGCGCCGGTCTGGTTCGGTCTACCCATAGAGATCGCGATAGGGATCCTCTGGTTCTTAGGGATTGTCATCGAAGTTTCCGACGCCTTGGACGGACACTTGGCCCGTAAGCTCGATCAGGTGAGCGACACGGGCAAGCTCCTGGACCCCTATTCCGACGTCATCAGCCGGTGTACTTACTTCCTGTGTTTTTCCTTCTCCGGTATCATGCCTATCTGGATTTTCCTCATCTTCTTCTACAGGGAACTCAGCATTGCCTTCGTTCGGCTGGTAATGCTCAAGCGGGGCGTTGTTATGGCGGCTCGGTGGAGCGGAAAGCTCAAGGCTTCGAGCTATACCCTGGCCGGTGTCGCCGGAATGGCCGCCTATACCGTACGGGGGCTTGCCAGTCCCTCGGACCTCAACATCCTGGTGCGGTGGATAGCCTTCGGTATTTTTGTCCTCGCTGCGCTTTTCTCGGTGATGAGTTTCGCCGATTATCTCCTTGTCCTGAGAAAGAGCCGTTCCGGGAACACGGAAAAAGAGAAATAGGCCGTGCAGTCTCTGGATGGGCTCTCCCGCGACTCCCTCACTCCGGTAAGATATATTCTCACCGACATTGACGATACCCTGACACGGGGAGGGAAGCTCCTTCCCGAGGCATACTCGGCTCTGTGGAGGCTCGAGGGTTCGCAGCGGATAGTTATCCCGGTTACGGGGCGGCCCGCCGGATGGTGTGACTGCATTATCAGGCAGTGGCCGGTACGGGCAGTAGTGGGGGAGAACGGGGCCTTTGCCCTCTTCGAGAGGAAAGGAGAAATTTCCGTTTTACTCCACCCGGAAGTCGAGGCGGAAAACGAAGGGTGGGGGAACGGAAACGGGCTTCGAGCCCGCTTTCCGGAGGCCTCCGGCGATCCGAGACTCGAAGATATCTATCGGGCAATCAAAGAAGAGATCCCCGAAGCTCGCAAGGCCAAGGATCAGTTCGGTAGATTGTACGATTTGGCGGTCGATTTTAGGGAAGACGAGCCTAAGCTCGACCTGTCGGCGGCCGAAAGGATGAAAGACATAGCCGAGGAGCACGGAGCCCGTGCGAAGGTGAGCTCGATCCACGTCAATATCTGGTTCGGAGACTACGATAAGCTCGGCATGACGTGCTACATGATGTCCGAGGTGTTCGGATTATCCGAGGCGGAGGTCAAGCAGCAAGTCATGTTCGTGGGGGACAGCCCCAACGATGAGCCGATGTTTCGTTTCTTCCCCGTGAGTGTAGGGGTTGCTAATGTTCGGGAGTACGAGGGGATGATGACCTCGCTCCCCAAATACTGTACGCGATCGCCCTACGGGATCGGTTTCGCGGAAGCCGCTGTGAGGCTGATGGAGTGAGTAAGTAAGTGCCTTAAAGAACGGGAAAAACACCAATCTTTGGGGCAGTTTAACAATTTCCTCATATCCCCTTGACATAAATTCGCCTAAAATGTATATTGCCTTCATAACAAAAACGAAAGCAGCCGTAGCGGTAACCCCCGGCTGAAAGCCGGGGAATAGCTTCGAGAAGAGCACAATAGCTGCGGCGGTTCGTTAAAAATAATTTGTCTCCTTATTGACAAAAAATTTTTTTCTAGGTATATTGGAAGTCCGCCCTCTAAAAAGGCGGGCTTTTTAAGCGACGTGTGTCCGCCGTGCGAACGGCCGGGCACCGACTGAAATGGTCTTTGACAAGGAATTAGGGAAGGGAGAATTAAGA
>CAZXMO010000035.1:0-34263 GCA_964641125.1 uncultured Spirochaetales bacterium
GATTTCGAAACCTTCTGGTACTGGGAAGATATGGCCTACAAGGGCGGTCCCTTAGTCAGCCCCGAGATGTTTCGGGAGTTCGCGCTTCCCCATTACCGCAGAGTCAACGACTGGCTTCGGAGTAAGGGGATAAAGCATATCGGTCTCGACAGTGACGGGAACATCTGGAAGCTGATTCCTATCTGGATCGACGCGGGAATAGATACTCTGTGGCCCTTCGAGGTGCAGGCGGGGATGGACGTCAACGCGGTCCGCAAAGAATTCGGAAAGGCTTTTATGATTTTCGGAGGTATCGACAAGAAGGAGATCGCCAAGGGCGGAGACAAGCTCCGCGCCGAGGTGGACCGGATAATGCCGACGGTAGAGGACGGGGGGTACATCCCCGAGCTCGACCACAGCGTGCATCCCGATATTACCTGGCCGGTGTTCTGTGAATACCTGGACTATCTGTCTAAACGCCTCGGATGGGGCTGATGCTAATACTATGAGCGGAGGAAATAGATGGTAAACGAAAGCTTGAGAAAACCGGATGTAGGCAGGCTGCTGGCGGTCATGAGGGGTGAAATACCCGACCGGGTGCCTATATTCGAGATATTGATAGAACCCCGGAACGTCAAGGCGTTGTTGGGGAAGGACGTGGGAAGCACCATGGCCGCGTCCCGGGGCGCATCCGATGCCGTCGGGGTAGCACCGCCGATGGATCCTGCCGATTTTATGGAGATCTGCAAGAAAGTCAGCATGGATGCGATGACTATAGAGGCGTTGTGGACGCCGCTGAAGTATCGGGACGACAAGGGAGACATTCACGTGGTTACCGACGGAAGGATCAAGGATTGGGAGAGCCTCGAGAAGGCGATCCGCCCCGATTGGGAAACCGACTTGAAGCCCCGCAGGGACATTGTCAGAAACTACGTAAAAGCCGCTAAGGGGACCGGTATCGGGGTCAACCTCTGCTTCGGCGCGTTCTTTCAGGCATGTTATTTTTTCCTCTGCGAGTTCAACACCTTTCTGGTGAAAGTCTACGAAGACCGGGAGTTCGTGGAGACCCTCATGGATATATGCGTCGACTATTATATCCAGCTTGCCGAGATGGGAATCGAAGAGGGGATCGACTTTCTCTTTTTCGCCGACGACATCGCCTTCAAGACGGGGACCTTTATGGAACCGGAGCTTTTCAAGGAGCTGTGGCTCCCGCGGGCGAAAAAGCTCCTGCAGCCGGCGAAGGACGCTGGAATTCCGGTGATGTTCCACAGCTGCGGCAACCTGACCGACATTATGGACAGCATCGTTATGGAGATGGGGATCGACGTCCTCAATCCCATCGAGCCGTACTCCATGGACATCTTCGATATTAAAGACCGCTACGGCGACAAACTCACCATAAGCGGGAATATAGATATTGCGGGGCCTCTAGCCTTTGGAAAACCGGAGGATGCGGCAAAGGAAGTCCGGGAGAAGGTGGAGTATCTCAAGAAGGGGGGGCGGTACATCCTCTCCACGAACCACAGTATTATGGATGACATTCCCCCGGAGAATTACCGGACGATGATCGAGACGGGCCTCGATCACGGGGTATACTCGTGACCGAAGGGATAACCTGAACATTTTGTGTATGAATACCGGCAAAATGTGCATGGCGCCGGGAAAGAACCGGTGCTAAGATTTTTACAAAATAAATAGTTTGGGTAATAAACGCGGATGGCGCGTTTAAAAATAAAATTGGGAACCAAATAACAGGAGGTACCAATGAAAAAGGTAAGATTTTTCGTAGTACTGCTCATAGCAGTAGGAATGCTGTTCTCGACGGCGGCGTTGTTCGCCGGAGGGCAGCAGGAAGCGGCAACACAAGAGGATGATGAGATCATCATCGGGTTCAACAACGGCTCGACCACGGTCGACTTTCTCCGCCAGGTAGGCGAAAGTATGGAACGGGCCGCGGAACGGCACGGCGTAAAGCTCCTTGTCGCGGAGTCGAACTTCGATCCCGAGAAGATCCTGCCGAATGTCGACAATATGCTGCTTCAGGGCGCGGATATTATCGTTGATTTCAATGTAAACGCGGAGATCGGCGGAAGTTTGGTCGATTACTGCGGCGCGAAGGGAGTGCCGGTCATCGGAATCGACGTCAAGTACGTAGGTGTCGACGGAGATGAAGGCTGGTTCTTCGGCGCGAACAACCAAGAAGCCGGGGAGGTCGCCGGTGAAGGGCTCGCGAAGGCCATCAAAGAACAGTGGGACGGAGAAATAGAGCAGGCCCTCTTCTTCTTCAACAGTGAGAACGGACCCGTCGTTAGGCTTAGAATGTCGGGTATGGTCGACGGCATGAGGGCCAATGGAATTTCTATTTCGGAAGACATGATCGAATGGATCGAGATGGGCGGCGGCGGCTCGGACACCACCCTCGTTGCGAACCAGAAGATGACCGACTGGCTGACCGCGCACCCCGATCTCAGCAAGATCGTAGTCGGAACGGTTAATACCGAAACCGGCCAGGGCGTCTTTTCGGCGGTCCAGGCGGCGAGAAGAGATTCGGACGTACTCCTTGCTACGAACAACAACGGAAACCAGACTCTGGCTGCGTGGGAACAGGGTGACAACTGCTGGCTCGGCGGAACCGCCTACTATCCGACGCAGTACGGCGACTATATCATTCCCCTCGCTCTCGATATTCTTGCGGGAAAGAACCCCGACAAGATGCAGACTATGGAACACGAGTTCCTGACCCGGGAAGACATCGATAAAGTACGGGCGGAAAACGCCATGTAAATTGGCCTGAAACATTGCGGGCCGCTAGGCCCGCAATGTCTATTTTTAAAGGGGAGACTTAATTGTGGATACGCAGGTGAGTAAGGACACTGATCTAACTCTTCAGATGAAAAAAATTGTCAAACAGTACCCGGGTGTTCTTGCGCTGGATGAGGTCGATCTGGAAATCAAGAAAGGTGAGGTCCTGGCGGTAATCGGCGAGAACGGGGCCGGAAAGTCGACCTTGATAAAGGTTCTTTCCGGAGCCGTTCACATGGATTCGGGGGAGATTATCCTTGACGGTAAAGCCGTTCCCCACGATGCGATACCGAAAGAGAGGATGGAAGCCGGAATAGCGACTATCTATCAGGAATTGAATTACTTAAACGAGATGACCATCGCGGAAAACCTCTTTATCGGGGCCGTCCCTGTAAAAGGGAAAATGAAGCGGGTTGACTATAAGAGAATGAAAAAAGAATCGGAAGAACTGATCAGCTCGTTTAATTTGGGTTATGATCCCTTCACAATAGTCAACGAACTTTCGGTAGCCGAAAAACAGATATTGGAAATTCTAAGGGCGGTTACGAAAGACGTAAAAGTCCTTATCATGGACGAGCCCACTTCCTCATTGAATGAAACGGAAACGCGGCGGTTGTTCGAGTTTATAAAAGATCTGCAGAAGCAAGGGGTTTCGATTATTTATATCTCCCATAAGCTCGACGAAGTTTTTGAGATCGCCGATCGTGTGCAGGTCATGCGGGATGGAAAACGAGTAGGGTTATTAGAGCTGGACAAAGCAACGACATCCGAGCTCGTGGAGCTTATGGTCGGCAGGGCAATCGTCGATATGTATCCGAAAGAGGAAGCTGAGATAGGCGATGTCATGCTCGATGTGAAGAATCTATCCTGCAATATTGCCGAGGACATCTCTTTCAATGTCCGTAAAGGGGAAATACTCGGGTTTTTCGGGCTCGTAGGATCGGGCCGGGTCGAGGCCGTCGAAGGGCTCCTCGGGCTGAAAAAGATACGGTCCGGAAGGTTCAGCATCGAAGGGAAAGAGGTGGAAATAAACAGTCCCCTAGACGCGAAGAAGTACGGGATAGCGTACATTCCCAGCGACCGAAAGCAGGACGGCCTCGTTCTTATTCACTCGGTCAAAGATAATCTGACCATAACCCAGCTCGATGCTCTCGGAAAGGGACTTCATATAGATTCCAGGAAAGAGAAAGAGTACTGCGACAGGTGGATAGACAAACTGGGTATCAAGACTCCGTCGCCCCAGACGATAATCAATTCGTTGAGCGGCGGTAATCAGCAGAAAGTCGTAATTGCTAAATGGCTGCTGACCAATCCGAAGGTCCTCATCATGAACGATCCCACGCGAGGAATCGACGTCGGCGCCAAAGTCGAAATTTATACGGTTATGGAAGAGCTCTGTAAGCAGGGAATATCGATAATCATGGTATCGGCCGAATTGCCCGAGGTTATGGGGATTACCGATAGAATGCTCGTATTTACCGACGGGACTATAGCCGGTGAATTCGAGCGAAGCGAATATGATCAGAATGAAATACTTCATTTGGCGGTGAAATAAAATGTTTGACAAAAATACACGTACGGGAAAATCTATGCGGAGTGTCTTTAAAAGTATCACTGACTTAGGGAATATCCTGAGTCTCGCTATAGCATTGATACTTCTTTCCGTTGTCTGGGGAATCATGTCGCCCTATTTCTTTACCCTCAAGAATATCATGAATGTCCTCATGTTCGCGTCCATCCTGGCGATACGGGCATCCGGGCTGACCGTCGCGATGATAACCGGCGGTCTCGACATCTCGCAAAACGCAATCGGCGCCGTAACGGCACTGCTCACCGCTTTGGTCAGTCTGATGGGAGCGCCCTGGTGGCTTCTCATTTTCGTGGTGCTCGCCCTCGGGCTTCTCATGGGGCTCATCAATGCGACACTGCACGCGGTGCTTAAAATCGCGGCGATAATCGCGACCTTGGGAACCATGCAGATCTTCAGGGGAACCGCGTGGCTTATCAAGGACGCCACGGTTATGGTGCGGGACCCGGTAATACTGACCCTCGGCAGAGGAAGGCTCTTCGGTGTTGTACCCTATGTTACAATTGTAGCTGTCGCGATTCTTGCAATCACCTACTACCTGCTGAAGTTCACTTCCTTCGGCCGCAAGGTGTATATGGTCGGCGGGAACGAGCACGCCAGTTACCTGTCGGGGATTAATGTAAACAGAATCAAGTTCGTCGCCTTTGTAATAAGCGGCATCACCGCGGGTATAGCAGGATTTCTCCTGTCCGCTCAGGTGGGGGCCGCTCTGCCCCAGTCGGGTTCGGGGACGGAGATGAGCACGATCTCCGCGGTAATCTTAGGCGGTATCAGCCTCGCCGGGGGGAAGGGAAAGATAGCGGGAATAATACTCGGCATTCTGATACTTCAGACGATTAACAACGGATTGACCTTACTCAGCGTCAACGCATATTTCCAGATGGTCGTAAGCGGATCGGTGCTGATTCTCGCGGTTCTGATCGACATAATCCGAAGCGGCGCACTCAGAAAGCAATAAAGGCAATTAGAGGGAGAGCTCCAATGGTAATTACCGCATTCAAGATGAAATTAAAACCCGGCTTCGAAGAGGAATATAAAAAACGGCACGACGAGATTTGGCCGGAGCTGTCGAAGGCGATTTCCGAAGCGGGTATATACGATTATTCGATCTTTCTCGATAAAGAGACCCTTACCCTCTTCGCGGTACACAAGACATCGGGGTCTAATTCGGCCGATAAATTGGGGGACCTGCCTATCGTGCGGAAATGGTGGGACTATATGGCGGACATCATGGAGGTGAATCAGGATAATTCTCCCGCGGCCGTGCCCTTGAAGCAAGTCTTTCGCATGGAATAGGGAAGGTCTATGAACTACGATAAAGCATACGAGACGGCGAAAGAGAGCTACGGTGAGTACGGTGTGGACGTGGAAAAGGCCGTCGAGAGGCTTAAAGATTTTTCACTCTCCCTCCACTGCTGGCAGATCGACGACATAGGCGGCTTCGAGCGTCCCGACGCGGCCCTCGAGGGGGGCGGCATTCAAGTGACCGGGAGCTATCCGGGAAAGCCCCGGAACCGGGAGGAATTCGTACGGGATTTGGAGAAGGTCTATTCCCTCCTGCCGGGTAAGCACCGCTTGAGCCTGCATACCCACTACGGCGATTTCGGGGGCAAACGGGTCGACCGGAACGAGATCGAGCCGGAGCACTTCCAGGGCTGGGTCGATTGGAGCAAGGGAAGCGGGGTCGATCTCGACTTCAACTGCACCGTTTTTTCCCATCCCCTCTCCGACGACGGTTTCAGCCTAAGCAGCAAAGACGGAAAGAAGCGGAATTTCTGGATCGACCACGTGAAGCGGGCCCGGGAGATTTCCGCCTATATGGGCCGTGAGCAGGGGAGCCCCTGTATCCACAACATCTGGCTCCACGACGGAATCAAAGACATCCCCGCCGACCGGATGGGATACCGGCGTATTCTGCGGGACGCCTTGGATGCGGTCTTCGAGAAGGAGTATCCGGAGACGGAAGTAAAAGACGCCCTCGAGTGCAAGCTCTTCGGGATCGGGAGCGAAGCCTACGTAGTCGGGTCCCACGAATTCTACATGGGATACGCCTACACCCGGGGAAAGATGCTCTGCCTCGACTTAGGCCACTTCCACCCCACCGAATCGGTGGCCGACAAGATCTCCTCGGTTATGCTCTTCTCCGATGAGCTCCTCCTCCACGTATCGCGGCCGATCCGGTGGGACAGCGATCACATCGTCGTGCTCAACGACGAGGTGCGCGGCCTCTTCCAGGAGATCGTCCGTTCCGGAAGAGAGCGGGACATTCACGTGGGGCTCGACTTCTTCGACGGGACCCTCAACCGTGTCGGAGCGTACGCCATAGGAGCGCGGAACGCATTGAAGGCGATGCTCCTAGCGTACCTCGAGCCGACGGAGAAACTCGTCCGGTACGAGGAAGAGGGGGACTACTTCGGACGGCTCCACCTGATGGAGGAGCAGAAGACCCTTCCCTTCGGGGCGGTCTGGGATTACTACTGCGAAAGCGCGGGAGTCCCCACCGACCGGGAGATCCGGGACGACGTCCACGCCTACGAGCGGGAGGTCCTCTCCAAGAGGGGCTGATCTCCGGCGGCAGGGGGCCGGCAGGGGCCGGTCTGGAACAAACCCCGGACATACTGTATCCTGGATGTACATACAATAAAGATACAAGGAAAGACCCCATGGGAATACAGGAACTCATCTCACTTTCACGGAAATACGGAAGCAACCCCGAGTTCGTTCTCGCCGGCGGCGGGAACACCTCTTACAAAGACGGAAAGCATCTCTGGATAAAGGCCTCGGGGTTCCCATTGGCCGACATCGGTGAAAAGGGCTTCGCCAGGATGGACGAGGACAAGCTCGCCGCCGTCTGGAAGAAGGAGTATCCCGACGACCCGGACGCCAGAGAAGAGCAGGCCTTGACCGATTTGATGAACGCCCGGAGTGAAGGGGAGTCCAAACGTCCGAGCGTGGAGACCCTTCTCCACGACCTGTTTCCCCAGGCCTATGTGGTGCACCTCCATCCTCCCTTAGTCAACGGGCTCACCTGCAGCATGCGGGGGAAGGAGGCCGCGGAGGAGCTCTTCCCCGAGGGGTTTGTGTGGATACCTGTTGTCAATCCCGGATATGTCCTCGCGACGGAGGTCAAGGGTGCTATAGAGGAGTACACCGCCCGGGGCAAGGGCGCTCCTTCCCTGGTCTTTCTCCAGAACCACGGCGTCTTCGTCGCCGCGGATACAGCGGACGAGATCGACCGTCTCTATAAGCGAATAATGAACAGCCTCGAAGAGGCCGTCAACCGGCAGCCCGACTTTTCACCGGTAACCGTAGACGGTAAAAGGGTCGCCGAGCTCCAGGAATACCTGCAGGACCTCTTGAGCGTTTCCGCCTGCGGCTTCGAGACCGATGCCGAAATCATGAAGCTCCTCGAGAACGAGCAGAGCTTTACTCCGGTATCATCCTCATTGACTCCCGACCACATCGTCTACTACGGCGACCGCCCGCTTCTGATCGGGAACGCCGCGGACTTAGATCGTCAGAAGGGGCTTATTTCTGAGGGTTGGAGATCTTATAGGCAGGGACGAGAGACCGATCCGAAGATCGTGGCGGTAATAGGCCTCGGGGTATTCGCCGTGGGCAATACACCTAAGGCCGTGGACACGGCACTCGTACTCTTCAAAGACGCGGTCAAGATTTCGGTGTACGCGGAGTCTTTCGGCGGGGTGCGGTTTATGCCCCAGGACAAGATCGACTTTATCGTCGATTGGGAAGTCGAGCAGTACCGGAGTAAGCTGAACGAAGAGATCTGACCACCTGCCGGCTTCGGAACCCCGGCCGCGGTTCACACCGTGAACTCGTTAAGCATAGCCCGGGTGCGCGGGGTGACCTTAGCCGAAATCTCGATCGAATCATCCCTGTAATCCTCCTCGACAATACTTCCCGAACGGTGCAGAAAGGCGACTAGGTCAAACCTGTCGAGAGGAAAGACGAACCGGGCGTTGGAACGGAACTCCCCGGCAAGCTTACCGCAGCGGTCGAGGAGATGGTCCAGTCCCTCGCCGGTGACCGCGCTCACGAAGATTGCCTCGGGGTATCGGGCGGCGAGTCCGGCCTTGAGGGAAGCGGCGTTCAGGGAATCGGTTTTATTAAAACAGATGATCCGCGGCTTATCGAGGATGCCTAAATCGGCAAGGACTCCCTCGGTGGTCCTGATATGGGCCTCCGCCTCAGGGGAAGAGGCGTCGATTACGTGAATCAGGATATCGGAGTGCTTCGATTCTTCGAGGGTCGAGTGAAAGGCCTCGACAAGATCGTGGGGTAATTTCCGGATAAAGCCCACCGTATCGGTCAGGAGAAACTCCCCGGTGCCGTCCACTCTTTTTTCCACGGCCCTCGTCGTGGGATCGAGGGTGGCGAAGAGCTTGTCCTCGGTCCTCACCCCCGCCTCGGTCAGGGCATTGAGGAGGGACGATTTTCCCGCGTTGGTGTATCCGATAAGGGAGGCGGTCGTTACCCCGTCCCGATCTCTCAGCTTGCGGGTCCGATCACGGTGTCCGGCCACTGCCTCGAGCTCGTTTTTCAAAGAGTAGATCCTTTTCAAAATCATGCGCCGGTCGAGCTCGAGCTGCTTTTCGCCTTCGCCGCGGGTCCCCCGTCTGCCGCCTCTCTGCCGTGAGAGGTGGGTCCAGGCCCTTTTCAAGCGGGGAAGATAGTACTCCAGCCGGGCGAGCTCGATCTGGAGGCTCGCCTCCTTCGTGGATGCATGTTCGGCGAATATATCCAGTATTATCTCCCGCCGGTCGATGACCGGCAGCGATGACAGTTCTTCCCAGTTCCGCTGCTGCCGCGGCGAGAGGTCATCATCGAAAACGATGATCTCTGCACATGCCTCTTCGGCGGAATCGACAATTTGCCTGGCCTGTCCGGGGCCGACTAAGAGATGGGGTTTCGGCTCGTGGACGGTAACAATTTCTTTTCCGGATACGCGGTACTCGAGGGTGGTGCAGAGATTTTCGAGCTCGTCGAGATGCGCTTCCGCTTCGGCCACAGTAACACCGGGCGCCCTGACGGCGACTATATAACAAGCGTCGGTCATTCAGCTCCGTATGGTCAGAGGATCATCGCGGATTTCGCCCACTCGTAGTGCTGTTCCCGCAACTCCTCGCTGCTCTTCATGGGGTATTCAATAAGCTCTTCCCCGTTTCCGATGAATATGCCGCTCTTTACTGCCTGATAGGAAAAACTCTCGATGTACGAACGGTCGAAGATCTTGTTGACCTTCCCCTTTCGCTCGGTCACATCGAAAACGCAGTCCTTGAGGTGTTCGATCTTCCTCTCGTAGACACGCCCGATATTCCCGGTAATCTCGGTATTATCGAAGTCGATCATCTTGAGGTCGGTAAAGACGAGCATCGGGACCGAGGTCAAACTCTCGGGATCGGTCATGTAGGCCGCGAACCCGACGGGGTCGAGAGAGCTTACGACGATAGGATTCACCGGGCACAGCTCTTTGTAGACGAAGAAGGTGCGCGCCTGATCGGGAGGAGAGTATCCGGATTTTTCGAGCTCCAGACTCCTTCCGTCCGTGGTCGTCAGATAGAGAGACTGAAATTGGGGGAGGGGGATGTTTTCGAGGACCCGATACACCGCCAAGTACAGCGAGTTCTTGGGATCTCCGTTGGGGTGCTGGACGCAGTTTGCATGGGCGTAATCCCAGCGGAAGTAGTCCCCGAAGTCCCCTTCCATCTCGGCAAAGATGATCTTTTCCGCCGAACCCTTCTTCGAGCCGGTGGCCATGTAACTGCCGAACTGCCGGGGTTCGAGTTGAGACGCGATCAAGGCCTCCATGGGAAAGAGTGAAACGTAATAGTGAATACGCATACTGAGCCTCCCGATTATTTCCTACCCCGATTGTACCGCAAGGGGGGCTGTTTCTGCAAGCGGCGATCAATTCGTTATAACATATAATTACACAATCAAATTCGCTTATTGCATTTTTCTCCGTACGGATGATAATATCAACCGGTACAAACTACCGGTCTTGAGCAGTATTCGTCTAATACAAATAGGAGCGTAAACGATATGTTTGGTTTATTGATCGTGGCTGTAATAGGTGCACTCGGTTTCGCGGCGGTGAACTTTCTCTTGGTCAAGCGGAAGGACCCGGGGACCCCGCTGATGCAAGAGATCGCTTCCGCGATCCAGGAGGGGGCGAATGCCTTCCTCGCGCACGAATACAAGGTCATTGCGAGCATCGCCGCGGTCATCGCGGTTCTCCTCGGCGTCGTGGTCAGCTGGTATACCGGCGCGGTATTTATCCTAGGCGCCTTGATGAGCAGCTCGGCGGGACTGATCGGGATGAGGATAGCGACCATCTCGAATGTACGGGTATCCAACGCAGCTCGGGAAACCAAGAGTCTCGGAAAGACCCTGAAGGTCGCCTTTCAGGGGGGCAGCGTCATGGGATTGAGCGTCGGCGGCTTCGCCATCCTCGGACTCGGAATCGTCTATCTGGTTTTCGGCCGGTTCCTCGGACAATCCAATCCGGAAAATCTGCGGCTTGTCTCGAACTGGATAGGCGTAAATTATATTCCGTTTCAAATGTCAGTATCCGGATATGCCCTGGGGTGTTCCCTCATAGCAATGTTCGACCGTGTCGGCGGAGGAATCTATACGAAAGCCGCGGATATGGGGGCGGACCTCGTTGGAAAAACCGAAGCGGGCATTCCCGAAGACGATCCGAGAAACCCCGCGACTATCGCCGACAACGTGGGGGACAACGTGGGGGATGTCGCGGGGCTGGGTGCCGATCTCCTGGAAAGCTACATCGGAGCGCTTATCTCGAGCGTGGTGCTGGCTACCTATATGTTCTACACCTCTCTGCAGACGAGTACCCCGGTATCGGGAATCCTCGTCGAGAAGCTCTACCTCTATCCGATTACCTTCGCGGCAATCGGAATCATCTGCAGTATCGTGGGGATCTTTTTTCTCATCGTAAAAAAGGTGTCCGACAAGCCGCACCGGGAGCTCAATGTCAGTGTCTGGAGCTCGGCGGGGCTGACCCTGATCGCGGGGGGTATCGTCACCTATTTCATGTTTCGAGGTGAGAACGTATCGAACATTGGATTCATTGCAGGTCCCATGTCGCCGTGGATTGCCGCCGTTTTAGGGATCATCTGCGGGATCATCATCGGACAGCTTGCGGAGTTTTATACAAGCTACGATTATAAACCGACCCAGCGGATATCCGAGGCCTCCCGGGAGGGGGCGGCTCTGACCATCACTCAGGGAATGTCGGTTGGAATGAAGTCGGTTTTCTTTCCCGTTGTGGTCCTCGCGGTGACTATAATAGTAGCCAATGTCGTGGCCGGACTCTACGGTGTGGCCATGGCCGCTATCGGTATGCTCAGCTTTGTCGTCGCCACCGTGGCGGTCGACACCTACGGGCCTATAGCCGACAACGCCGGCGGCATCAGCGAGATGGCCGGTCTCGAATCGGGAGTTCGGGATATTACCGACAAGCTCGATAGTGTGGGGAACACCACCGCCGCCATCGGAAAGGGTTTCGCCATAGGAAGCGCGGCCTTAGCGGCCCTCTCGCTCTTCGCATCCTACCTGTACAGTCAGGCCGAACCTGGGCAGCCCGCGGATATATCTTTAATTCTTAACATGATCAATACGCTGACTCTTGCGGGCGCTCTGGTGGGAGCGGCACTTCCGTATCTCTTTTCGGGAATTCTCATCGAGGCGGTGGCTAAGGCGGCCCGCCGAATGGTCCAGGAGGTCCGAAGACAGTTTTCATCCAATCCGAAAATCTTAAGCGGCGAGGACAAGCCCGATTATAAACGGTGTATCGAGATATCTTCCGCCGGGTCGATCGCCGAGATGAAGTTCCCGGCGCTCCTCGCTGTACTTTCTCCCTTGGTCGGCGGATTTATTTTCGGTGTCGATTTCGTCGGGGGGCTCCTCATCGGAACCACCCTGTCGGGAATCATGCTCGCCCTGTTCACCGCGAACGTCGGGGGCGCCTGGGACAACGGAAAGAAATACATAGAGGAAGGCCGTTTCGGCGGAAAGGGATCTCAGGCCCACAGCGCCGCCGTAATCGGGGACACCGTGGGAGACCCCTTGAAGGATACGGTCGGTCCTTCACTGGATATCTTGATCAAGATTATGGCGACGATCTCTCTTATTACCGTTTCCATCTTCAGCAAGTACAATCTGCTGTCGCTGTTCGAGCGGTAGGATATGCCGGGAATACGTGTGGTCTTCTTCGATTACGGTAATGTTATAAGCCGTAATCAGTCCTCCGATCTGCGGGACGAGATGAGGAAGCTCTCGGGGCTCGCCGAGGAAACCTTCGAATCCCAATATACCCGGAACCGAGGCCCCTACGATGCGGGCCTCATCTCGGCGGAAGAGTATTGGCGGCGCATTCTCGGCGGTCCCGACGAAAGTATTCGGAGGGACCGGATCGAGGCTCTCGTCAATCTCGATATGAAGAGCTGGGAAGAGGTCGACGAAGAGATAATCGATCTCGCCCGGTCCCTGAAAAACCAGGGACTCACCGTGGGTATACTTTCGAACATGCCCATGGTAATGGACCGCTATCTCGAGTCGAACAAGGAGTGGTACCGGCTCTTCCGGCCTAAGGTCATCTCCGGGCACATCCGCACGGCCAAACCCGCCCCCGAGATTTACGCATATGCGGAAAAGGCGGCGGGACACCCGCCCGAAGAAATTCTGTTTATCGACGATATGGAGGAGAACGTTCGGGCAGCGGCGGAGGCGGGATTTCGGGTGCATCACTTCGAGGGGACCGGTAAGCTCCTCCGCTTCCTCCGCGACGGGATAGTCGAGGGGTAACCGTATTTAAACGAATTATTAAAAAGATATAGACGCCCCTTCCGGTGTCTTGTATAATAACTCCATTATAAAGAAAAGTCCCAGAATCAGAGCAGATGGGGAGAAGAGCATGGCCAAACGAGCATCGATTAAAAGAAAGATAACCGTCGGATTCATCCTTATCATAATCATTACAATCATCATGGGGGCCGGCAGCTTTCTCAGTCTGAGGACCGCGGAAACGGGTTTCCAAACCTATTACTCCTTGTCTAAAGAGGCGGTTTTTATCAGCAACTTCACCGCCTTGTACCTGGAATCCCGCATCCTCTTGAACGAAATCCTACAGAGCCTCCACAACTGGGGAGGCGGCGAATTCGAGAGTATCATGGAATCCATCGAGTCCGTCTTGGCTGAGGCTCGAGAACAGCTCACCGGTCCGGAGCAGCAGGAGTTCTTGAGCTATCTGTCCAAGGAATTTGCCGAGTACAGGGAAAATACCCGGAAGCAGATGGAAACCGTGCAGGAGATCCGGGGGATTATCAATTCCGGAGCGATACTCTCCTCGTATCACAAGCTCTTCGGGAACGAGATACTTCAGTGGGCCGAAGGGTTGGGGAATTCCCGGGTCATCAATCGGGCGGAGAGTCTCTACGACCATCTTCAGAACCTCTACTTTTTCGGGTACCGTTATTACGATACCGGAAGCAATATATATATAGGGGACATGACGGAGGCTCTAAACGACTCCCGGGAAATCATCGAGGCATTTATCGCCGATTACCGAAACTCCGCCATGGCCGAACGGCTCCTCATTCTGCAGGACCGGCTTAATATTCTCCTGGACCGCCTGAGTGCGATAAAGAGATTGGAGAGCTTCCGGGTGTCCTATAGCAGCACCTTGGACGTGCAGCATCAGGTATTCATGGGGGCTATTTCCGATGCAAAAGAGGATATTATAGCGAGTCAAGACGCCATCGGTGCGGAGCAGGGACGGGTCTTGGGGACCATGGTCCTTGTCATCGGAGGAGCCCTTTTGGTGATTCTGATCTTTGCCGTAGTTCTGGCTCTTCTCATCATCCGTATGGTGAGCCGGCCGGTGAACATCCTCGCCGCGAGTGTGAAGGACATCTCCGAGGGTGAGGGGGACCTGACGAAGCGGGTTCAGCTCATGAGCAAGGACGAGCTCGGCGATCTCGGGCGGGACCTGAACCGGTTTATCGCCAAGCTCCACGATATCGTCTTCAAGCTCAAGAACGTAAGCGAGAAGAGTCAGGAGATCGGCTCCGATTTGGCGAGCAGCTCCGAGGAGATCTCCGCCACCGTTGAAGAAATGTCGGCGACCATGACCAGCGTCAAGAAGAACGGACAGCTCCTCGACGAGGACATCAAGCAGGCCCAAGAGGCGGTGGCCGAAATCAAGAACACCATTCAGTCAATCGTCACCCGGATCGAGGACCAGAGCGCCTCGGTCACCGAATCGTCGGCGGCGGTGGAGGAGCTCATCGCCAGCGTCAAAAACATAAGCTCGATTTCGACCTCGAAGCAGGAGCTTATCAATGATCTCTCCGAGCTCGCCCGGCACGGGGAAGATAATATGGAAGAGACCCTGAAATCGATCCAGTCGATATCAAGCAGCGCCGACATCATCTACGAACTGATCCAGGTAATCAACAATGTGGCCGACCAGACGAACATCCTCGCCATGAACGCCGCTATCGAAGCGGCCCACGCCGGAGAGGCGGGGAAGGGATTCGCCGTCGTTGCCGACGAGATTCGAAAACTCGCGGAAACCACCGGGGAAAACGCCCGGGACATCTCCACGAACCTCAACCGGATCATCGACAATATCAAATCCACCGCGGGGCTTACCGAAGAGACCGGGCAGTCTTTCAACAAGGTAACCGAGGGAATCCAGGACGTCGCGGACAGCATGAAGGAGATGACCGGAGGGCTCAACGAGATAAGCAACGGGACAGTGGAAATTACCGACGCCCTGAACTCGCTGGTGCAGATAACCGAAGAGGTCCGGGGGTCGACGAAGGGTATCAACGAACGCTCCACCATGATCGACAACTCTATGGACAATATCGCCCGTCTTTCGGGACAGACCTCGGCCGCCCTGGACGAAACGGTAGTAGGGGTCGAAGAGATTACCAAGGCGATCTCAGAGGTTTCGGACCTCGGGATCCGGAACTCGGAGTACATCGGAATTATGGAGCGGCAAATCGGACTCTTCCGGACGGTGAATACCAAGGGACTGAAGGCGGCCGACGGACAGCCGCTCCTGTTGTGGCACCGGGAGACAAAGGAAATTCCTCCGCGCCCCGCCGATCCGGAAAGCCTCCCCGAGCAGGATCCCGGTCATTGGTGGGACATGGAATATGCCGGATGGAATATCGAAAAAAAGCCCCTGCCCGAATCGGCCGCCGACGGGGCTGTAGGAAAGCGGGCGGTCTACCTTCTCCCCGGTAAGCATCCCTACTACGAGGCGTATAAGCGGGGAGCACGTAAGATGGCGGAGGCCTTCGGGATCGAGCTCTCCTTCTACGAGGCGGAATGGGACCCGCGGGTTCAGGCGGGTCAGGTCGAACAAGCTATTAAGGAAGCCCCCGACTCAGTTATCATTGTCTGTTCCGACGCCGAGCAGGGGGTTGCCTGGATCAAGGACATCTATAAGGCGCATATTCCGATCTTTGCCGCGACCGTCCCTCCCAAGAGGGAGGGACTGAGATACGTCGTCGGTTTTTCCGGTCCCGACGACTGGGGTTCTATGCGGATGCTCAGCCGGCACTTCGCCGAAAAGATGGGCAATTCCGGCGGCTACGCAATCCTGCAGCACAAGCCCGGAAGCGGGACTTTTTACGGCCGGACCTACGCTCCGCTCACCGAACTGAGCAGTGTTGCTCCCGACATGGAGCTCCTCGCCGCTGAATCGGGTGAAATTGAGCAGGCCCGATCTTACGAGATAGTGTCCGCATGGCTTTCCGAATACGGCGAGAGGCTCAAGGGAATCATATCAGCCGACGATTCCGATATGTTGATCGGCCTCAACCGGGCGGTTAACGAAGCGGGAAGAGAGGACTTGATCATCGTCTCGTCGGGAAACAGCAAAATCGGAATGGATTTTGTGAAAGAAGGTTTTCTCGAAGCGGTCACATATCAGTCCGCCGAAACCGACGGTGCCATGCCCTTGGAGCTCGCCACCGACTACTTCAACGGCATAGTCAGAGATCCGGTCAGATACCTGCCGAAGGGGCTCATCACCTCGGCTAATGTAGAGCAGTATCTGCCGGCTCAGTGGTAGGAACCGCCGCCCTCGGGCCGGGCCCCGGCGAGAAGAGCGGCAAGGTAATCCCCGCCGCTCGCTTTCCCGGTAATCTCATCGAGCTCGATTCCCACCACCGTTGTTCCCCGGGCGGCTTCGGGAGGGATGCCGGCCTCGAGGCCGGTGTTCCGCCGGGTACGAATATACCGCGAGGTAAGAGCCGTAAGGATGCGGGCCTTTTCATCAGGGGAGACGACAAAGAAGGGACGTCCCGCGGCGATGACGCTTGCGTATTCGAAACCGTAGTCGCAGGGTTCGTCCGCCGTAACGACGCCGCCGGGGATGTCCCATTCCACCGCGACGATACCGCCGCTTTCCATACATTCGAGCTTTTTCCCCTTACCGGCGGAATGGAAGTAGACCGTCCCTTCGGAATAGAAAAAATTGACCGGGACTACATAGGGAACTAGGCCGTCATAGAGGCCGAGGCGGCATACGGGGCACAGGTTAATAATCTTATCAATGACGTCGCGGTCGCTTATTTCCCTTTCGGTTCGTCTCATGAAGGTTGTTTCCGGTTAAAAAAACGCCCCCGGTTATCCGAGGGCGGCATAACTGTTATAACTTTTATTTTTCGAGCGCCGATTTGAGCATAGAGTGGAAAAGGACGTTACATCCGGCGGCGCAGTCCTCCCACGTAGTTTCCTCGACCTCGACATGGCTCCTTCCCCCGATACTCGGAACAAAGATCATCGCGGTCGGGGCGATTTGGTTCATATAGCTCGCGTCATGGCCCGCGCCGGATACCATGTAGTGATTGGAATAGCCTAGATTTTCGGCGGTTTCGAGGATCCTCTGTACGAGCTTGTCGTCGAAGGGGGCGTGCTCTACCCGCCAGGTTTCTTCCATTTTGAGGGGAGTGCCGTGGCGGTCCGCTATCGCCTGGAACTCCCGCTTCATCAGCTCCCAGGCCTTGAGGGCGTGGTCGTCATCCCACGATCTGATATCTACGGTGAAATGCACGCCGTCGGGGATGATATTTCGGGAGTTCGGATAGTTCTGGATCTCTCCGACGGTCCCCACCATGTTTCCCATGATATGGGCGGTCTTGTTTACGGTCTGGATCATCTCCGCGGAGGAGAGAAGGGCGTCGTTCCTTCCCTGCATCGGAGTGGGGCCCACCTGATTCGCCGTGCCCTGGAGGTAGATATCGTACCAGTGGAGACAGACGATTCCCTTGGGGGCGCCTATGGTCTTTCCGATCCGTTCTAAAACCGGTCCCTGCTCGACATGTATTTCATAATGAGCATGCACGGGCCAGCTCTTACACACAGCGCTTCCCTTGTAACCGATCCGCTCGAGTTCATCTCCCTGCTTTTTCCCGTTGATATCGGTCCGGTCATACGCCCACTGCAGATCGAGCTTTCCGGCCCACACCCCTGAAGAAACCATCGCCGGCGCGAACCGGGACCCTTCTTCGTTGGTCCAGTCCACGATAACGACGGGCCTTTCGGTTTCGATCTTGTTTTCGTGGAGGGTCCGCATCACCTCGAGAGCGCTCATGACACCTAAAATACCGTCGAAACGGCCGCCCTTTGGCTGGCTGTCGATATGGGAACCGCTCATAACAGGGGGAAGATCGTTGTTCTTCCCCGGACGTTTGCCGAAGATATTTCCCATCTCGTCTATCGTAACCTCGCAATCGATCTCCTCGAGCCATTTGACGAAGAGGTCCCGAGCCTGCTTGTCCTCGTCCGAGAGAGCAAGCCGCTGGACACCGCCGCCGGGGGTTGCTCCGATCTGAGCCATTTCTTCCAAGCTCTGCTGGAGTCGCTTGCCGTTGATCCGTAACTTCGAAAAATCCATACTTTCCTCCGATTCTCGTAATTTTTTACTTAGTGCCGCGAAGCCGGTAAAATACTACCACAGCGATGATGGATTTTCAACAATCTTTGTGGCACGCCAAGGGGAAACCCTGTATAGTTAGAAGAGATGAAGCCGACTTTTCAAAACCTGCCGGAAGAAAAAAAGAGCAAGATTATCGATGCCTGTATTGCGGAATTCGGGGAGTTCGGATACGCGAAGAGCTCGACCGACCGGATAATCAAGCGGGCGGGTATTTCTAAGGGAGGACTCTATGAGTACATCTCCCGGAAGGAGGAGCTCTTCCTCTTTATCGTGGATTACACCTACCGGCAGCTCTACGGATATCTCGAGCGGCGGATTCACGAGCAGGGTATTGCCCTTCCGGAGGATATCCTCGAGCGGGTGCGGCTCGTTTCGGAGCTTGCAATCGATTTCTACCTGGAGCATCCTCAGTACGTGTATCTTATCGTCAAGACCTATCAGCTCTACGACGAGAATTTGGAAAAATCTACCAAGACCATATTTATTGAGCAGTTTCTCCATATTTTCGGAGACGCCGATTTCTCTCGGGTTCAATATGATAAGGACCGGGTGGTCGATCTCATTATGTGGCTCCTGCTGAAGACTCGATACGATTTTCTCATCGAGCTCAAGTATAATAAGGACCCGGGGGAGGTAAAGAGAAATTACCTGAAGAATTGGGATTTCTATCTTTCCATCCTTCGCACGGGAATCTATTCTTGACTGTTTAATTCGGGAAAGGGATTGTCGCATTGCCAGCCTAACCGTCCGGTACGCCTATAATGCTCGAGTCTGCGGATCGTCAATTCGGCGAAGATCGGGTCCCGGTCCAGGGTAATGCATCGGCGTCCTGTCTGCTCGGCGGCTAAGAGGGTTGTCCCGGAGTGGGCAAAGGAATCGAGCACGGTATCGCCGGCACGGGTACCGCTCAACAGTATTCGTTCGATGGCCGCAAGGGGTTTCTGGGCATACGCGCCGGGGACGTTCTCGTGCATTCGGTAGAAGACTTGCTGGATGTCCATCCACACGTTCCCCGCGCGTAAAGTATCGCCGAGGCCCCGCTGTGAGTTCTCGAGGCGCTTTCCCCCGACATCTTTGTAGTACCCCTTGAGCCGTTTGGGGATTTCAGTATAGATAACGGTAAATTCGGGCTTGCCCCGGGTATAGTACAAGAGCTCCTGCCGCACCCACATCCAATTCTTCTGCGTACCGTACCCACGCTGGTTCCTCAAGGTGATGAGATTCCGCGGGGTCAGCTCCGTAAAATCCCTAAGCAGTAACATGAGGTCGGGAAGGGGCTGGAATCCATTTCGATGATCGGCGCCGGTCCAGAGATAAAAATGGCTGTCCTGAGCAAGGACCGAAAGGGTCGATCGGATCCAGTTTCGCGAAAAGCTCAGGTACTCATCGATGCTCGTATAGAAGAGTCCGGGGCTCGCGGACTTCCCTACGGATATGTTGTACGGCGGGTCTTGTACCGCGCAGACGACCTTATCTTCTCCCGCGAGGTTGCGTATCTCATTCTCGTTTTCCCCGTCGAGACATCCTACCCGATGTCCGGCCTCGGGGTCTTTCCAGATTTCCCCCGGGCTCAGCCTGCAATACTCGAGGAGCCGCTGCCTCAGGTTTTCGTCGGAATCGAGGCGGGGAAGGGGTTCTCGCAGGACACTCATTCCTGAAAATATTTAATGTTTTCCGTTTTTTGTCTATACTGTCCCGAAGTGAAAGACGGTTCTTCAAGCCAGGGAAAGCTTCTCATCCTGTGGAATACCGGACAAAAGGATATCCCGCCGCGGCCGGACAATCCCGAGCTCTACGACGAGAGCGACAGACGACGTTGGTACGATATGGAGTACGCCGGCTGGTCGGTACAAAAGGAAAAACAGCCCTCCCCTCCGGGGGACGGCCCGGAGGGAAAGCGGGTCATCTGTCTCGTTCCGGGAACTCATCCGTATATGAATGTGTATCTCGAGGGTGTTCGGAATATCGCGGACCTCGAGGGTATGACCGTGGAGGTTTTGTCCGGTAATTGGGACTCACGTATTCAATCACGACAGGTAGACACGGCCATAGCCTCGCGTCCTGATATGATCATCCTCCTTCCCGAGAATGCCCGTGCCTGCACGGAGTGGTACGAGAGAATCTATCGAGCGGGAATTCCGGTAATCGGTTCGAACCTCCTTCCTGAAAACGATGCTTTCCGTTACTTCCTCTGCTGGACCGGTCCCGATGATTGGGGTCAGGGAAGGCTCCTGGCTCGGGATTTTGCCCGGTACATGAACGGAACCGGGGGATACGGGATCATCTCCCACGTTCCGGGTTCTTCGAATTTTTATTCCCGAAGTTATTCGGTCCTCACCGAGCTGACTGAGATCGCTCCCGCCATGGAGTGTCTCGACATAGCCTCGACCGACTTGAATGCCGAAGCGACCCGGAGAAAAGTTATCGGCTGGATAGAGCGATTCGGAGACGGACTCACCGGAATTATATCCGCCGACGATAATGTGGTTCAGGCGGGCATTCTCTCCGCCCTCAAGGCCGCCGGCAGAGAGGATATCGTATGCGCCGCCTACGGGGGGAGCAGCGTGGGGCTCGAGTACGTCAAGCAGGGAAGGCTTAAGGCGGTAGCGTACCAGCGGGGGGATGTCGACGGTATGCTCGCCATGAAGGCGGCGGCGGACTGGTTCAACGGGTTGACCGTGCAGCCTATCCGCTATCTCCCGAAGCATATCGTAACCGAAAGGGACGTGGACGAGTTCCTCGCGGCCCGGCGGGAGCTTTCCAGTTTTCGGGTGGATAGTCTGGTGTCCGCAATACTCGCAAACGATATCGAGGGGATTCGGTCTTTCTTCTCCGGGACCCTTGCCAAGCTGCGCAAGGAGAAGATCATCTTCATGGAATCGTTCCGCGGCTTCTCGATTCAGGTCCTTACCAAACTCATGAACATCATCCAGGAGAACCAATTGGACGAAGAGAGCATCCTCGGAAGTTATGAGAAGCTCTTCAAGAATCTCTTTATGCAGAAGACGATCGAGCGGACCCTGGAATGGCTTCAAGAGCTGGCGCTCAGTATCGTCGAGGCTCTAACGGAGGGGAAGAACAGAAAGAGTCTTATCGAGAGAATCGTCGAATATGTGAACAAGAATTATACCAGTCCCCTTTCTCTCAAGGTGCTCAGCTATCAATACGGAATTACCGCGGCGTATCTGGGTCAGCTCTTCAAGAAGCATACGGGAGTCAGTTTTACAAAATATCTGAATACCCTGCGGGTTCGAAAGGCCAAGAAGCTCTTGCAGTATACCTCCTTGAAGGCGAACGAAGTCGCCGAAGAGGTCGGCTACAATGACCCGAATTATTTCTATACCGTTTTCAAGAAGTACACGGGACTATATCCGTCGGAGTTTCAAAAGCGGGCCGCGGGAAATGAGCAGGCGGGGTAAGCGGGAGTTTCAGATCGAAATCCGAAGTCCGGTGGCGAGGTGTTCGAGACGCCCGCCTAAAACGGATTTCAGCACGACATAGGCCGAATCGGCGGTGCAATGCCCCGTAATGAAACGGGCCTCTGGGGCGAGGTCGAGTAATTTTTCCGCTATCCCGGGCAGACCCGCGTTCTCTTCCGTTGCCCCTTTCATATGAAATCCTCCGACCACCGCGGCTATCCGCGAGCTCGGGAGGCGCCGTTCGACGGTATTGATTATGTTGAGGAGCCCGTTATGGGCGCACCCGGTGAGGATGACGAAACCTTCCGGGGTATCGACCGCGGCGGCGATCTCGTGGGAGAAATCGTCCGGATCGAGTCCTTCGCCGGTTTCCCGGAATAGGCTTCCGTTTCCCTCAGGCGGGGGGTAGGGGTGCTCCCGGATCGGAAAGACGAAGAACCCTGGCATTATCTCGGTGATTTCGTCGACCGCCTGCACCGTGTCCGGGAAGGCGCGGAGTATCTTCACGGTTTTACGGGAGAGACCTACGTCTTTGAAGCGGGAGCCTTTTTTCGACCGAAAGGCGCCGTCTGCGCCTTTGCCGTGGAAGATGCGCACATCGGGGGAAGTTTCGAGAAAGGTTTCGAGACCTCCCCCGTGGTCGTAGTGCCCATGGGAGAGTACGACGGCGGACGCTGTTTCCGGGCGAATACCGAGCTTCCGTGCGTTCGCGAGGAACTTAGGCGACGCGCCGGTATCGAAGAGAAGAGTACGCTCTCCTTCGCGCAGGAAGAGCGAAAGTCCGTGCTCCCTCGATAGATCGAGGGGGTTTTCCTCGGGCAGAGTGTTTTCTATGAGAACATCTATCCTCATAGATTTCAGTATATCACATCACCTGCGGGCGTCGTTTACTTTTTGGGGACCGGACCGTATTTTCTGAACCATTCTACGGTAGTCCGAAACGCTTCCTCGTGGCCGTACTTGGGAGTGTAGCCGAAATCCCGGCGGGCCTTATCGCCGGAAAAGGTAAAATCGTTACAGGTATAACTCACGGCAAAACGACTCACGTCGGGATTGATCTTCTTGAAGGGCCGGATAATCCACGCCCCGGCTTCCGCTAGACATCCGAGAACGTACATGATTCCCTTTGGAATCCATAGGTTCTTCGGTTTGATCGTGTATCCGGATGCTTCTACCACGGGATCAAGAAACTTGAAGAAATTAGCCGGCGGCGAGTCGGTCAGGAAGTAGACGTTCCCTTCAGTCCCGGTCCCGTCAGTAAGGAGAGCCTTGAGGGCCAGGAGATGGGCGTGAGCTACATTCCCCACGTATACGTGCTGGCACAGCGCTTCGCCGTTGCCGATACGGACGTAGGGTCCCTTTTCGGCGAGGTTGAGGAGTGCCGAGATATGAAAGGGGTCCCGCTCTCCCCAGATCCCGGCGGGACGCAGAACAACCGTGGAAAGGCCGTTCCCGTTTGCTTCCTTTACAATCTGTTCCGCCGCCGCCTTGCTCTCACAGTAAGAGTTGGGAAACCTGGCGGGATAGGGAAGGGATTCGTCCTCGCCGCGAATAGGCTTGCCGGTACAGACGGCGTCGAGGGAGCTGGTGTAGACAAGGACTTCTATGCCTGTATCCCGGCACACGGAGACGGCGTTTCTCACCCCTTCGACGTTGATCGAAAACACCTCCCCCTTGGTATGGGTCCCCCAATCTACGAGGGAGGCAAGATGGATCATCCCGTGGGCCCCCTCCGCGGCCTTTCTAAAGGCGCCGAGGTCGCGGATATCTCCCCGGATATACGTGATCCGTTCATCGCTATAGGGGTTCTCGGGGCAGGTGTCGTAAATCCTGATTTCGTCCGCGGTTATGACCGGATTCTCGCAGGTAAGCTCTTTGATCAGGGCGTGTCCCACGAACCCGGCCCCGCCGGTTACGAGAAGTATCGGGATATGCAACTGTTTCATAGGTGAATATATTAAACATATATTCAATAAACTGTCCATATGGGGTAGGATGGGAGGGAGGAGGAAAATGTGGATAAACAGCTGATTATCGTTAGGGGAGGTTCCGAGGAGACATATGACGCTTTCAGTGCCCGTGTCCTCGATACCGTAAGTGAAGGCTCCGGGGATGCCGATATCTGCAAGGTAACGCTCACCTGCGCTCCTCCGCCGAAGGGGGGGGTGGTGCCGTATTCGAAGAATAAAATCGCCCTCGTGACCCTCGGCGGCGAAAACGGTATCCGGGCGGCAGCCGATAAGCTCGCCGCGTGTCCCGGATTCACCGGGGCCTTTCGTGTAGAAACCGCCCTTCCCGTGGCGTATACGAGGAACTGGAAGGATGGTGAAAAGACCCCCGGCCTCGGTCTTCTTACCCTGTTCCGCAGGCGGACGGATATGGACTACGCCGATTTTATAGATCGCTGGCACAACGGCCATACCCCGCTCTCCCTCGAGATCCATCCCCTCTGGAATTACGTCCGCAATGTCGTCAAGGAGAAAATCCGGGGAGAAGAGAAGTGGTACGACGGCATCGTCGAAGAACACTGCAAAACCCGGGAAGATCTACTGAAAACCACCCGCTTCTTCGGAGGACCCCTCAAGACTCCCGGCAATATGGTCAGGGTATACCGGGACGTGAAAAGTTTTATCGACTATCCGAGCATCGAAACCTACAGCGTCGAGGAGTATTGGATCAAATCACGGCCTTAAAATCCGCGGCCTTCGAAGCGCCCAGGTTGACTAACCCGAGAATAATACGTATATTCCTACAAAACTAATAGGTATTGTGAGTATAGTAGATGAGTATACAATCGAGCTCCATACATGAACTGAAGAAACGACTCAATGCGGTAATCCTGGTGCACTATTACCAGCCCCGGGAAATACAAGATTTAGGAGATTTCGTTGGAGACAGCCTCGGGCTGTGTATCGAAGCCTCGAGGACCGACGCGGACGTCATCGTCTTCTGCGGGGTCCACTTCATGGCGGAGAGCGCCAAGCTCCTCAATCCGGATAAGCTGGTGCTTCTGCCCGCGTTGGACGCGGGATGTCCCATGGCAAATATGGCCGAGGCGGAGGACCTAAAACGGATGAAGGAGGACCATCCCGGCGCCGTGGTGGTAACCTACGTCAACAGCACCGCCGCGGTCAAAGCACAGAGCGATATCTGCTGCACCTCCTCGAACGCGGTCAGGGTAGTCAACACAATCCCCGAGGACAGTGAGATTATCTTCGTGCCGGACCAGAATCTGGGGAAGTATGTCATGGAACAGACCGGCAGGAGCCTGATCCTGTGGCCCGGGTATTGCCCGGTGCATCACGAGAGGGTCAACCCGGATGATATTCGGTCGAAGAAGCAGGCGCACCCGGATGCTCCGGTCCTGGTGCACCCGGAGTGCACCCCCGAGGTAACGGCGATCGCCGATTTCGTGGGGAGTACTTCTGAAATACTGTCTTACGCCGCTGAATCGGATAAGAATGAATTTATCATCGGGACCGAGAAGGGGATCCTCTATCCCCTTCGCGAGAGAAACCCGGACAAGGAGTTCTTCCTCGCTTCGGACCGGATGACCTGCTACAACATGAAGAAGATCGACCTCGACATCCTCGCCAAATCGATGGAGCAGAAGATCTTTCCGATCGATATCGATCCGTCGGTTGCCGAGGACGCGGTGAGGCCGATAGAAAAGATGGTCGAGCTCGGATAAGGAAGAGAAAGGGAGGAGGTATGTTTTCGGTATCCACCCAGGTCCGGTATGCGCTGCGGGCTCTTCTCTATATTGCGGAGCACAGTGATGAATCCCCGGTCCCTTTGAATCAGATCGCGGAGAATGAGGACATCTCCAAGAAGTACCTGGAGAACATCTTTACCCTGCTGAAAAGGGGAGGCCTGGTGGGAAGCTCCCGGGGCCCGGTGGGAGGATACTCTCTGGCCGTCTCTCCGGAGAATCTTCGCCTCTACGATATCGTTCTCGCGGTCGACGGCAGACCGCGAGTGGTCGACTGCGTGGATGATCCAGAGGCCTGTGCACGGCGGGCTATCTGCGAATCCTGGTCGGTGTGGGACGAGTTCCAGGGTGAGATGGATAATTTCTTGAAGAGCAGGACCCTCGAGTCGATTCTCGCCGATAAAAAGAACGAGGTAAAGACATGAGCGAACGCAGAGTCTACATGGATAACAACGCCACTACCCCCCTCCATCCGGAGGTCAAAAGGGCGATGACGGAAGCTCTCGATCTGTACGGAAACGCATCGAGCATGCACGCTTCCGGCCGCGAGGCCAAGGCTGCGCTGGACGAGGCCCGCTCCCGAATCGCGGGACTCATCGGCGCCGGAGAGAAGGAAATCATTTTCACCTCAGGAGGGTCCGAGGCGAACAATACGATCCTCAAGGGGATAATGACCACGGCGAAGGAACGGAACGAGCTCATCATATCGGCCGTAGAGCATCCGAGTGTCTTAGAGACGGCTGAATATTTAGCTGAAGTGGGGTATTCGGTCTATCGCCTTCGGGTCGACGGCGAGGGGAGGGCGGACATCGATGAGCTCGATAAGCTCTTAGGCGAAAAAACCGCCCTTGTTTCGATCATGCATGGAAATAATGAGATCGGGACCATCCAGGATATTGCGGGAATCGCGGCGGCGGCCCATGAAGCGGGCGCCTTGGTCCATACCGACGCGGTCCAAACGGCGGGAAAGATTCCCTTAGATGTCAACGAGCTCGGGGTCGATTTTTTGAGCTTCTCTTCTCATAAGATGTACGGTCCGAAAGGGGTCGGGGCCCTGTATGTCGGGGCGAAAGCACCCTTCCTTCCCCTCATTCACGGCGGGCACCAGGAGGAGGGGAAACGGGCCGGGACTTACAATACCTTGGGTATTGTGGGATTCGGGAAAGCCGCCGAGCTCGCCGGGGGGGAGATGCGGGAGGAAGCCGGCCGGCTCGAAAAATTAAAAAACGAACTCGAAGAAGGAATCCTCGAATCGATTCCGGATGTCCGAATAAACAGCCCCGAAAAGGGATGCCTGGCGGGGACCCTGGACGCCTCCTTTCTCGGAGCGGAGGGGGAATCGATCCTCCTCTATCTGGATATGGAGGGAATAGAGGTGAGCACCGGTTCCGCCTGCGCCACCGGGTCTCTCGAGCCGTCCCACGTCTTGTTAGGGATAGGACTCGACGCCGAGTACGCCCACGGGTCAATCAGATTCAGTCTCGGACGGGAGAACACCCGTGAGGATGTGGAGTATGTGGTGGAAAAACTCCCGCCGATCATCGGCCGAATTCGCAAGATGTCGACAAGGTACTAAGGAGATCAGCATGGATATTAAAAAGGGATGGATGTATTCCGATGAGGTCAAAGATCATTTCATTAACCCGCGAAATATCTTAGAGGACGAAGAATCCTTCGAGGCCGACGGGGAGGGGGCGGTCGGAAATATACGGTGCGGCGACCAGATGCTTATCGCCATACGGGTCGACGAGGGCAAGATAACCGACTGTAAGTGGAGGACCTACGGATGCGCCAGCGCCATTGCGAGCACCTCGATGCTTTCGGAGATGGTCAAGGGAATGAGCCTCGACGATGCATACAAGCTCAAACCTTCCGACGTGACCGCTCGGCTCGACGGGCTTCCGGACAACAAGATCCACTGCTCCGTCCTCGGAGACAAGGCCTTGAGGGCCGCAATCGAAGACTATTACCGGAAAAACGGCATGGAAGACAAGATCCCCCAGGCCGAGGTCAAGACGGTATGCACCTGTGTCGGGGTAACCGACAAGGATATCGAAGACGCGGTCAAGAGCGGGGACAGGAGTTGGGAAGATCTCCAGGCCCGCACCAAGATCGGAACGGTATGCGGCGAATGCCGGCCCCAGGCGGAGGAGCTCCTCCACCAGTTCGTCCACCTCTACGGCGAGTAATTTAGGTAGCGCGGGGGGTGCGCCGTACGGTGAACTCGTTTTGAAAAGCATCCGAGGCCTCCCGGACCGCTTTCTTCGCCCTTCGGTAGAAATACTCCTGCACCCGGAACGGTTTCTTTCCCTTCGTGTCGACGGGAAAATAGGCGCCCTCGGGGGTAAGCTCTCTGCCCTTCACATTGGCCCGGAGAAAGGCTTTGAGGATCCGAACCAATCGCTTCTTGAGCTCGGGGCTCTCCACCGGGAACATGAGCTCCACCCGTTTTTCCAGATTTCTGGGCATCCAATCGGCACTGGACAGATAGATTTCCTCCTGTCCCTGATTCGCGAAGTAGAATATTCGGGAATGCTCTAAATAGCGGTCGATGACGCTCACCACCCTGATATTCTCACTCATCCCTTCGATCCCCGGAACGAGCATGCAGATACCCCTGATGTTGAGCTGGATAATCACCCCCGCCTGAGACGCCTTGTAGAGCTCGGTTATCACCTCGGGATCGGCTAATGAGTTCATCTTGGCCATAATCCGTCCCGGGTTCTCCACGGTGGTACGTTCCCTCTCCCTGCGGATGAGAGTGAGGAGCTTCTCCTTCAAGTGTACCGGTGACATGGACAGGCGGTTCAAGTTCGGAACCGAAGAGTATCCGGTAACAGCGTTGAAAAAGAGGGCCGTCTCGTAGGTAATGGGCTCGGAGGCCGTCATGAGGCCTAAATCGGTATAGAGCTTAGCGGTTTTATCGTTGTAGTTTCCCGTTCCGAGATGGGCATAGCGGCGTATTCCGTCTACCTCCCTTCGGACGATCAAGAGGGCCTTGGAATGAACCTTGAGATGGGCTAGACCGTAGATGACGATCGCACCCGCCTGCTGGAGTCGTTCGGCCCATCCGATGTTCTGCTGCTCGTCGAAACGCGCCTTGAGCTCCACGAGGACGGTTACCTGTTTTCCTTGTTCAGCCGCGTCGACCAAGGCTCTTACGATGGGTGAGCGGCCGCTCGTTCGGTATAAGGTCATCTTGACAGCCAGAACCTCCGGGTCCCGGCAGGCCTCCTGGACGAGATGAATGACCGGCTCGAAGGATTCGTAGGGATGATGAAGAAGGATGTCCTGTTCCTTCAGCTGCTCCCAGATTGTCAGGTCTTCGCTCAAGGCGGGGCTCGGTACGGGGGGCCACTCCTCGTAGCGGAGACGGTCGAATCCCGGTGTAGACACGAGATTCATGAGGGATGCCAGATCTAAGAACCAGGAATACTCATAGACATCCTCCTCGCTTATGCCGATCCAATTCATGAGGCGCTCCTTCATCTCGGAAGAGGCTCTCGCTATCTCTAAGCGTACAGGACGGCTCAGCTCCCGGTTGACCAGAACCTCTTCCATAGCCTCCACAAAATCCTCGTCCCGCTCCTCGTCCACACTCAAGTCGGCGTCTCGGGAGATGCGAAATAGCCCGTATTCGGCAATGGAATAGCCTTGAAAGAGTTTTTCCGCGTTCTCGAGGATGCAGTCCTCGAGGAGAACGAAGTAGCGCTCATTGTCACTCTGGGAGATCCACTGGAGCCTGTCGAGGACCGGGGGAACCTGGACTACAGCGTAACGCTCCCCTTCGGGTACTTCCTCCCCGATCGGCTCGAGCCTGAAGATAAAGTGTATCCGTAGATTCCCGACGAAGGGAAATTCCTCTTCCGGTACAACCCGTACGGGGGTCAGAGAGAGGAAGATCTCTTCATCGAAGATCCGCTTTACCATCCTCCGCTGTTCCTTGGTGTATTCCCCGGAGGGGACGTACTTGAGGCCCCGTTCGTTCAAGGAGGGGAGGAGGTCCTTTTCCAGAGCCTCGTACTGGAGTCCGGTTATTTCGTGGACCCGCCGTGTGATTCTTTCGAGCTGTTGGGAAGGGCTCAAGCCCGAAGGACACCGCACGGCGTCGCTCTTGCGGAACTGCCTCTTTATGGTGGCCACCCGGATCATAAAAAACTCGTCGAAATTCGAGCTTACGATGGAGAAGTACTTAAACCGCTCTAAGAGCGGTACCGTTTCATCGAGCCCCTCTTCGAGGACACGGGCGTTGAACTCAAGCCAGCTCAGCTCTCGGTTGAAGAATTCGTAGGAGTCCTTGATGCTTTTCTTGTCTTTCTTTTCGGGCATGGTTCCTTCCGTTTAATTTATCCCAAGATGACCCGGTAACCGAAGACCTGTTCGAACATCTGGGCCTTCGAACGGAGACTCAGGGTTTCCGAGGAAATATCCCCCAGGCAGGAGCAGTGCAGAATAAGGGTTTCCTCCCGCTTTTCCGCCTTTATATCCTTGACTCTTTGGGTATGCCCCCGATCGAGGGCGTCGGCGATGCGCAGCAGGGCCGCGAGCTTGAGGACCCCCAGCCTGTCCTCCCGGGAGAGGGAGATGTAAGAGGTGTGGGATGACACGGGAAAGGACTTTCGGTGGTACCGGACTACGTTGGAAATGATTTGAATATCGTCCTTGTGAAGTCCGAAAATTTCCGAGTTGGAGATGATGTACTGGCCGTGTTTGTGATGACCGCTGAATTTGATGTAGGACCCTATATCGTGCAGGACCGCCGCAATCTCCAACAGGAGACGGTAGTGCCGGCTCAAACCGTGCTCGTCCTCGAGCTGGTCGAAGAGGCTGCAGGCGAGCTCGCTTACGTGGAGGCCGTGCTCTTCGTCGATGTGGAATTTCCTCCCTAAGGCGGTCGCAGAAGCCGCTACCTGGGCATTGAACCGTTCCCGAACCTGGGGATCGGGTCCCAACGTCAGGCTGATCAGCACTCCCTCCCGGATGCTGGTCCCGGGGACGATGAGCCGCTCGGCCGAAGTTTCTTCGAGAAAGTACCGGTAGATGTTGAGGCCGGTTATGAGCCCGTCCGCGTCGTTGTAGCTTATCTGGAGCTTCCGAACCAGATCTTCCGTGCTCATGCGGCGGATGGATTCGAGGAAGCTCAGGAAGGCTTCTTTCGAAATCACCGAGTAGAGGGAGGACTGTTCCTCGCCGACTTTCATAGCCGCGAGTCGAGCGTGCCCCCCTACGGCAATAAAATTACGTATCCGCTTGAGTTCGAGCTCCGTATCCAAGGCCTCGGTCATAGTGGCGACCCGTTCGGTAAGGAATCGGGAGCGGTATTCGGGACCGGGTGCGTTCTGGATGAACTGTTCGATCCTCACCGTTCCGATATTCAGACTATGGGCCCCGGCCATTTTACCGCGTTTAAGGAGCATGACCTCGGTGCTTCCCCCGCCGACCTCGATGATGATCGAGTTACTCCTTCCGAGCTGCGGGAGGAGATCTCCGACCGCGTACTGGACCGCCATGTAGGTAAGCCGGTTTTCCTCGATCCCCTCTACTACATTGATGACGAAACCGGTTTTTATGTAGACACGGTCGATGAAAGTATCGCGATTTCGCGCTTCCCGTAAGGCCGAGGTCGCGATAATGGTGATGTTCTCCTCGCTGATCTTCCATCCGTCTAAAATCTCCCGGAATCCGCGGAGGATTTTCAAGGTCAGATTCAAGGTGTCCCGGCTTATAGACCCTGAAGTAAAGACGTCCCTGCCGAAGGGGACCGGTTTTCCCGCCCGGTCGATGATTTTCCAATTCGAGTCCTTATCGAGTTCGGCTATAACGAGCCTGACCGCGGTGGAACCGACATCGATGACGGCAACGAGTCCCTTCTCCATTATTTTCCTACTTTGTCCCGGATAAGAGCCGCGGCTCCTATAACGATCGCGTCGTCTCCTAAAAGCGCCTGCGCAACGGTCACGTCCTTGAGGAGGGGGGGCATCGCCGTTTCCCGCATCGCCTCTTCCGCGATTTCTATATAGGGTTTTCCGAGCTTTTCCACCAATCCGCCTCCTAGAACGATCCGTTCGGGATTAAAGATGTTTACCAGATTTCCCATTCCGATGCCTAGGAACCTGGCGCCCCGGCGGACGATTCGGGCGATAGTCTCGTCCCCGTCATTGAGGAACCCTTTCTTGTAGATCCTGCTCTTGAAGTTTGAGAAGTCGGTCCCCGCATCGTCAAAGGTCTCCGGGGCCTTACCGATGAAAGCCATGGTGACGGCGTCTTTCGAGAGGGCCGTCTTGCTGGCCAGAGCCTCGTAACACCCGTACTGTCCGCAGCCGCACAGCGGCCCGTCGAGCTGCATGATCATGTGCCCGATTTCCCCGGCGTTCCCTGATGCCCCGGTATAGAGCTTTCCGTCGATGATGATGCCCCCCCCTAAACCTGTCCCCGGGAAGATCCCCAAGACGTGCCGGTATCCCTCGGCGGCCCCCTCCTTGAACTCGCCGTAGGTGCCGACGCTTACATCATTTTCGACGACCGCCGGGACGGAAAAAGCTTTCTCCAGGGAGCTCTTAACGGGAAGATTATCGAACCCGAGATTAGCGGCATCGACTATTGTCCCGGTGGACTTGTCTAAAGGACCGGGGCACCCGACACCTATCCCTAGGAGCTCTTCTTTCTCGACCCCTGCGTCTTCGAGCGCCTTTTCCACGGTTTTTTTCAGCCGCTTTACCATAGCGTCACGTCCCTCGGAGACGTTGGTACTCTGCTTATACCTTCCGATAATCTTATTCTTTTCGAATACGGCGCACATCATCTTGGTTCCGCCGATATCGATTCCCGCATATACTCTTCGTTCGCTCATACGATTTGCCTTTCCCTATAGGTTTTACCATATTCTACTAGATTGTCATTTCTAAAACAATACGATAGTGTGGGTACGGAGGAGCAAGATGAAACGAATATTATTAGTCAGTCTTACTATGTTGATCGGTCTGTCGGTGCTTGTTTTCTCGGGAGGCGCGCGGGAACCGGCCGAGCCGGAGGAAGTCCCTGTTGAGATGGATGCCCCGGAGCCCCCCGTGGAACCCGACGAAGTCGTAATAGCCGCCCTCAAGGGGCCTTCCGGAATCGGAATGATCCGCCTCTTCGAGGAGAAACCCGACCTCGGGGATGATGTGGCTGCCGATTTTCAAATCGTCGGGGCGCCGGACGTCATGGTCTCGAAGATCCTCTCCGGCGAGGTGGCCTGTGCCGTCCTGCCCACCAACGTCGCGGCGAAGCTCTACAACAGCGGTGTGCCCTATTACCTAGGCGCGGTGACCGGAAACGGGCTCTTATATCTCCTGTCGTCGGACGATTCGGTTACAACACTCGCCGATCTCGAGGGAAAGGAGGTGTACAACATCGGTCAGGCGGCGACACCCGATTACATCCTCCGGTATCTCCTGCGTGAAGAGGGAATCGACCCTCAGAACGACGTTACCATCCGGTTTACCTACAATCACGCGGAGCTCGCTCAGAACCTGATCGCCGGGCGCGTTTCCACGGGGGTCCTTCCGGAGCCCTTCGTCACCATGGTGACGACGCAAAACCGGGACGTCCGGATCGCGGTGAATCTTCAGGATGTGTGGAAGGAAGTCAGGAATACCGACCGGAGCTTCCCCATGACCTGCGTGGTGGTTTCGAAGAGCTTCCTCGCCGCGCATCCCGAGGCGGTCCGCCGGTATCTGGATGCATATAGACGATCGATCGAGTGGGTCGCCGCCAACCCCGCCCCCGCGGGAGGCCTCGCGGAGAAGCACGGCATCGGCATGAAGGGTGCGGTTGCGGCGAAGGCGATCCCCCGCTTAAACCTGACCTTCGCAACCGGACAGGAGGCCCGGGACCTCATGGAACCCTATCTGGAGGTCCTCCTCGACTTCGACCCGGCTTCTATCGGGGGCAAGCTCCCGGACGAAGGGTTCTATACGGGAGAGTAAGGTTACAGCCGGTCCTTTCACGGGCCGGCATATCCCACCGTCAACACCTTCACAACACCTTCGGTATATGGTTGACTAAGTCCATAACCTGGACTAACATTATAGTATGACTGTTGTAAATGTCCATGAGGCAAAAACCCACTTTTCGAAGCTGCTCGCCCGTGCCCACGCGGGGGAGGAGATAATCCTGGCAAAGGCCGGAAAGCCGTATGCCCGACTGATACCTCTGCAGGAAAGGGAGCAACGGACACCCGGGAGATATAACGAAAAGGTGCCGGACTCGTTCTTCGAGGTTCTCCCCGAGGAAGAGCTCAAGGCCTGGCAATCGTGAACCTTCTTCTTGATACCTGTACCCTTCTCTGGTGGTGGGGGGAGCCCGAAAACCTCTCTCCCCGAATACGCGGGCTTTTGATAGATCCGGTCAACTCTGTATGGGTAAGCGCTGCTTCAGCATGGGAAATTTCCACGAAGCACCGAATCGGAAAATACCCGAACGGCGGTAGGGTGATATCCGCCTGGGACGAACGGCTTCTGGAAGACGGTTTCAGGGAGCTGAATATTTCCTCTCGACACGCCGTCCGGGCGGGTGCCCTGCCGGGAGAGCATCGGGACCCCTTCGACAGGATGCTGGCCGCCCAGGGAATGCTCGAAAACCTTCAGGTGGCAAGTCCCGATTCAGCGATATCCCATCTCGGGGCGGAATGTGTATGGTAAGTGGAGATATGTTAGAAGTATTAATGTGTTAGCTGCCGCTAATTCCCTCGAGAAGCTCGGCATTTAATCCCGCTTTGGCC
>CAZXMO010000036.1:0-33719 GCA_964641125.1 uncultured Spirochaetales bacterium
GCTGCAGCCGGCCCGCCAGCATATCGAGAAAGGTGCTCTTTCCCGAGCCGTTCGGTCCGATGAGTCCGATCCGCTCTCCCTGTTTGAAGCTGTACGAAAACGGCTGTATCACCCTCCGTCCGTCGAAAAATTTCGAAATCTCCTCCAGCTCCAGCACTTTTTTGCCCAGCCTGCGCTGGGAGGAAGAAAATTCCCGCGCCGCCGATTCCCGCCGCACCTCGGTGTCCAGGAGCTCCTGAATGCGGTCTTTCCGTCCTTTGTCCTTGCCTGTTCTCGCCTTCGGTCCCCGCTTCAGCCATTCCAGTTCCCGTCTGAGGATTACCGTGCGCCGCTCTTCGGCACGCTTTTCAATCTCAAGCCGGGCCGCCTTCCGTTCAAGATATTCCGAGTAATTTCCCTCGTACTTATACAGTCGGTTCCTGTCGATTTCGATAACAGAGGAACACACCGCATCGAGAAAACTCCGGTCATGAGTTACGAGGACAAAACCTTCCCTTTCCACTTTCATTTTCTCTTCAAGCCACTCGATGGATTCGAGGTCGAGATGGTTCGTCGGCTCGTCGAAGGTAAAAAATGATGCTCCCGAAGCGAGGGTCCGGGCAATGGCGGCCCGCCGCACCATTCCGCCGGAAAATGTTTCCATTGCCGCGGTCGTATCGACAAGGCCGAGCTCCCTGCAGTAGGAAAGATATGCCTGTTCAGCGGTGAAGCCCCCTTCCCGTTCCATCCGCTCCGTCAAAACTGAAAGCCTGTCAACGGCGCCCGGACCGTCATGCACTGCATGTATACACTCCTCGTATTCCCGGGCAAGCTCGATCAGCGGGCCGTCCCCAAACTGATAAAATTCTTTCAGCGTCATGTCCGGCCGAAATTCAGGCCGTTGTTCGAGGGAACTTACCGTTACCGCTTTGTTCCGGGCCACCGCGCCGCTGTCCGGTTCGATTTCTCCCCGGAGCAGCCTTAAGAATGTCGTTTTTCCCGAACCGTTCCTGCCGACAAGACCGATTTTCTCTCCCTCATCGATGCCGAGGGTAACTTCTTCGAATACCGGTTCGTTCACAAGAGTAAGGCTGACATCGGTAAGGGAGAATAGATTCATACCCGCAGAGTATAGATGATTCCCTTATTGCTCAACACTGCGCCTGTGTACGAACTCCTGCAGCCCGAGAATTCCCCTCGAGTTTCGCCAGGAGCGCTCGAAGGGGTTCCCCGTCATCCGCCGCATGACGAAGCGCATAAAGAGATTAAGCCTCCTCAAATCGAGCTCTCCCCCGAGGCATACGGCAACGGTGCTGTGTTCGATAAGGGACTCGCTGAAGGCGGCGTGGAGCTGTTCCTTCATCCGTTCACGGTCGAGGCCGGTTATGAAGAGGGCTAAGGGCTTGGCGAGGAGGGGGTGTTTGTGCTCTTCGGCGAAGCGGGCGGCGGCGGGATGGATTTTCCTCGAGCGGATGGAGCCGCCTAAGGCCACCCGATCGTAGGCGCCGAGCCCGGCGGGATCGAAGCCGCGGATGTCCTCGAGGGTCACCGCCTCATCATCTGATTCGAGTATCTGATCGAGGATTTCCCGGGTGTGCCCGTGCTCTCCGGCATAGAGAACGAGGGTGCGTATCATGTTATAGGGTACCACGGAGAGTCAGGAACGGGTAGGGGGCGCGGCAGGGAGGGTCTTGACTGCCGCGGTGTAGGTGACGCAGAGAAGCCCCATGAGAATCGCGGGGATGAGCAGGGCGAACTTGAGACCCACGAACTCCGCGGCGAATCCGATGAGCCACTGGAAGAGCATCGCCCCCGCTCCCGCGCCGAAGGCCATGAAACCGGTCACCACCCCGACACGTTTCGGGTACTTCCCGTTGATCTCCGCCATTGCGTTGGGATAGATGCCCGCCATGGCAAATCCCAAGATCAGGAGGGTTATGTAGCTTCCCCCAATCCCCCGGGCAAGGATGAACAGCACTCCGCCGACGACACCGAGGATACCCATCGAGACCGTCAGCTGGAGGCTCGTGAATTTCCGAACGAAAAAGCCGTTTAACAGGCGGCCGACCATGATCCCCACCCAGAGGAGCGAAAGTCCCGTCGAGGCGGCTACCGGACTGAGCCCGAGGGCGCTTCGCAGATAATGGACTACCCATGCGGAAGCCCCTAATTCGGCGCCGACGTAGAGGGCAAGGGTGAGGGCGCCGAAAAATACCGGAGGCTCTTTGACGATAGTGATGAGCTCCTTCAGATGGAGGTTTTCCGCCGGGGCCACTTTGGCTTCCCTCCTGCGGGCGGTCAGGAGGGCGTATATAAAGAGGCCGAAGGCGAAGGCCGCAACTATCCAGGGGATATGATTCCACTCTCCCAGTCTGCTCATGTAGAAACCGATGAATATGGGAAAGAGGAAGGCGCTGATGCTGAAGCAGAGATGGAGGAAACTCATCACCGAAAGGACTGTGACGTCTTTGAGCATGGTGGGGAGAACGTTTATGGTCGTTTCTATTTGGGCCGCCGAGAGGAGAGTCAGGAAATAGGCCGCGACTAGGAGCCAGAAGACCGGACTTCCCCCGAAGAGGGCCAAAAATGCGGATTCCAGAAAGAGGGCTGCGGCAATAACCTTAAATACCCCTATCTTATCGCTCAATATTCCGCCGAGGAGGGGGCCCGCGGTGAATCCCGCCGCTCCGAGTCCAAGGAGGAGTCCGGCGGTGGACTCGGTTATCTCGAAGGCGGCCATGATATCGGGCAGGATTGGTCCGACGAAGAGCATGACGAGTCCGTGTTGAAAGAAACCTAGGGCGGCGAGAACGATGATGCGGCGGTTTGTCATTTCTAGACCTATATTTCCGCCACGGCGGTCTCCTGGACCGGAAGCTGCCGTATGAGTTTCGTTTTGATGATTCCGATGTGTTCCCGGATGATATCCTGGGCATGGGCGATGTCCCCGGTTTCAACCGCCGCAATAAAGGCGGTGTGTTCCTCTATGAGGAAGGAGAGATTGTCTAAATCCTTGTAGGTCTTCTTGATTTCCTCGAACATGAAGCTTCGAATCAGTTCGTAGATGGAGACGAACAGTTTGTTCTTACTGCCGCTTATGATCGAGTAATGAAAGTTGTAATCCGCCTGTACGAGGTCCTCCATAAAGTTGTTTTCAATGGAGGATGTGATGTTCCCGAGCTCCTGCTTCATCCGTTCCAGGGTGGGGATTGTTTCCTCAGGAGAATCCTTGTACTTTTCCGTAAGGGTGATGAGGCTCGAGAGCTCGATGGCGCCTCTGAGTTCGACGACTTCGAAGAGATCGTTCTTGCCGAGGAGGATCGCCCAGGTTACCGCTTCGGAGGAGATGCTGGTCTTGTCGCAGACGAAGGTGCCCTTCGCGGTCCTTGACTCGAGGATGCCTAAATAGTTAAATACCTTGATGGCTTCCCGGATGGAGCTGCGGCCTATTCCGAACCGCTCGGCGAGCTCGTTTTCGGTGGGGAGTTTGTCCCCGATTTTGTATTGGCCGGAGGAGATGAGATCTCTGATCTTCTCCATCACTTGTTCGACTACCGTCTTCTGTTTTATCTTCGTAGCGGTCATCCTGTAATTCCTTCAAAGATCCCATATTGTTTCTTTATAATATTATATTACATTATTGACCTATAATGTGATAATTACAAGCAAAACTTGACTTTTCTTCCTAAGTATATCACAATTATCAGACAATATGAAGATTAGTGTGGCGAACGCCGACGCGGCATTGAAGAGACGATTTATTATGAGTAAATCAATTATGATTGCACCTGCACTTCATAGAGAGTATAATATATGTGGATTACTTTATCTTGAGGAGGGCCGACGATGACCGAACGATTAACACGAATAAAAGATCGATTGTTTCAGGAATATTACGAGAAAAAGGAATGGTGGGGAGATAACTTGAGCATCTTCGACGACGATCCGGGCCTATCGGAGAAACCCTTGGCTGTGCGAAAGGCCCTCGCCGTGCAGAAGGTCGCCCGGGAAATGCCCATCGAGATCAAGGAGCACGAGCTGATCGTCGGGGTCCCGACGATGGCGTCGGTCGGATTCGGGCATACCTTTCCCCGCTACGAGACCGACGAGGAGGCTGAGGCCGCCGCGAAGGTGTGTTTGAACCGGAAATCGGTGTGGGGACATCACAATCCGTATTACCAGAAAATCCTCGACAAGGGGTTGAATGCGATAGTCGAGGAAGCCAAGGCGTATCTCGAGAAAACACCGGAGGATGACGAAGAAAAACGGGACTTCTACGAATCGGTCATTACCGCCCTCCCCGCGGCGGAGATACTCGCGTCCCGGTACGCGGCCTTAGCCGATTATCTGGCGGATGAAGCTGAAACGGAGGAAAGGAAAAGGGAGTTGAAGGTGATGGCGCAAATCTGCCGCAAGGTCCCCATGGGACCGGCGGAGACCTTTCACGAGGCGCTGCAGAGCGTGTGGACCGTTCACACCATCCTGCACAGTACCCTCAATTACACCTCCATCGGCCGGGTCGATCAGTATCTCGACCCCTACTATAAAAAGGATATCGAGACTGAGCTGATTACGGAGGACGGTGCCCGGGACCTCTTGGGTTCCTTTCTGGTCAAGTTCAACGAGCGGGTCCAGCTGAATAACGAGCATATCGAAAACCACTTTACCTTCGGTGACTGGTCCCAGGGAGGCGATCCCGATCTCGAGACGACCCACTTGAAGATGTCTAACGACGAGGCGTACACCTTCGGACAGAGCTCGAACCACTGGCTCCAGAACTGCATCGTCAGCGGCTACACCCCGGAAGGAGTGGACGGAACTAACAAGATTTCTCTTATGGTCATCGAGCTGGTCAACGAGCTCGAACTGATCGATCCTCTGGTATCGGTCAGGCTCCACAAAGACTCCCCCGAGGATATTTTGGACGTTACCGCCCGGTTTCTCGCCAAGGGAGGGGCCCAGCCCACCGTATTCAACGACGATACGGTTATTCCCGGGATGGTCAAACATCTGGGCATACCCGTCGAGGACGCCCGGGACTACAGCAACGACGGCTGCTGGGAGACCCTGCCCTACGGCCGCACCGAGTTCGGATACGGACATATCGAGGTTCTCTTGAGCCTCGAGTGTCTCTTGCACCGGGGCAAGTCGCTCTTGAACGGCAACGAGATAGGGCCCGACTCCGGAGACCCCTCGGAGTACAAGACGTGGGAAGACTTTTTCCATGCGTATAAACAGCAGATTCGGAATAGACTCGATGTAGCCATCGATAACAAGCTGACTTATTACGATGAGGTGTCTAAGATAGCGCCGGTCCCCTTTCTGTCGGGGATCATGGATGACTGTCTTGCCAAGGGCAGGGACATGACCCGGCGGGGAGCCCGGTATAGGCTCTACGCCCCGCTGGTGACCGGATTCTCCCACGCCGTGGACAGTTTGGCCGTCATCAAGAAGCTCGTCTTCGAAGAGAAGAGTCTTACCCTGGAACGACTCGTAAACGCCCTCGAGAATAACTGGGAAGGAGAAGAGCAGCTCAAACAGTACGTTATGAACAAGGTCCCTAAATACGGTAACGACGACGACTACGCCGATTCTATCGGCGTGGAGATTCTCGACGACTACTGCAATTACCTGGACGAGTATAATGAGAAGATCGATTGGATAACCTTTGCTCCGGGGATAGGGACTTTCGAAAACTATCCCCGCTTCGGATACGTGTGCGGGGCTTCTCCCGACGGACGCCTTGCCCGGGCGCCGCTGGCGAGCAACTACTCACCCTCGGTGGGGATGGACCATAACGGACCCACCGCCGCGGTCAAATCCTCGACAAAGTTCGATCTGGAGCGGCTCAACGACGGGTGCCCCGTGGACCTGCGGATGAGCTTCAAGCATGTCGATAACGAGAGCGAGGGAATCGATATCTTGAAGAGCTTTTTGCGATCCTACGTCCGGTTGGGCGGAAATATCCTGACCGTGACCACCGTGGACACGGAGACTCTCAAGAAGGCCCAAAAGAAACCGAAAGACTACGAATCGCTCCGCGTCCGCTTAGGCGGCCTTACCGCTTACTTCGTGCAGCTTGCGAAACCGCAGCAGGACGAATATATTAAGAGGACCGAGCACGGTTTCTAAGGATTTTAAGGAGGAGAGACCAAAAAAGTTGTGACTTCAAAGCTGTATAACTCCGATCTCGATCTCGAAGGGGTGGTTTTCGACATACAGAGATTTTCACTCCACGACGGGGGGGGCATCCGGACATTAGTGTTCATGAAGGGATGCCCCCTTCGCTGCGAATGGTGCAGCAACCCTGAATCTCAGAGCGCTAAACCGGAGGTCATGTTCTTCGAAGAGCGGTGCATCGGCTGCGGCGAATGTCTCAAGGCGTGTCCCTTCGACACCCAGGAAGAGATCTGGCCCATCGACACCGACGTGTGCATCGGGTGCGGCAAGTGCGTGGAGCACTGCTATGCCGAGGCGAAACAGCTTGCCGGAACCTGGTATTCGGTTCGGGATGTCTTGGATATAATCCTCAAGGACAGGATTTTCTACGAGGAATCGGGGGGCGGGGTAACCGTGGGAGGCGGCGAGCCGACCAATCAGCCCCGTTTCACGGCCGCCCTGCTCGAGACCTGCCGCAGTGAGGGAATAAACACCGCCCTCGAGACCTGCGGTTACGCCGTGTGGGAAACGATGGAGAAGGTCCTCGATCACGTCGATCTCCTTCTCTACGACATAAAGCACATGGACCCGAAGCGGCACAGGGAAAAGACCGGGGTCACTAATCAGCGGATCCTGGACAACGCGCGCAAGGCGGCACGGAAGGTGGAGACGATGATCATCCGTCTTCCCTTCATTCCGGGGTTCAACGACTCGGACGAGAACCTCCACGCCCTCGGAAAATTTGTCCGGGATGAGCTCGACGGGGTAGAACGTCTCGATCTGCTTCCTTATCATTCTACAGGAGAGTCGAAGAACCGGAGAAGGGGCAAGGAATATCCCTTTCATGCGGAAAAAAAACAGACCCGGGAGGATATCGACCGGGGAAAATCGATACTCGAATCGTACGGACTCGAGGTTAAAATCGGAGGGTGACTCCGAATACATACAGGAGGAAGACTATGGATACAATTCGCGCAGGACTTATAGGCGGAGGAATGATGGGAAACGCCCATGCCGCGGCCTTGAGGAGGCTCGGTTTCATCGATGTGACGGCCGTCGCGGAGCGGGATCTGGATACGGCAAAGAAGGCCGGGGAGACGATAACCATTCCCAAGGCTTATGGAGATTATCGGGAGATGCTCGAGGATAAAGACGTAGACGTCATTCACGTGCTGACTCCTAATAAGTTCCACTATCAGATGGCCAAAGACGCCGTCGAGGCCGGCAAGCACGTGATGTGCGAAAAGCCCCTGGCTATGACCTACGAGGAGGGGCTCGACCTTCTCGAGGCGGCACGGAAATCGGGAAAATGTTACGCCATCAATCACAACATGCGGTACTACCCCATGGTGAAGCAGTCCCGCTCCTACGTACAGGCGGGGGACATCGGAGATGTTCGGCTCGTCAACGGCGCGTATCTGCAGGACTGGCTCTTTTTAGACAGCGATTATAATTGGCGGGTCATGGCCGAGGAGGGCGGAAAGTCCCGGGCGGTCGCCGATATCGGAACCCACTGCATGGACATGGTCCAGCATATTACCGGCCTCGAGATCGTATCGGTCTACGCGGATCTGACTACCTTTGTCCCCAAGCGGAAGAAACCGAAGGTCGAGGTCGCGACTTACATGACCGCGGATCTAGGGCCCGGGGACTACGAAGAGGTGGACATCGACACCGAAGACCACGGATCTCTTATGGTCAAGTTTTCCAACGGCGCGAAGGGAGTCTTCATGTTCGCCCAGGTATGCGCGGGAAGGAAGAACCACATCCGGTTCGAGATCTTCGGATCCAAGAAATCCATCGGGTGGAACGGGGAGACACCGAACCACATGTGGATCGGGGAACGGACAGCGGTGAACGGCAGTTTCGTCAAAGATCCGTCCATCATGGCGCCGGAAGCGGCGGCATACGCGAATATGCCCTGCGGTCTCGGCGAAGGGTATCCCGACACCTTCATGAACAGCTTCAGGGACTTCTATACCTGGATCCGTGAAGGGAAGTCCATGGACGAGGAGAAGGTTCCTTTTCCGACCTTCAAGACCGGATGTCAGGAGCTCGCCATCGTCAGCGCCGTTCTCAAGAGCAACGAGACGAACGCATGGGCGGATGTGCCTGAGGTAAAATAACAAACGGAGGATACAATGAAAGCACGCGGATACATGGGGAAAATTCTCCGGATAAACCTCACTACCGGGGTAATCGAAACTCAGGAGCTCGACGATAAACTCGCGGAAGAATTTATCGGCGGAAGCGGATTAGGCGCCAAAATTCTCTACGACGAAACGACCGTTGATACAGAGCCCTTCAGCGAGGACAATCCCATAATCTTCGCAACCGGACCTTTGACCGGAACCAAGGTGTTCAATTCGGACCGGTTCGATGTGGTCTCCCGGTCCCCTTTGACGGGCATCTTCGGCGAGTCCAGCGCCGGGGGATTCTGGGGCGGTATGCTCAAACGGTGCGGGTTCGACGCCCTGGTCGTCAAAGGCAGATCGGAAAACCCGGTCTACCTCAATATTACCGAGGATAAGGCGGAGATTCTTCCGGCGGGGGATATTTGGGGGAAAGATACCTTCGAGTCCACCGACTATCTGAAGGAGAAGCACGGCGAAAAGGTCAAGGCCGCCGTCATAGGACAGGCGGGGGAAAACCTGGTCCGTATTGCGGGAATGATCACCGACGGGCACCACGGCCGGGCGGTAGGCCGCGCCGGAATGGGAGCTGTGATGGGGTGGAAGCGCCTCAAGGGTGTCGTAGTATTCGGGGAAAAGAAAACCGAAGTCGCCGATCCGGAAGCCCTCGCCGATCTCATGAAGGAGCTCGGTTCCCAGATGAAAGACGGGCCCGAGGCGCTCCGTTTCGGGGGAACCAGCGTCGGGGTCGAGTACTGCGACGAGATCGGAAACATCCCCATCAAGAACTGGTATCAGGGGGGATGGCCCGAGGGCGCCGCGAAGATAAGCGGTACCACCATGGCCAACACCGTGCTCAAAGGGCGGTACCACTGCGGCCGGTGCGTCATCAACTGCGGCCGAATCGTGGAGGGTCTCCCCGGCCCTAACGAAGGAAAGGAAATAGCGGGCCCCGAGTACGAGACGGTGGGGCTCATGGGGACGAACCTCTTGATCGACGACCTGAACGCGGTCATCAAATCCAACGAGCTGTGCAACCGGTACGGCCTGGACACAATCTCCACCGGCAGCGTCATCGGTTTCGCCATGGAGGCGTATGAAAAGGGGCTTATTTCGAAGAAGCAGCTCGACGGAATCGATCTGACCTGGGGGAGCTCCCGGGCGGTCCACGAGTACATTCGCAAGATCGCCGAGAAGGACGGCTTCGGGGCCGTTCTCGGCAAGGGGGTCAAACGGGCCGCCGATTATGTCGGGGGCACCGCTCATGAGTTCGCTCTCGAGGTAAAGGGACTCGAGCCCCCCGCCCACGATCCGAGGGCGAAGTTCACCGTGGCATTAGGGTACGCGACTTCCAACCGCGGCGCCTGTCACGTGGCCGCCTTCACCCACGACTTCGAAGAGGGCGCCTACCTCGAGGATTTAGGGACCCCCCGCCTCGAAGACCGGTTCGGCATCGAGCACAAGGCTGAAAATGTCTATTACATGCAGCACTTGATGGGTATGTTCGACAGCCTTGTGGCCTGCAAATTCGGTATGTTCGGCGGATTGACGGTCAATCCCTTGATACGGGCGCTCAATGCGGTAACCGGATGGGATTTCGACCGGGAAAAGTTCTTCAGAGCCGGAGAGAGGATATTCAACATCAAGAGGCTGTACAATGTCCGCCTCGGGATAACACGAAAGGACGACGTTATTCCGGTCAGGATGCTCAACCAGCGCCGCGGCGGAGGCACTAACGAGCTTCCGCCCTTGAACGTACTCCTCGATGAGTACTACAAGCTCCGCGGCTGGAACGAGTTCGGTATTCCCACCGAGGAAAAGCTCGAGGAGCTGAGCCTCGCCTAGATCGACGGAGCGCGACGATGCCGAAACTCATACTTCCGGAGCTCTTGAAAAGATATTCCCCCGGTACCCTGGAATACACGGTATCGGGGGATACTGTATACGAGTGTCTTCGGGATCTCGTCGATCAGTGTCCGCCCCTCGAGGAGAAGCTCTTCAAGCCGGACGGAAAACTCTCCGCGGCTTTCATTATCTACCTCGACAACCGGGACATCCGGATGCTCGACGGGAGTGATACCGAGACTGGGCCGGATTCGACTATCCGACTCTTGGCCGCCCTTGCGGGAGGATGAGACCGACCGTTATGAGCCGCATTCGTCAGCGGAATCGGCGAGCACGGCGATGACCGTTCCCGGGGCGACTTCCTCTTCCAGCTCGACCGAGATTTCACAGAGGTACCCCTCGTCGATCGATTCGATCTCCATGGTGGTCTTGTCGGTCTCCACCTCGTAGAGGACTTCCCCCTTCTCGACGTAGTCTCCCACGTTCTTGTTCCAGCTCAATATCATGGCGTACTCCATGGTTTCGGTCAGCTGGGGCATTTTTACCTCGTACTTCATGGTTTCTCCTCTCTTGTCTTCTCTCTTATCTTTTTTCCGCGAGTTTCCTCGTCCCGTCGACCACGTCATCCGCGGAGGGGACCGCGAGTTTCTCCAGATATGTCGCGGGGACGGGAACGTCCTCACCGGCGATACGGACGACCGGCGCAACCAGGACATCATAACAGTTTTCGTGGATGAGGGAAGAGATTTCCGCGCTCATTCCCGCCGTTCGATGCGCCTCGGTGAGAACTACCGCCCTGCGTGTCTTTCGCACCGATCGTATCACAGCCTCGGTGTCCAGGGGATTGAGGGTCCTCAGATCGATGACCTCGGCGTCGATTCCGTGCCCGGAAAGCTCGGCCGCGGCCTCCCGGGCGGTGTGGACCATCCGGGAGTAGGTGACGATGCTCACGTCCTTCCCCTCCCTGACCGTCTTCGCGCGGCCGAAGGGGATGGTATATTCTTCTTCCGGGATCGGACCCTTTTTGGCGTACAAGGCCTTGTGCTCGATAAAGACCACCGGATCGTCGCTCCGGACGGCGGTCTTGAGGAGCCCTTTGGCGTCTTCGGGAGTGGAGGGCATCACCACCCTCAACCCCGGGGTGTGGACCAGGTAGGCTTCTAGACTCTGGCTGTGCTGCGACCCGGCGGAGCGCCCGGTTCCCCCCTGGGTACGCAGCACCATGGGAATGGTCAGCCTGCCCCCGGACATATAGGCGAACTTGGCCATCTGATTGCCGATCTGGTCCATGGCGAGGCCGATGAAATCGACGTACATGAGCTCGATTATCGGGCGGAGTCCGGCTATGGCCGCGCCGACTCCCAAGCCCGTCATTCCCGCCTCGCTGATGGGGGTGTCCACCACCCGGCGCTCGCCGAACTCCTTTATCAAATTTCGTGTTACCGCGTAGGCGCCGCCGTAGCGGCCCACGTCCTCTCCGGCGATGAATACCTTCTCGTCCCGCTTCATCTCTTCGTAGATCGCCTCGCGGATCGCGTCTCGATATGCTAATTCTTTCATGATTAATCCTTGTTCCAATCATCGACGTAGACGTGCTCGAAGAGCTCCTCCCGGTCCGGGACCGGCGACTCTTTGGCGAACTCCACCGCCGCTTCGACTTCCTTTTCGGTGTCTGCCCTCATCGCGTCGACCTCTTCCCCGGTGAGGACGGAGTCCTCGATGAGACGGCGTACGTACGCTTCCACGGGATCCTTCGCCTTCCAGGCGGCCTCCTCGTCCTTGCTGCGATAGGGACTCGGGTCTTTCCGGCCGTGCCCGTAGAAACGGTAGCACTCGGCCACGAGAAAAGTGGGGCCCTTTCCGGCCCGGCTGTGTTCGAAGAGGTCGGCCGCGGTTTCGAGGACCTTCTCCACATCCATTCCGTCCACCTCGGCTCCTCGGACCCCGAAGGTTTCCGCCCGTTCGGCAAAGCGGGTGCACGCGGAGGCCCGGTCGACCCTTGTTCCCATGCCGTACTGATTGTTGATAACGGCGAACATCACCGGGAGGTCCCACAGGGCGGCCATGTTCATCGCCTCGTAGAGGATCCCCTGGTTCAAAGCACCGTCGCCGAAGAAGGCCACACTGACGTTGGGCTTGTTCTCGTATTTCAGGGCGAAGCCGCCTCCGAGGGATATCGGGATGTTGCCCCCGACGATGGCATTGGCACCCATGTGGCCGTACTCGATGTCGGCGATATGCATCGATCCCCCCTTGCCCCGGCAGTAGCCGTCGGTCCGGCCGTAGATCTCCGCCATCATCCGGGAGAGCTCTCCCCCCCGGGCGATAAAGATACCGTGCCCCCGGTGGTGGGTGGTGAACAGGTCGCCGTCTATCATGGCCCGGCCGATCCCCGCGGCGGCCGCCTCTTCCCCGACCGAAAGGTGGAGCATCGATCCCGCGGTGAGTCCCCGCATGTGCGATTCCCCTACGGCGTCTTCGAAGCCGCGGATACGGAGCATGGTGCGCAGGAGCTCCTTCCGGACCTCGGGAGCGGGCTTGCCGGTTTTTTTCTTTCCGTTCTCGCGTGTACCCATACTTACAGCCCCTTCGCGGTCCAGCCGCCGTCGACCATGAGGTTCGCCCCGGTAATGTAGGAGGAATCATCCGAGGCAAAAAAGAGAGCCGCCCGGGCGATGTCTTCGGGAGCGCAGGCCCGCTTCATCGGGATTCCCGCCTCGACCTCCGCCCAGACGTCGGTATTATCCTCGTAGAGCTCCCGGTGCATAGGTGTTTTCCCGGCTCCGGGGCTTACCGTGTTCGCCCGGATACCCTCTTCGGCGTACTCCATGGCGATGACCCGGGAGAAGGCTAAGACCGCCCCCTTGGTCGCGCAGTAGACCGAGAGTCCCCGGTTCCCTAAGAAGGCGCTGTCGGAGCCGGTCGTAATGATAGAACCCCCTCCCGCCTTGATCATCTCCGGCACGGCGTACTTGGTCCCGAGGTAGACCCCTAGGATGTTGACGTTGACCAGTTTTTGAGCATCCTCGTAGTCGAGATCCACGACATAGTCGCTCCGGGGACCCAAAATTCCCGCGTTGTTGAAGAGGATGTCGAGTTTGCCGAACCGCTTGACCGTTTCCGTGACCATCCTCTCGGCATCGGCGGGGTTCGACACGTCCGCCCGCAGGAACATAGACTCTCCGCCCCGGGAACGGATCTTTTCAGCGGTCTTTTCACCCGCATCTTCGTTCACGTCGGCGATAGCCACCTCGGCGCCTTCTTCCGCCCACAGCAGGGCGGCGGCCTCTCCGAAGCCGGAGCTTCCCCCGGTTATCAGTGCAGTCTTTCCGGTTAATTTTCCCATATTTTTCTCCTTGTCATAATTTTCTTAGTGTAGAGAAGATTGCTGGAACCCGATTCCGCCGCGGGCTTACCCCTCCACTCTGACCGAGAGTCCCCGGTCGGCGAATATCGCGGTTATCCGATCCACCTCACCGTCGCTTAAGGTCCCCGCTTCGGAGAGTTCGTACTCCATCCCCAGGCAGGGGTATTTCGAATTCCCCAGCCGGTGGTAAGGGAGGATATCCGTACGGATTCCCGGCGCAACTTTGCGAAGAAACTCAGCGGTAGCTCCGATATTCGCCTCGCCGTCGTTCGCCCCGGGTATGACGGGAAAACGGGCAACTACCTCCCGTCCGGAACGGACGAGGCGGACAAAGTTTTCGAGGATCACTTCGTTTCCCACTCCGGTCAGTTCCCGGTGGCGGTCCGAATCCATGTGTTTGATGTCGTACAGAACGAGATCTATCTTGTTGAGTGCCGGCTCAACCGCGTCCCAGGAAAAATACCCGCAGGTTTCCAGGCAGGTGTGTATTTTATTTTCCCTGCACCTCGCGGCGAGGGCGGCGAGACCCTCCGGCTGAGAGGTAGGCTCACCCCCGGAGAAGGTAACTCCCCCCCCGGAGTTTCGGTAGTAGGTTTCGTCCTTGAGGATCATCGTCATCGCCTCGTCCACGCTCCACTCGGAGCCGGCGAGGGAGAGGGCGCCGGTATAGCAGGTCTCGAGGCACCTGCCGCAGGCGTCACAAAGGCCCCGGTCGATGCGGATTCCTCGTTCCGGAGAGCTCTCCGGGCCCCCTAAGGTAATCGCCTTCTTCGGACACGCCTTCAGACAGTTACCGCATCCGATGCACAGGTTTTTTCGATAGAAGAGGACAGGTTCCCGGGGCTGGGACTCGGGATTGCTGCACCAGAGGCACCTCAAGGGACACCCCTTGAAGAAGACCACGCTCCGGATTCCCGGCCCGTCGTTCAGGGCGTACCGCTCGATTTCGAAAAGGTGCAAAACAGGGGAGCTCAGTTCATCGGGCATCATTCTCTCTCACCTTATTTAGAGGGCGTGCTCGGTCCGCTCGATTATGTCGTTCTGGGTCGCCGGCTCGAGATTGTTGAACAGCGCGCTGTACCCCGCTACCCGGACGACCAAGTCCCGGTATTTTTCCGGCTCCCTCTGGGCTTCTTTCAGGGTTTCCGAGGAGATGGTGTTGAACTGGATATGCCATCCCTTTTTCTCGAAAAAGCCTCGAACCAAGCCCTCGAGCTTGCGCATCCCTTCAGCGGTGGTTAGGGACATGGGGTTTATCTTCTGATTCAGGAGATTTCCCCCGGTGATCCGCATGGTGGGGAGCTTTGCGACCGAGTTGATCACCGCGGTGGGACCTAACAGGTCGGTACCGTGATAGGGGGAGCATCCCTCGGCGAGGGCGTCACCCGCGTGCCTTCCCTCGGGGCTCGCCCCTATCTTGATCCCCGCGGGGACGTTCGCCGAGATAGTGGCGGTGCAGGGGTAGTTGATACACCCGATCGGCCCGCGGCCGTACCGCGCGGTGGGATACTTCTCGAGCTCATCGATGAATATCGAATAGACCCGCGCGGCTATTTGATCTACCTCTTCATCGTCGTTACCGAACTTAGGCCCCCGGTTCAGCAGCATCTGCCGTACCATCTCTCCCTTCGGTCCCTGGAAATCCGATTCCAGTACTTTTTTTAACTCCTTCTGGGTGAGTTTTTTCTCGTCGAAGACGAGCTTCTTGATCGCGGCTAAGGAGTTGGCCACATTGGTAACCCCGGTTTCGGGGCCGGTTACCATGTCGTAAACCGATCCCCCCTCTTTGGGTGTTTTCCCCCGGCGGATGCAGTCTTCTACGAGTCCCGTCACAAAGGGTTCAGGAACGAGTTCCTCCAATGCCGCGTCGATGACGTATTCCCCCGCTATCCTGACGCGGACGAAGTAGGCCGTCTGACGGGCAAAGGCGTCCATAAGGTCCTCGAAATCGGTAAAATTCCCGAGCCCGCGTTCGTCCGGGAGAAGACGGATCCCGGTCCGGGGATCGGTACCGCCGTTTAGGGTGATCTCGAAGATCTTCGGGAAGATGGTAAAGCTCATCCCCGCTGAACGGTACCCCTGCTTCCCGGGGATAATGGGCTCGATGCATCCGACAATGGCGTAGTCCCTGGCGTCTTCGAGGCTTACCCCCCGGGAGAGGAGGGAAGGGACCATCAGCTCGTCGTTGTGAAGGGCGGGCATGCCGAAGCCGAGCCTGATCACCTCGATGCATTTTCTATAGAGATATGAGGGAGTGCCTTGGTGACAGCGTACCGAGACATTCGGCTGGGGGAGACGGGTCCGGGCGACGGTATCGAGACACAGCAGAGTCAGGGGGTTGGTCGCATCGTTTCCCGCCGTATCGATACCGCCTAGGGTAAGGTTCTGATATGTTGGGCTGCCGCCGCTGAACTGGGTATGGTTCCAGGGGCGGATCTTTGTAACCCCGAACATCTGAAGCCACAGGTCGCAGAGGAGCTCTCCCGCCTCCTCTTCGGTAACGGCGCCGCTTTCGAGGTCCGCCTTGTAGAAGGGATACATGTACCGGTCGAATCTGCCCAAGGACATGGAGTGGCCGTTACTCTCGATTTGAGAGATCAGGTGGATGAACCATACCGCCTGGACCGCCTCGTGAAAGCTCCGCGGCGGATGTTCCGGGACCCTCGCGGTGGCTTCCGCCATCCTATCGAGCTCCTCTTTTCGCCGGTGATCCGTCTCTCCTTCGCTCATCTCCCGGGCGATGGCCGAGTACCGCCCCGCGAAGTCGATAACACCGGAATACATAACGGCGACCGCCTCGAGGAGGTACCGTTTACTGATATTCCCCGGATCGGCCGGATCGAGGGCGGCGAGCTCAGTCTCCACCTCGTCGAGAATGCCTCGAACGCCTTTCTCGAGGAGTTTCGGGAAATCGAGGAGGATGTGTCCGTCCCCGGAGGTCATATTTCCGGTTGCGGACAATGCCCCCATCTCGTAGGCACCCTTCGCCTCCTCGGGGAGGGTGGCGAGGCATCGGTCGTGGACGGTCCGTCCCTTCCACCATCTGCAGATATCGAGGAGCTCAGCTTTTTCCTCCTGAGATATGACGAAGCGGTCTGCGGGCCTCTTCTCGAGCTCGTCTATCTCATCGAATAGCCAGTCGACGGTGAACTCGGGAAACATGGGAGCCGCCCGGAGACTGCCCGCCTGCTTTCCCGCCAAGAGCTCGTCCGGTTCGATGTAGACGGTCATGTTCCGAAGCACATGGGCGAGTCCCTTCGCCCTGCGGACGATTGTGGGGTCGGATTTGTTGTTCCTGAAGCTTTCGGTAAAGTACCGGGCGCGCTCCACGCAGACCCGCTGGGTCACACCGAGGGAGCGCTCTTTCATCCGTTCGGTCCGTGCCGAGGCCGGTGTCAATGTATCGGTCCTGCCGGTTGTATCGATCATGGTTGTATTCCCTCCCGTTTTCTTTCGTCTAAGAATTTTTCCACCTCGTCTAGTGAGTGCATCGCGACGGTGGTCCCCCGCTTGGTCACGCACAACGCCGCGGCGGCGCAGGCGAACCGGGCGGCCGCGAAGACGTCGTCACCCCGGTCGAGGCCGAAGGCGAAGGCCCCGGTAAAGGCGTCCCCTCCGCCGGTGGTGTCCACCGCGCGCACCGGGTAGGCGGGGATGAGGCGGTCGGTCACCTCGAGAAGGTTACCGCGCCCGCCGCGGCGGGGGGAGGCGAGGGAAGGAGCGGTGCTCACGAAGGCGCCCGCCGCGCCCATGGTGATGACGACCGTCTCCACCCCGCGCCGGTGGAAGAACTCCGAGCTCCTCCGGGCGCTTTCCTCGTCGATTACGTCGATTCCGGTGAGCGCGGAGGCCTCTCCCATACTTGGGGTGAGGATCGAGATATTACCGTACAGCTTGTCGTCTATAGGGAGCGCTGGTGCGGGGGTTACGATAACCTTGGCCCCTGCGGCATGTGCAATACCCGCTGCGCTACGTACTCCTTCCATGGGGACACCGAAGTCGATAAGGACCACATCGGAGTTTTCGATGGTGTCCCGATGCCTTTCGATATACTCGGAGTCGATATGTTCATTGGCTCCGGGGACGATGGTTATGATATTGTTTCCCGCAGCGTCGACCATGATGAGAGCACAGCCACAGAAAACCTCACCGATATCCTCGGTGCGGGCGTAATCGACGCCCGCCCATCTGAATCCCCCGGTCAGGAGATCACGGTACCGGTCCTTCGCGCCGAGACAGGTCAAAATATTTACCCCGGCTCCGAGTCGTCCGGCGGCGACCGCCTGGTTTGCGCCCTTACCTCCCGGGGTCGCCATAAAACTCGAGCCGTTTACCGTCTCACCTGTTGCGGGAATTCGTTCACCGTGGCTGATATAATCGATGTTTGAGCTTGCCACTACGGTAATCATCTTTTCTCCTTATCCTAAACATTATCTTGAAGCATCGCGATCATCCTCGCTGCCGCCGACTCGTCGGTAACCAGCCCGTTTATGAACCTCCCCCGAAGGCATCCGAGAATCGCCTCGGCCTTGTCCTTCCCTCCCGCAAGTCCTATCTTGAGCTCGATCCGGTCGAGCTTCTCGGTCGCCAGCCCTATGACCCGGTCGTTCATCTCAATGTCGCAGAGTTCTCCGGAGCTCGTTACGTGCCGCCCGAGGATGTTTCCCACCGCTCCCCGTTTGAGGAGTATTTCCATCTCCTGTTTCGACACGTAACCCGCGCGGATCAGGGCGCTCGACTCGGGATAGCTCGAGCCGATCCCGAGGACGGCGATTTCGACGTTTTCGGCCGCTTCCAGGGCCCGGACGATTTCCGGCTCTTCCAGGAGGATCTTCTTTGCCTCGAGGTTCTGCACGAACAACGGCGCGTGGATAACGGTACAGGTCCCGCCCAGCTTATGGGCGAGGCGGTAGGCGAGCTGGAGTCCGTCCACCGAGAGATCCCGGGGTCCCACTCCTCCCATCAGCTGGACCACATCTACATGGAGGGGGTGGGGCGGATCGAGGTGTTCCACAAGATAGTACAGGGTGCTTCCCCAGGAGAGGCCGAAGGTCTTGACCGTATCGAGTTTCCGTTCGATGTACCGGGCGGCGGTCTTTCCCAAATCGTTTTTGAGAGCCTCCGGGTCGGTAAAGCCTAGGGAGGGGATCACCTCGATATGCTCGAGGTCGAAGCGATGTTTAAGTTCTTCCGCGTACTCCATACCCCGTGAAGAATGCTCGTTGACGTGGACCTCGACGATACCGAGCTCCTTGCACGACTGAAGCATCTTCGATACGTTGGACCGGGACAGTCCTATCCGCCGTGCAATTTCCTGCTGGGATAAATCTTCGTAGTAGTAGAGCTTGGCGACTTCGACTAAGAGCCGGCGTCTTTCCGCCTCTTTCGATACTCTGTCGGCGGGTGCCTTAGGGTCCATGGTGATCCTCCGGTCCTACGCTAACATGGGGAAAGGGGTGTGTCAATTGTTCGCTAACAATATATATAGGTAGCAAAGGTGAAATTATCAGATAATAAGAAATCCTTGACAGCATATGGCTTCTGAGTCATAATATCAGACATAGTGATCGTGTCTACCGCGTCGAACGGCTCGAAAAAATATATTTTTCATGTGCTTTTCGTTTGACAAAAGAGGATCGCTCCTTTACTATAGCACAGAAATACGGTGGCATAGCCACGGTAAATACACAACCATTTTTGGAGGGTATCTATGAAAAGAATTCTTTTCGTCATGCTCGCTCTGATGTTCCTGCTCGCGGGATTCACCGTGTTCGCGGGAGGTCAAGGCGAAGCCGAGGCAGGAGCGGAAGCGGCAAAAGGGGACTACGTCATCGGGATCAGCAACAGTCTGTTCGGTAACAGCTGGCGCGAGTCGATGATCGACAGCATGAAAGAAGTGGCTGAGTTCTACATCGACAAGGGCATGCTCAAGGACTACATCGTCCAGCAGTCCGGACCCGATGTTCAGACCCAGATCCAGCAGATCCGGAATATGATCAACGAAGGTGTCGACATGATCATCATCAACCCCGCCTCCGCGACCGGATTGACCGGTGTAATCGAAGAGGCAGCCGACGTGGGCATTCCGTCTATCGTCATGGACGCCGAGCTCTTAGGCGACGACCGTGAGCTCGCCTTGAGCGTCGCCACCGACAAGTTCATCGAAACCTACACCTCCGGTTCCTACATCGCCGAGAAGATGGGCGGAGAAGGAAACGTGATAACACTCCTCGGTAACGCCGCGTATCAGCCGACCCAGAAGCGGCAGCAGGGATTCGAAGCGGTTTACGAGGAAAACCCCGGACTCAACGAGCTCGCGGTTGTCTACGGCGAATGGAACCAGGCCACCGCCGAAGCGGTCATGAACGACGTAGTCGCTACCTATCAGGATATCGACGCGGTTATGACCACCGGATCCATGGCCATGGGAGCGCTTCGGGCATTCATGAACGCCGGTAAGGAACTTCCCCACATCACCGGGGACCCCACCGTCGAGTTCATTCTGTTCTGCAAGGAGCAGATGGCGGCAGGCGCCGACTTCGAGTTTGCCGCACCGTTGAATCCTCCCGGAATCGGCGCGACCGCTCTCGCTATCGGGATCTACCAGCTGAACGGCTACGAGCTCAAGGACAATCTCCTCGAGAACAACGTATTCTACTACGACCTCGAGACCGACTTCATCAGCCGGGAAAACATCGACCGGTTCCTCGGCCTCTACGAAGGCGCGGATCCGTCCGTATGGGTTACCGAATGGGCTTCCGACGACGTAGTCCGGACCTGGTTCGAGTAATAACAAAAAAACAATCCGGAGTCCGAAGGGAGAGATTTCTCCTTTCGGCTCCTTTTTTTTCTCTCGATAGTGTTCTATTATTACAATAAATCAACAGTCATCGGATAAGGGTATGAGTGAATATATCATTGAAGCGCGAGGTATAAAGAAGCTTTTCGGAGGCGTTGTCGCCCTAGACGGAGCGGAGTTTCTCTGCCCCGGCGGGGGAATTGTCGGCCTTCTCGGCGAGAACGGCTCCGGAAAGACCACCCTTTCGAGAATTTTGACCGGAAACTTTGCTCCCACCGAGGGGGACGTGTATTTCAAAGGTGAAAAGGTCCAGTTCTCCTCTCCCAAAGAAGCGGAAAACGCCGGGATCAGCATGATCCATCAGAACTTCAGCCTCGTTCCCGATTTGACCGTGTGGGAGAACCTCTTTCTCGGTAATGAGCCGACTGGTGCCGTCGGGACGATGGACAACAAACGTATCAGAGAGACGGCCAAGCACTATCTCGACCGGCTGTGCCCCTGGCTCGACATGGAACGGGAGGTGAGGACCCTCCTCGCCTCGGAGCAGCAGCTCGTGGAGATCGCCAAGGCGCTGACGAGGGACCCGAACTTTCTCATCTTAGACGAGCCCACCTCGGCCCTCGAGAGGGAGGAGGTGGAAATTCTCTTCAAGCTGATGCAGGAGCTCAAGTCCACCGGAGTCTCCATGGTTTACATTTCCCACCGGATGCACGAGGTCGAAGAAATTTGCGACTACGTGGTGGTCTTGAGAAACGGCAAGACCGCCGGGACCGTGGACCTCTCCGATCCCGAGAATGTCGATTACGACGAGATCGTCAGTCTTATAACCGGAAAGAGGGCGGTGGAAGCGAACGAAAGGCTCGCCGCCGGCCGGGAGCTCGGAAAGGAGCTCCTCAGGGCCGAATCGATCGGAGACGATGTCAATGTCAAGGACGTGAGCTTCGATATAAAAGAAGGGGAAATCGTAGGGCTCGCGGGACTTCAGGGACAGGGTCAGGAGGAGCTGATGCTCTCCGTCGCGGGGTACAATCCGGTAAAGACCGGGAAAATCTACCTCGAGGACAAGCCGGTCGATCTCAAGCACCCGAGGACCGCCATCGGCAAGGGGATCGCTTTGGTCCCCGGTAACCGGCAGACTGAGGGGCTCTTCATGGGGCTCTCGGTACTCCACAACGTGACCTTTCCTAAGAATATCTTAAAAGGACAACCCTGGTTCCTGCCGTGGAAGAAGGTGAACAAGCTCGCCTCGAAACTAGTGAAGGACCTGACCTTAAAGACCGACAGCCTGAGCAATCCGGTTTCGTCCCTGTCCGGGGGAAACGCCCAGAAGGCGGTCGTCGCCAAGTGGCTTCCCATCGATCCGAAGCTCCTCCTCTTGAGCGACCCGGCCAAGGGTATCGACGTTCAGGCAAAGTCGGACCTGTACAGACTCATCGGAGAGATCGCTAAGGAGGGTAAATCGATCTTCCTCTACGCATCCGATCTGAAGGAGCTTCTCAATATCTGCGACCGGATCCTCATCATGTACGAGGGAAAGATCGTGGATGAGCTCGAAAATACCAACATCGACGAGGAGACTCTCATGAGCAAGTGTATACAGCACGGGGGCGTCGGCTGCGACACCATTGAAGCCCCTGAAGTCCGGGAGGAATCGCCATGACCAATATAAAAACGACCTGGAGCGCGGCGGTTCGCAACACTATTTTTCTCCCGGCCCTTCTCACGATCGTTCTCTTTATCATCAACTGGATACTTCAGCCGAATCTCTTCAACCCGGCGGTATTCCGGATGAATATGCTGACCTTCTCGCCCCTCGTTCTGGTTGCGGCGGGACAGGCGATTATCATGATAAGCGGCAATCTCGATCTGTCGGTGGGGTACGGAGTATCCTTGATCAACGTTATCATTGCCACAAAGATGACCGAGGTCCCCGGACATAATGCCCTGATCATCTTCTTCGCCCTAGGGGCGGCAATTGCGATGGGTCTCGTCAACGGGACCCTGGTAGCCTACTTCAACGTCCCGTCGTTCATCGGGACCTTCGCGAGCTCCTTCGTGTGGCTGGGAATTGCTATAATGTTCGCTCCTATACCCGGCGGTGATGTAACCCGCAAGTTTATCAACTTCTTCAAGGCCAGCTTCGGACCCTTTAACGTGGTTTTGATTATCATCATAGCGGCCCTCTTGTGCTGGTTCTTTATCAAGAAGTACAAGCTCGGACGGTACATCTACGCCACCGGCTCGAGCTGGGAGGCCTCGTTTAGAAACGGAATCGACGTCAAGAGGATTACCCTTGCCGCCTTCGCCATAGGGTGGGTGCTGATCTTCTTGGGAACCCTCGCGTTGACATCCCAGACCCGCTCGGGGGACGCCCGGATCGGCGAGCCCTTTGCGCTGAACTCGATCGCCGCGGCGGTTGTCGGAGGAGTTGCCATGTCGGGAGGACGGGGAAGCCCCGTGGGGGCGGCCTTGGGCGCTATCAGCTTGAGCATCATTATGAACATTATCTATTTCGCGGGAATCCCGACCTCCTGGCAGGTCTTTGTAAGGGGAATCATCATCATCCTCGCTCTAGGGGCTACGGTATTCTATAAGCGGAAATACACGTAAAGGGACGTACTAATGAGTGATCAAATAAAACTTCTTCCGTACAGGAAGGGATTCGTCGAGTTCTGGAGAGACCAGGGAAAGAGTATAACCCCCTTCCTCATCGCGGGACTCATTCTGTTGGCGGGTACAATAGCTAATCCCGGATTCACCGAGTCGACCGCCCTCCTCATCAGGATAAAGGTTGCCTCCTTCGTGGGTATTCTCGCCATCGCCCAGACTACCGTCATCTTGAACGGCGGCGGCGGAATCGACGTTTCGGTGGGGACCATGGCATCCATGGGGGCCCTGTTCAGCGCGACCATAATGAAGGGCGGGGAAAATTCCACCATCTTGGCCATACTTGCGGTCGCCGCCATGGGGATCACCTTGGGGCTGATAAACGGATACTTCATCGCTTACCTTAGGATACATCCCCTGATCATGACCCTTGCCATGAGTTACGTGGTTACGGGAATCATCGTGGCCTTCGCCCAGGGACGGCAGCTCTTGGGCGGCCCCTCCCCCGCGATCGAGGCGATAGTCAACGGAAAGATGTTCGGTTGGCTCCATGTCATCATCCTTGTTTGGCTTGCCCTGACCGTGATAGCGGAGCTCATTCTGCGGAGGACCCGAACCGGACATACCCTCCTCGCGGTGGGGACCAATGAGACCGCCGCTACCCTCTCCGGGGTCAGGGTCAAGCTTTTTAGGGTCGGAGTCTACGGCTTCTCCGGAATGATGAGCGCCGTCTTCGGTTCCCTCCTCTTGGGGTACGTCAAGACCGTTTTTCTGGATGTAGGGAATCAGTATATGTTTCCCTCGGTCGTTGCCTGCGCTATCGGAGGAATCTCTCTGACCGGGGGATCGGGAAGCTACGTGGGGACCTTGGGCGGCGCCTTGGTCTACACCTTCCTGCTGTCGTTCTTAGTCACCATCAACATGGATGAGTGGCTCAGAAAGGCATTATTCGGGCTTATCTTGATAGGGCTTTTGATTGTCTACTCGAGGAGTAACAAGCAGCGCTGAAACATGAAGGTTTAATCCCGGCCGCAGACCGAGCAGCCGGGATTTTTTTCGACCGCAAACTCGAAGGTCTTTGACATATCGCCGTCGAAATGGAAAATCCTGCCGTTTAAGGTAGATCCTATACCGGTAAGATGTTTTAATACTTCCAGGGCTTCGAGGCACCCGACCAATCCGGCGGCCGCCCCGACGATGGGAATCGTTCTTTCCTCTTCGTCCTCCTCGGTCTCGGAGGGGACTTCCGGAAAGATGCAGTTGAGGCAGGGTGTTTCGGGGGGATGGATGAAGGTCGTCTGGCCGCTCAAGCCTTCGACCCCCGCATGAACGAAGGGGGTCTTGGTCCTGACCGCGTACCGGTTGAGTACGTAGCGGGACGGAAAGTTGTCGAGGCAGTCCACGAGGATGTCGCTTCCCCGGGCGAGCTCATCGATGCTCTCGTCGTCGATGTAGACGGAATGGGTGTCGATCTGCACGTGGGGATTGAGGGCCGTGAGCGCGGCGGCGGCCGATTCGGGCTTGGCTCGCTCGATGCTTTCGGTCGGATGTAGAACCTGACGGTTCAGATTGGATACCTCCACCGCGCCGATATCACAGACGATAATTCGGCCGACCCCCGCCGCGGTCAGGTAGAGAAGGGCGGGGCTCCCTAAGCCTCCGGCTCCCGCAACAAAGATTGTGGACTCTCTCAACCGGTTCTGGGCGGATTCTCCCCAGCCGGGGATAATGAGCTGTCGGATGTATCTCGTGTATTCTTCCGGGACCATAAGGAATAGTACAGCGATAGGTGAGAAAAGGGAAGTGAGCGGTTGACAGAAAACAGGCAAGATAATAATATCAGACAATATTATAATAGAACCAGCATGATGGTAAAAATACAAGAGGAGTCGAGATATGGCTAACATGAGCGGAGCTCAGTATATTGCGCAAACACTCGAGGGATACGGCGTCAGTCACGTTTTTTACATCGAGGCGATTCTCCGACGGACCCTTGTGGAGATGGAAAAGATCGGAATAAAACGCATCCTGACTCACAGCGAAAAATCCGCCGCCTACATGGCCGACGGTTTCGCCCGGGCAGGGCTCAAGCCGGGGGTGTGTATGGCCCAATCCGTGGGCGCCGCGAACCTCGCGGCGGGACTCCAGGACGCCTATCTCGGCCGTTCTCCGGTCATAGCTCTTACCGGACGAAAGCCTCCCGCCTTCCAGTACCGCAACGCCTACCAGGAGATCCTCCACAACGATCTCTACGATCAGGTAACCAAGTACAACGTGGAGCTCGACTCTCTCGAGCAGCTCCAGTACCTTCTGCCTCAAGCATTCCGGGAGGCGACTTCGGGAATGCCCCGGCCGGTTCACATCGATTTCTTAGGGTACGAGGGGAATCTGACCGACGAGGCGGAGGCTGATTTGAACGTAACGGTGGAACCGCGATACGGCGCCCAGCCGCCCCGGCGCCCCGCCCCCGAGGCCGCCGACATCGAGGAGGCGGTCAAAGTACTCAAGAACGCCAAGCGCCCGGTCCTCGTGGTCGGCCGGGGTGTCGTTGTTTCCGGAGCACAGGAGCTCGTGAATAGGATCGTCGACGCCCATTCCATCCCCGTTGCTTCGTCGGTGGACGGGAAGGGGGTCGTTTCGGACGATCATCCCCTGTCCCTAGGTCCTGTCGGAACCTACTGCAAGCCTTGCGCGAACAAGATCGTATCCGAGGCGGACTGCGTGGTTTTCGTGGGAACCAATACGGGGGACCAGGTCACTAAGAACTGGACCCTGCCCATCTTGGGCACTCCGGTCATCCAGATCGATATCGATCCTCACGAGCTCGGCAGGAACTACCCGGGAGCGGTGGGGATCTGCGGGGATGCGCTGACCTCTTTGGCTATGCTCGCCGACGCCCTGCCGAAGGACTTGAAATTCGGCGAATGGGCCGAAAAGGCCGCGTCCTGCATAAAGGATTGGAAGAAATCGGTCGAGGCCAACCGTACCTCCGGCAACCAGCCGATCCGGCCCGAACGTCTCGGTGCCGAGCTCTCCGCCGTGCTTCCCGAGGATGCGGTGGTGGTCGCCGACACCGGCTATTCCGCCATCTGGGCGGCGACGATGATCGATATTACGAGCCCCAAGCAGAGCTTTATCCGCGCTGCCGGGTCCCTCGGATGGGCCTTTCCCGCTTCCTTGGGAGCCAAGTGCGCCGTGGGCGACAGGCCGGTGTACTGCTTCTGCGGGGACGGCGCCCTGTGGTATCACGTGGGAGAGCTCGAGACCGCTAAGCGGTGGAACATCAATACCGTCACGGTAGTCAACAACAATTCGGTCCTCGGACAGTGTCTCTTGGGTATAGGGCGGGCCTACCGGGACGATGAAGGGTGCAGGGAGGACATGTCCGCCTTCGAGCCCACCAATTTCGCCGAGCTGGCCGAATCGATGGGATGCAAGGGAATACGGGTTACCGATCCCGCTAAGATAGGCGATGCGATCCGGGAAGCCTCCGAGGCCGGCGGCCCCGCCGTCGTGGATGTGGTTACGGATTCAACGGCCCATCCGACCCTTAGCTAGAGAACAGCAGGAGGAGAGGAGTTTTACATCATGGAAAATTATACGAATATCTTTGATCTGTCGGGTAAGGTTGCCCTAATTACCGGGGCCGGAGGGGGCATCGGCCGGGCCATCGCCTACGGTCTTGCCGCATTCGGTGCCGATATCATGGCCGGCGGGCACCGCTTAGAGAAGGCGGAGGTGACCGCCGAGGGAGTCCGAAAGCTGGGCCGGAAGGCAAAGGCGGTTTCCTTCGAGCTGACCGACGTAGAGAGCATTAATAAGCTGGTCAAAGACACCCTAGACGAGTTCGGGAAGATCGATATTCTCGTCAATTCCGCGGGGAAGAACGTCCGGAAGTACGTCGTCGATATCACCGAGGAAGATTGGGACACCGTACTCGATATCAACTTGAAAGGTGTCCTTTTTACCTGTCAGGCGGTGGCCCGGCACATGATCGAGCGGAAGCAGGGTAAGATAATCAACATATCATCGATCTCCTCGATGCTCGGACATCCCGCCAGGTGCGCCTACGCCGGAAGCAAGGGCGGGCTCAACCAGATTTCCCGGGTCATGGCGACCGAGCTCGCCCCCTATGGAATCAATGTAAACACCATATCCCCCGCGGCGATCGACACTCCCTTCATCGACGGGCTCAAACAGAACCGGGAAAAGCTCGACCGGGAACTCCAGCGGATCCCCATGGGACGGATCGGGACGCCGAAAGACATGGTCGGGACCGCGGTCTTTATGGCTTCGGAGGCATCCGATTTTATAACGGGACACAACCTTGTCGTAGACGGCGGGAGAACGGTAGACTAATCGGAACGGCACCGCAGAAACGGAGGTAAGACAATGCAGTTGTTTCACGCAAACGTACCGAAGATCGTATTCGGTCCGGGAAGGCTCGAAGAGGTGGGGGGGATGATGGAAGAGATCGGAAAGAAGGTCTTTCTCGCCGTCGATCCTTTCCTGGTCACCACGGGATTGAACGAGAGGATATCCAGGATTCTCGCCGCCGCGGGGATCGAGGTAGAGGAATTTTCCCGGATAGAGCCCAATCCGGACTGTGTCAAAGTAGACGAGGCGGCTGAAGCAGCCTCGAAGACGAACTGTGACTGTATTGTAGCCGTAGGCGGGGGAAGCGCCATCGACTTCGGAAAGGCGGTAGCGGTGGTCGCCGGAAACGGGGGAAATTCCTGGGAGTACACCAGGCGTAAGGACCACACTCCGAAGGTCCCCGGGCCTAAGACTCTCCCCTTAGTTGCAATTCCCACCACCGCCGGGACCGGCTCCGAAACCACCCACTTTTCGGTGTTGAGCAACACCAAGCTTCGGGAAAAGAGCACCATCGCCCACGAGCGTATCTTTCCGAAGATAGCATTAGTCGATCCCGAGCTTACCTATTCGATGCCCCGGGGGCTTACCGCTTTGACCGGAACCGACGTCCTGGCCCATGCTATAGAGGCGCTCATCAATATGAACGCCTCCCCCTTTGCGCGGATGGTGGCCCTAGAGGCGATCCGGCTCACCGCCGTGTATCTTCCCCGGGCGGCGGCGAACGGGCGGAACACCGAGGCCCGGGACCAAATGGCTTGGGCGAGCACCCTTGCTGGCATCGCTATAGCCCATTCCAACCCGACCCTTCCCCATGCTTTGGGGCAGGCCGCGGGGGGATACTGCCATTCGGCCCACGGGGCGAGTGTCGCCGCATGTCTGGTGAGGATCTTAGAGATGAGCTACACCGCCGACCTCGAACGTTTCGCCGCCTTGGCCGAGGCTTTGGACCCCGCCGCCGCGGAGCTTCCCCTCTATGAGAGGGCGGAGGCATCGGTCCTGCTCGTGGAGAGGCTTCTCTCCGACATAGGGGTTACCGTGACCTTCGGGGAGCTCGGCCTCAAGGAAGAGGACATAGATAAGGTTGCTCAAATCGCCTTGACCGGATACTTTACCGGGATCAGTCTGCATCCCCGGCAGGTCGACGAGGAAGAGATCCGGCAAATTTACCGGGACTGCCTGTAAGGCATCTAAGGAGGATGAACGTGGGAACGCATTCAGAAGGATTAGACATCAAACAGGTGCATATAACCGTAGATATGACGGATAGGACAATAGAAGAAACCTCCGTGCCGGCGGGATATGAATACCTGAGCGGACGGGGGCTCATCAGTAAAACCCTTCTCGACGAGGTCGATCCGACCTGTCACCCGTTGAGCCCCGCGAATCGGCTCATCTTCGCGCCCGGTATGTTCGCGGGAACCTTTTTGAGCAGCTGCAACCGCCTGTCGGCCGGGGCTAAGAGCCCCTTGACCGGCGGAATCAAAGAAGCCAACTCCGGCGGAGGCGCGGCATTTATGCTCGGAAAGCTCGGCATTCGGGCGCTCAAAATCACCGGGGCCCCAAAGGAAACCGATAAGCTTACGGGTCTTCGAATTACCAAAGACGGGGTCAGCTTCGAGGATCTGACCGATCTTAAACAAAAAGGAACATATGAGGCGACAGCCCTCCTCAAAAAACGATTCGGCGAGAAGACCTGCATCATCAGCATCGGACCCGCCGGGGAGATGCGGATGGCCGCCGCCTGCATCGACGTGACCGATATGGAAGGTGAGCCCTGCAGAAACTTAGGCCGTGGGGGGTTAGGCGCGGTTATGGGGAGCAAGGGACTCAAGGCCGTCATTATCGACGACGAAGACACCGAGCCCCTCTCTAAGCACAGCGGCGAGGCGAAGGGTATTATCAAGGAGTTCGCCAAGATGCTTCGGGAACACCCCGTAACGGGGGAGATGTTCCCTAAGTTCGGAACCGCCATGACCCTTCTTAATGTCAACGGCTTAGGCGGTCTTCCCACGCGGAACTTTTCCAGCGGCCGATACGGAAAGGCCGAAGAGATCGGGGGCCCGAGGCTCAACGAGATTATCACCGAGCGGGGCGGAATGACCGCTCACGCCTGTATGCCCGGCTGCGTCATCCGGTGCTCGAACAAATACTCCGACAAGGCGGGCCGGCACAAGGTAGGGTCCATCGATTTCGAGACGATATGTCTGATGGGTTCGAACCTGGATTTATCCGACTACGATCAGATAGCCGAGCTCAATCTCCGGTGCAACGACATAGGTATAGACACGATTGAAACCGGAGTCGCCCTGGGTGTGCTCTGCGAGGCCGGAGCCCTTCGGTTCGGCGATTACGAGGGCATTCTCGCCGCGGTGGAAGCGGTGGGAAAGGGTGAGCCCTTAGGAAGGCTCTTGGGAGCCGGGGCCGCCGCCTGCGGGAAGGCTTACGGTCTTACCCGGGTACCGGTGGTGAAAAATCAGGGCATGGCGGCCTACGATCCGCGGGTAATCAAGGGGATGGGAGTGACCTACGCGATGTCCCCGATGGGCGCGGACCATACCGCGGGAAACGCCATCACCCTCGAGGCGGAGCATACCGATCCGGAAGGTAAGGTTCCCCTAGTCCGGGGGCTCCACGTGAACACCGTAGTCTACGACAGCCTCGGAGTCTGTATATTTACCGGGCGGGTCATGAACAGCAATACCCACTTCCTCGAGCGGATGCTCAAAGCCCTGTGGGGGTGGGAGATAACCATCGGAGAACTGCGGCACATGGCCGAAGAAGCATTGAGCCGGGAGCTCGAGTTTAACCGGAGGGCCGGTTTTACCTCGGCCCACGACAGGCTTCCCGACTTCATGTATACCGAAAAGCTGCCGCCTAACGGTATGACTTACGACATACCGGACGATGAAACCGAAAAGGTGTACGATTTCCAGGGATGAGCCTACTAGGGATCGACATCGGTACTACCGGCACTAAGGGAGCGGTCTTCAGCGCCGACGGCCGGATGCTCGCATCCGCCGGCAGGATATATCCTCTGATCGTTCCCGATTTTTCGAGCTGCGAGCTCGATACCGGGGCGGTCCTCGCCGCGGTGGAGGAGGTCATTCGGGAATGCGCCTCCGGGGCCCGTTCCGATCCGGTGAGGGCCCTCGGAATCTCTACCATGGGTGATTCCCTTACCCTTATCGACGAGGCGGGCAGGCCCCTTTCCCATACCGTCGTCGGAGCCGCCGACCGCAGGGCGGCCGCCCAAGCGGGGGAGCTCGAGAAACGGTTCGGCAGGGAGAATCTGTTTCGGCGAACCGGCGCGGTTCCCGGTGCCTTTACCGCGATCGCGAAAATCCTCTGGTTCAAGGAAAATCGACCCTCCCTCTACAAAGCCGCCGCCTACTTTACCGGCCTTCAGGAGCTCGTCCACCTTCGTCTCGGCGTCGAGCCGGCTATGGACTACTCCCTCGCCTCCCGGACGATGCTCATGGATATTTCCGCGAAGGACCTTGCCGCGCCTCTCTTTCGGGAAATAGGCTTGGAAAAGGACCGGTTCTTTCCCGTCGCCGAGGCCTCCTCGGTGCGGGGAACCGTATCGCCGAAGTCCGCGGAGAGGCTCGGTCTTGACCGGGAAACTGTGGTCGTCGCCGGCGGGTTCGATCAGTGCTGCGCGGCGGCGGGAAGCGGATGTCTAAGCCCGGGAGTCACCGCGTTGGGTATGGGGACCCTGGAGGCGATCGTACCCTATCTGGAGCATGCCGTGTTCGATTCGGCCCTCCTCGAGGGACACCACGGCTGCAATCTCCATGTACTGCCGGGCGGATACTCGACCCTCGGATATGTTACCTCTTCCGGCGGAGCCCTTGCATGGTTTGATCGAAAGTTCCTCCGCGGTTCCGGCGACATATACAGGGAAGAGTATCTGGAGAGTGTACTTTCGGGGGCATCGGATATCAGGTTTTATCCCTACGTAACCGGCTCGGGGACTCCCTGGATCGACGAGAACCGGACCGCATCGGTCTACGGGCTGACCCTGGAAACGGGGATCGATGATATGGCCCGTGCGCTCCTCGAGGGCCTCGCCTTCGAGGTGGGGACGAATGTCGAGGATTTTCGTTCCGCCGGCGTGGAGGTGAGCGTCCTGAAGGCTTCCGGTGGAGGCGCACGGTCCGATCGTTTACTGCAGCTGCGGGCCGACGTGACGGGGCTTCCGGTGGAGCGCGTTCCGGTAACCGAGGCGGGATGTCTGGGGGCCGCCTTTGTAGCCGGACTCGGAACCGGTATCTTCTCGTCCGCCGAAGATATCGAAGGGTTCGTGCGCCCGGGGCGAGTGTTCGAGCCCCGGACACACTACACCGAGAGGTACGAAGCCGCCTACCGCGGGTATCTCGAGGGACGCAGCTGAAAATCCCCGCAACGGGGAGGTAAGGACTTCGCCGTTTCAGGCTCATTATCGGAAATCGATGCGTTAAGTACAAAAAACCGTAAGATAGTGAAAAGTTTTTGTTGCAAGAAAAACGTTTTCCCCCTATAATGTTCTCAAGAAAAACGTTTTTCCAGGGACCGGTTTGATCGGTCTCGAGCAGCGTAACCGGAAATAGGAATAAAAAGCGTGAAGAAGGAAATCAAACGTGCATCTTCTCCAACCCCCGTTCCCCAGAGTTACAAAAAGCCTTCTATCAAAGACATCGCAAAAGAAGCGGGTGTGACCATATCGACGGTTTCACACGTCCTGAACGAGTCGAAGTTCGTGACGCCTCCTACAGCCGAAAAGGTCCGTAATGCGGTGGAAAAGCTCGGATACCGGCCCAATAAAATAGCCCGGAGCCTGCGAACTCAGAGTACCGAGGCGGTGGGAGTCATCGTTCCCGACCTCAAGAACCCCTTCTACGCCATCATCATCCAGGAAATGGAACGGGTCGCCCGGCAGCGGGGATATACCCTTGTCCTCGGGTGTACCTTTTTCGATCTGGACGAGGAAAAACATCAGATGCAGGTCCTCATGGACCAGTTCGCCGACGGACTCATCTTCTTTGGGGGATACGATAGCGTCGAGCACCTCCGGTATGTCAGCGACCGGAATATCCCGGTGGTTGCCGTTGACCGTGAGGTGGAGGATCTCTCCATCCCATCGGTTCTGACCGATAACGTCAGTGCTTGCACCATGGCGGTCGACCACCTTGCCTCGGTGGGGCACAGGGAAATCGGGTACGTTACCTTTTCCTACGACCGGCATACGGTAGTACGCCGAAGACTCGAGGGTTTCAAACGGGGGCTCGAACGGAACGGACTCGAGTTCAACCCCGAGTACATCCTCGTCGATGACTCCACGAAGCTCAGAGAAACCATGGGTACCTACGAGGCCGCGAAGCGGTACTTTTCGGCCAATCCGGTGCCCACCGCCTTCGTGACCCTTTCCGATAATTTCGCCTACGGTCTCATTCGCGCTCTCGAAGAGCTCGGATACGCGGTGCCCGAAGATGTGTCGGTTATAGGCTTCTGTGACAACAAGATAGGGGACATCTATAAACCGCGGCTTACGACGATTGTTCAGAACATGGAAATGATGGGGGAAAGGAGTATGAGCATGCTCATCGACCTGATCGAGAAGAAGCGGCATGTGGACACCCGGGTGGTTCTCCAGGCGGAGCTCCTGAAAAGGGATTCCGTTCTGCCTCCGAAGACTGCAGCGAAATTACACACCCATGAGGAGAAGCTATGAAGACATCCCGAGAACGATTCCTCGATACCTGCGAGTTCAAACCGGTGGACCGGAAGTGGCTCCGCTGGGGCAGCTTCGTATGGCCGGAAACCGAAAAGATGTGGAGGACCCAGGGATACGACGGAACACCTTTGGACGAACTCTTCGGCCTCGACCGCCTCGAACGGGTCGATCCCTACTACGGACCGCTCCCGGAGTTTTCCCTCGAGGTAGTCCATGAGGATGAACGGACCCGGACCTACATAAACGAGGAAGGGATCCTGATGAAGGAGTTCAAGGAGCACAGCGACACCAGCATGCCCCAGTTCATCAAGTTTCCGGTTGAAAACCGTGAGGATTATCAAAAGTTCAAGAAAGAACGGCTCCAGCTTGTGCCGGAGATTCGGTTTCACGATGCGTGGAAGAGGCAGGTGGCCCAGGGCGGACGGAGTCAGACCACGGTAGGAGTGTCCCTCGCTCAGAGCGCCGGTGATACAATCGAGCGTAAAAAGAGGGATCAGACAAACGAGGTCTGGCCGCGGCTCTGCTGGGCCGACCGGTGGGGCGGCTTCTTCGGTCCCCTTCGGAATCTCCTAGGAGTCCAGGGACTGTGCATGGCCTTCTACGAGCAGCCGGAGCTGGTCCACGAGATGATGGAGGACCGGGCGAACGCCATTATCGAGACAACCGAGGAGACCCTCAAATACACCGATTTCGAAACCTTCTGGTACTGGGAAGATATGGCCTACAAGGGCGGTCCCTTAG
>CAZXMO010000037.1:0-11217 GCA_964641125.1 uncultured Spirochaetales bacterium
TGATTTCGCGGTTTTTGTCCCCACGATCGGGGGCACTCTCTAAGCATTGCCGCCTGTACTTAATGAGCCTGGTCGTAGCCTTTGGCTGCTGTTCGGCCCTGCGTCCTGTGTACAGGAGGATCCGATAGATTTACTAAGATGCCCTTGGAAAACTGTTTGACCAGCTTAGTTTCCCTCAAATCGCCTTCAAAAATCCGAGAAAGTGCTCTAAATCTCTTTTTATTAGGGCATGAACTTCGGAAAGCTTTTTCCTTAGGAACTCCAGCCGGTCCCAATCGTACTCCATCTCAAAATAGTAGCGACGGAAATGACGGAATTTTAGAAGCTCTAAAAGCCGTGGATAGCTTTCCCCTGATACTGCAGCTATCCGGACCCCTTCAATGTCGATGGTCATCTTCTCCAGCAGGTCCCGGTGCCATTGGTGCGCAGAGAGATTGTTTTCGAAGTGCTGGGATATCCTGAAAAAAATCGTTTCGAGGCATGTGTAATAATTTTCTAGGATTCCCGCCACCATGAGGGCCGATCGATCGGTCTTTCCCAGGAGCTCCAGATCTTCCCTGTAGACCTGCTCCATCGATCCAAAAAGTTTTTCCAGCATTCCCAGGTTTTTCTCAATGATACCGGCCAGTGCGCTATTTTCTGTTTTCATACACAAGCCTCCCCCTTTCACGGATTCCTTTTGCAGTCTCCGGATCAAGCTTCTCCAGTTCTACGATATCCAGGGGGAAATCGGTCATCTTCATCGCATCCCCAAGGATTGCAAAGTACTCCTCCGGTCCATCCACTCCCTCCAGGGCAATATCGATATCGGAAACCTCACTGAAAGAAGAAAAATCAAGGAGAGAGCCCCATTGGTATATCCTGCGGGGGGAGTAGACCCGGCGGATGTGCTCCACAATTGCTTCACAATCACTCCTCGCCTCATTCCACCGAGTTCTCAGCCGGGAACGGCGCTTCTCCTGTTTTTGCGCGAGGAATGTACGTACCTGTTCCAGATCTACTGAATAATCTCCAGACAAAAAGCTCTCCTTAAAGCTATTCCGGATCGGAACAGCCCCTTTCTAAGGAAAGAGTATTCCAAAGAGTGGGGTTTCGCAAGCTCCCGGGCTCCAAATCTATGGGGCCTCCTCGAGGTTGTATACTATCAGCGACTGCACCAGCTCATCTTTTCTTGCGAGGAATTTCTTTACGTGTTCGGTCCGGTCGTGGAGACTGTGCGCCTCCTTGGATTCCCACCCTTCGTAAAATACTACCCTCCGGGGATAATCCATATCAGTATGCAGTTTATAGAAGAGGCAGCCTTTTTCTTTTCTGCTCGGCTCTAATAGGCTCGTTAACAGATCGGTCAGCTCTTTTTCCTTTCCCCGCTTTGCTTCCATTACAATTACCATTGTCAATGCCATGCTGTCTCCTTGTTCCGGTACCTTCCGTGTATTCTTATTCTATCGCCTCAGGTCCCGGTCCATTTGCATATTACGCTGAAAACGGTAAAGAGGATTTTCGAATGATATGCATCCGCCGGCCGCGGGCTGCGAATGCGGCCGGGGATGCGTTACTATATTTCGTTATCTGAACAGAATCCTGTTGAGTTCGTTCTCGTAGACCTCTTGTTTGCCGCTCAGCTGCTCGGGTTCGCCGTTCTTTTCGGCCAAGTCTCTTAGGGCGGCGAGGTCGAGCTTGCCGTTCTCGAAACTCTTCCCGTCGCCGGAGTCGTAGGAAGCGTAGCGCTCCTTTACCATACCGGGGATCTTGGAATCGTTTTTTATCGCATAGGCCATTTCGAGACCTAGGGCGAAGGCGTCCATTCCCCCGGCGTGGGCGATGAACATGTCTTCCAAATCGGTGGAGTTCCGTCTGTTCTTCGCGTCGAAGTTGAGACCTCCTGATGTAAAGCCGCCCATATCGAGGACCACGAGCATTGCGGCGACGGTGTCGTAGACGTCGGAGGGAAACTGGTCGGTGTCCCATCCGTTCTGGGGGTCCCCCCGGTTAGCGTCGATGCTCCCCAACAGTCCCGCGTCGGCGGCGGTTTTAAGGTCGTGGCGGAAGCTGTGTCCGGCCAAGGTCGCATGATTGGCCTCGATATTCAGCTTGAAATCCTTGTCCAGTCCGTAGTGTCGGAGGAAGCCGATTACCGTCGCCGCGTCGTAATCGTACTGGTGCTTGGTGGGCTCCATCGGCTTCGGCTCGACTAGGAAAGACCCTTTGAATCCGTTCTTCCGGCCGTAGTCCTTCGCCTTATCCAGAAACATCGCCATGTGGTCGAGCTCCCGCTTCATGTCGGTGTTCCACAAACTCGAGTACCCTTCACGGCCGCCCCAGAAGACGTAGTTCCCACCGCCGAGCTCCACCGTGGCGTCGATGGCGGCTTTTACCTGGGCGGCGGCATGGGTGACCACGGCGAAGTCGGGATTGGTGGCGGCCCCGTTCATGTACCGGGGGTGGGAAAAGAGGTTCGCCGTCGCCCACAGGAGGTTTACCCCGGTACTCTTCTGCCGCTCCTTGGCGAGATCGACGAGAGTTTGGAGGTTCTTTTCCGATTCGGCGACGCTCTTCCCCTCGGGAGCGATGTCCCGGTCGTGGAAGCAGTAGAAGTCGACGCCGAGCTTGGTAAAGAACTCGAAGGCGGCGTCGAGCTTGTCCTTGGCCGCCTCCATCGGATCGTCCTTCACGTCCCATGGGAAGACCGCCGTCCCCGGGCCGAAGGGATCGTCACCGGTGTTGCAGAAGGTGTGCCAGTAGGCAACGGCGAAGCGCAGGTGTTCCCGCATCGTCTTTCCGTCTATCTTCTTGTCGGGGTCGTAGAACTTGAATGATAGGGGATTATCCGAATCCTTGCCCTCGAATTTTATTTTCCCGACCCCGGGAAAGTATTCTTTGTTTCCGATAAAATAATGTGCGCTCATAGTATCCTCCTGTTATGTATCTCCTTTAATGATAGTTCATCGCGAGATAAAAAGGAATGGAGAGAATCGTCCCGGCATGGGAAAAAATTGACTTATCGCGCCGTCGAGGACTCTTGACCTCCGTTAAGTGAGGGGGCTACATTTAAGGCAGGGAAAAGGGCGGTTCATGAATAACAAAATGATATCGAGGGAAGAGCAGAGAAAGATCCTGACCGGCAAGAGGCCGGAGGAGATCCTCGATTCCCTCGAACGGGCTTCCAGGAATATCCTCGAGCTCGATCCGGAGGGAGGGAAGAGATACTTTATCGATTCATTCCGAAGGAAAAACAAGCGTGACCCATAAAGAGATACTTAGGCTTCTCGCCGACAATGACGTTCCGTTCATCGTTATAGGCGGAATGGCCCTGAGACTCTACGGCAGCCCGCGGGTTACACATGACGTCGACGTGGCCGTCCCCATACTTGAAATCGACACCGTAGTAAACCTGATGTACCCGAGGAATTACTACCTGGTTGTCCGGGTAAATGAAGAATCCTGTACCGTTCTCCCTTCGGCTGAAGAGGCCCTGGACTGGATAGAGATAAAAAAGGCGGGGGCGGTGAGCTTCATCGAGTTGGCTTCCCCGCTGGAGAATCGTGAAATCCCACATAAAATGATAGACGTCACTACCCAGGTGGATTTTCTCTTCGAGCCGGGGATTCCCTTTTCCCGTTTGACCGATCACGCCCAAAAAATCGAACTCGACTCCTTCTCCTTCCTCATCGCTTCGCCCGAGGATCTTCTCCTAATGAAAGAGAATCGAAAGGACAAGAACGAGGCCGACCGGACCGATATCGAGTTTCTTAAAAAGCTGATCGCGGAGGGGTGATATCCAGGGCCGGTAATTCGGTTACACCGGTTCCTTCCTTCCCACCGCCACCAGCCGCTCGGCGTTGTTATCATAGGGTATGCGGTCGAGGCTCCCGTAGACCTCTACCGTGTCGAAGCCGGCCCTCTTCAGGAGATCAGTAAGCTCCGCTCCCGAAAAGATCCGGTGGGCGAAGCTGTATTCGTACCGCCCCTCGTCGTTTATCACGATCCACCGGTTATGAAGGTGGGTCCAGCCGTCTAAAATGGTGTACTCCGCCAGAACCAGGCCGCAGTCGGCCTCGTACCATTCGGCGGGCGTGAAGAACTTAGCGAGGATCTCCTTTCCCATCACGTCGATGAGGAAGGATCCCCCCGGTTTCAGCGATGCATGGACGTTTTTCAAAAAAAGGAGCTCGTCGTCGAGGTCGTCGAAGTAGCCTAAAGAGGTGAACATGTTTATCGCCCCGTCGAAGTACTCGGGACGGACAAAGCGACGGACATCCTCGAGTAGGAACTCGATTTCTCCGTCGATCTCGGCGGCGGTCTCCCGGGCGGCGTCGAGATAAGCCTGCAGGCGGTCAACTCCTGTTACGGAACAGCCCAAATCATGAAGCTCGACGGAGTGCCTTCCTACGCCGCAGCAGGCGTCGAGGACTCTGTCTCCCGGTTCGAGTCCGAGTATGCCGGCCGCCTTCTCCATCTCTTCCCGGGACTTCGCCCACCGGTCCGCGGAGAACATAACCGGAGCAAAGTGCAGCCAGAAAGTCTCATCCTCGAACCACGGGGAATTTCCTAACGCCATTCTCACAGTGTAATCTTACGGTGACGGCAAGACAAGCAAGAATTGACAAAGAGGTAGGTATTCCCTACCCTCGAAGCAGCATAAGAGGAAGGAGTCAGCATGATTTACAAGCATAAAGACCTAAACCCCGACGTTACGAAGGCGGCCTTCGTCGCCCCGAGCGGCGACGTTATCGGGGATGTGGTATTGGGCCGGGACGCGTCGGTATGGTTCAATGTAACAATCCGCGGAGATATGGCCCCGATCCGGATCGGCGATAACACCAATATTCAGGACAATTCGGTTGTCCATGTAGACACCGATACTCCGACTCACATAGGAAACGACGTGACCGTGGGACACAGCGCGGTCTTACACGGCTGCACCATAGGCGACAGGTCGCTCGTCGGAATGGGGGCGATAATACTCAGTAACGCGGTTATAGGAAACGAGTGCGTAGTCGGTGCGGGGGCCCTGGTTACCGAGAACAAGCGGTTCCCCGACCGGTCGCTCATCATCGGGAGCCCCGCCAGGGCGATCAGGACACTGACCGACGAAGACGTGGAGAAGCTCAAGGGCTCCGCCGCGAGGTACGTGGAAAAGGCGAAGGCGACTAAGAAGAGCCTCGAGTAGCCGCCTACCCCGCGGCGGTTCGGTCGGGAAGACCGGTTATCGAGGCGGTCAGGATCCTTTCCAGGAAGAGCTCCGAGCCGTCGGCTATGGTGGTCATCCGGTCGTCGATGTGCATATGGACCTTCCGCTGACTCGTTCCCGCCTCCTCGGCGAGCCTGATAACCTCGGCTTCCAGGGCCTTAACCGCGTAGGCGTGGGCCGCTTCTAACTCCTCGAACCTTTCGGCCCGGGGAAGCCCCTGGACCGCGAAGCCCCCCTCGAGGGTGGGAACCACATGGGCCCGCTTGACCACCGAAATAAAACTGGTTATCGCTCCGACCGCATTCGCGACATCGGCGTTCGGCGGAATGAGTATCTCCGCATCCACCTTGTCCGGTATCTCCCGGGTAAAGAACCCCACCGGGGCTCCTAGGCCTATAATAGGATGCTTGAACTCGGCGTTGATCCTAAACCGGGCATTTCCCCCTCCGAGGATATTCGCCATCACCGCGTCGCATACCGGACAATCCCCCGCAGCCTCGTCGGCGCCCCGAGGTAATTCGAGCTGCTTCCGGATAAGCTCGCTCAACAACCGGTCGGTTATGCGCCGGAACACCTCCTCGCCGAACTCGGCGGGATCCATCTGTGCACGCCCCGCGACGATCCGAAGGAGCCTCGCTGCGGCCTCGGAATCCCAGAGGTCCATTTCTCCCCTCACATGGAGGATGTCGGTGGGAGTGAGCCCGCACCTCTGTACGACATATTCCTCTTCGAGGCGCGCCGACTGGAGCATGAGCCAGTGGCCGAGGTCCATCCGTTCGGTCAGCTCGACGATCGAAGCGGGACCCTTCTCGAGGACCTCTAAGAGCTTTTTCTCCGTAGTGTCCGGAAGCTTGCTAGGCGCTTTTCCGGTTGCCATGAGAAATTCGATCGGCCGGGTGGTGGCGAGATAGTAGTCGAGCTTTCTCTCCACATACTCGAGGGCACGGGCAATATCGTTTCGGGCCCCGAGCCAGGAGATAGGCGCGATCCGCCTCGGCCCGATGGAAAGCTTCTGATCCTCCAAGAGGATCTGACTGTCGCCGCCCAAGCCCACGGTGTTCATGTCCAGCGCCCGAACGTGGGTCCGCCAGCCGCCGACCCTCGACCCGGTGGGGCAGACCTCGACACTGCCCTCCCGGATAGTGCCGATATCCGAGGTGGTACCGCCCACGTCTACCACGGTGGCGTCGACGAGGCCGCTCAGGTACCTCGCCCCGGCTATGCTCGCGGCGGGCCCGGAGAGGATCGTCTCGATAGGGCGCTCCTTCGCCATGGAGGAGCTCATCAGGCTTCCGTCACCCTTCACCACCATCACCGGGGCTGAAATGTTCCGCTTTTCCAGAGACCGCTCTACATCCTCGATAAACTGCTCGAGGAGGGGGATGATCCGGGCGTTTAAGACCGCCGTATTGGCGCGGACGTAGAAATTGAGAAGGTCCGAGAGCTCGTGGCCGCAGCAGACGTGGAGTTCGGTGGTGTTCTCGATGACCGCCTTGACTGCGAGCTCGTGTTCCGGATTGACCGATCCCGCGTACCCGGAGACTGCGAAGACGTTTACCCCGTCTTTATCACGCATCTTCATCACGACCCTCTCCACCTCGTCGACATCCACCGGTTCCTGCTCCCTTCCCGCGATGTCGAGGCGTCCTTTGATGACCGCAAAGGATTCGTTGTGTATCTGCCGGGGATCGAAGACCCCCGAAGGCATCAAGAGGAGGCCTACCTTCTGCCCGTATCCCTCCACAATGGCGTTTGTGGCGAGGGTGGTGGAGACCGACACGAGATCGATATCCTTCAGATAGGACGAGTCGAGATTGTCGATGGCCTCGGTGATACCCACGGTAAAGTCCCACTTTGTCGTCAACGCTTTCGCCCGGGTCAGAACGTTTTTGCCGGCGAAATCGAACACCGCCGCGTCGGTATATGTTCCCCCGGCATCGATGCCGAGCCCCCTGCGTCGGTTTCGTCCGGAACCGGCCACGGAACCCTCAGGGGGGGCCGAGGGACCGGCTGCGGTGGGGGTATCCGTGGGGGTTTCCGTGGGGGTTTCCGCCCCGTATACGACGGTCTCGTCGAAGTCCTCCTCCCGCTTCCACACGGGAACGGCAATAAGCCCCTTGCCTTTTGGATCGAACTCGGTCACGTGGTTCGGGGGTACGACGAGAATTTCAGAAGGATAGCGGCTCGGATCGGGATCGAACATCTTCTCCAAGAGATCTTGGGTACCTTCGATACGCTTGTATTCCCATCCGAACTCCTCGGCTAAATCCTTCGCATAGGAACCGTAGGTTTCCCGGTCCCCGGCTCCGGTGTCGATAAAAGCCGCCCGGGAGTAGTTCTTCTGCCAGCTGCTGTAGAAGCGGCTTATCGCTTCCGCGTTCTTTTCCCCGTACCGCTCGGCGAAGTACTCCTTCCCCTTGTTCCACAACGCCTCGTCCTGAGGGCGCCTTTCCAACGACTTTTCTCCCTTCGGCTGGACCTGCTCGTCGTACCATCCGGCGGAAATATAGTAGGTCCCCGGACATCCGGCGAACTCCTTTCTGTAGGCCGCGTCCGATCCTAAAAAGAGAGAGATACAATCATGGACCCTCGGAATCACGAGAGGCACGTCCCGGGAATAAAGCCCCACCGTTCCCCGGCCGCAGACTCCGTAGCCTAGGATTATCCGCTCGTACTCCCGCGACCCGGACACCCGGTCGACGGCCTCCTGGAGGCGGGTGCGAAGCTCGTTGGGAACGTTGTGGAGTCCCCCTTCGAGGTAGGAGGTCTCTATTTCCAGATCGAACCTGCGTTCCAGCTCGGCTATGTCCATCCTAAGCACTCCGCAGGCTAGGACGATTACTTTTTTCGGTACATCTTTATATGATTCAGCCACGTATTTACTCCTTCTCACGATCTTCAATATACCAATTTGCCATTTTCCGGGCAACAGTAGGGAGAGTACCGAAGATTGCTAGAAGAGTATTAAAAGGCGAATTCGTCTCCACCGGAGTCGCCGGGGGCCGAATCGGGGGATTCCGTGAGCCCGCTCTCGGGGACCTTTTCCCTGACCTCGGCGACGGTCTGCCCGGTCAGACCCTGCACCACGATCGCCTTGCGTCCCTCCACCGGGCAGACGTGCTCGCAGGAGCCGCAGCCGATACAGATGGAGTCGGTTACCTGCGGAGCGGTCAGGTTTCTCCGGTAGGGGACCATGATTACCGCGGCGGTGGGACAGATCTCGGCGCAGGCCCCGCAGGCGGTCTCTTCGGAGAAGACGATGCACCGGTTTTCGATGACCCGGGATGTCCCTATCTTGGTGAGCTTCTTTTCGGGGAGTTTCAACGGTCTGAGAGCTCCGGTAGGGCAGACCTGAGTACAGACGTTGCACTCGTACTCGCAGTAGCCGTAGCGGAAGCCGAGGAGGGGGACAGCCAATCCCCGTATTCCGTACTCCAGTCCCGACGGGATAATCACCTTCTCCGGGCAGTGGGCGACGCAGGAGTGACAGGCGGTACACTGCCTGACGAACCGCTCGAGATTCCCCGCCCCCGGAGGGGCGATGGGGATCGCCTTGGCCGCCGGATACTCCCCGGTACCACCGCCGAAGTGGATCCCGAAGAGCCGGGCGGGTCTAATAAAGAGGAAGAGTGCCGCGGCCGCCGTAATCCTCCCGAGGAAGGAGAAGAATTCACCCCGGGTCAGTCCCTTCTCCTCGGAGGTTCCCCCGCCGAGATCCGCAGACCGCGAACTCCCGGTGAAGGCCCTTCGGTCCCCTCTCCGGGGTCTGCGGGTAAAACCGATAGCTCCCACCGGGCAGACCGAGGCGCAGACGAAACACACGACGCAGTCCCCGTAATGGATCTTTTTTTTCGACAGATCGATGCATTCCGCCTTGCACATCTTCTCGCACCGGCCGCACTCGATACAGGTATCGGGATCGATGGAGAGCTTGAAGAGGGAAACCCGTGAAGGAAGACTCAGGATGCTCCCCACCGGACACACGGTATTGCAGAAGAACCTCCCCTTGAAAAACGAAGAGATGACCACTCCGCCCGCGGTGAGCCCGGCGAGGAGGGTTCCCGAGGCGAAGATTACCGATACGGGGATCTCGGTGTAGCGGGAAATTATCCCCAATTCAGAAAGAGCCACGGCGCTCCTGTTTAAAAGGGGGCGGAAAATGTGGACCGCGCTCCGCGCCGCTATGGAGAAGGGCTCGATCAGGACAACCAGGACGCTTAGGCCCGTCACGAAGAACCCCAGGGCCGCGGCGAGGACGATAAAGCGCGCCGCCGTCCTTAGGGCCGGGCGGTTCATAAACCTGCGCCTCCTCCGCCACGGGGATATGCCGAGAAACCCGTCCTGCATCGTCCCCAGGGGACAGAGGGTGGAACAGTAGATCCTTCCAACGGCAAGGGCGACGATGAGCATCCCGGCGAGCCCCGCCGCGGCGGCCCAGCCCGCGGCCGCGGTGGTCCTGAGGAACAGGGCGTAGAACTGGATCTTCACCGGTTGGGACAGGAGCCGACCGGTCTCCCCGGAAATACCCGCGTACAAAAGGAGGACGGTGATAAAGGTGGCGAGAACTATAACCGAAACGGCGATCCGGGCCCAGCGGAGGGCGCGGTAGCGCCGGGTCTTAGGCGGCCATCCCCGAGGGGGCCCGGAAGGAACGGCGGGCCGCATCATAGGCGGATCTTCCGTATACTGAGCTGATCGAGGTTCTTGTTGCCCAGCCCTAAATTATGGGCGATGTCGATGTAATCGACCCGCTCGGCACCGTACATCCCCCACATGGCCGCCTGGGCCGCCGCGGCGGCATCGGCGGCAACAATATCCGGGCTCAGGAATTGCATCTTCTGAAGCATCACGTCGGAGTTCCCTCTGCCCCCGGGACCGCCGGTGCGCATAAACCGGTAAGCGTCAACCACCGTCAGTGCGGGTTTCCGGAACAGGCAGAACTCGGCAATACACCGGTGGAGGTCGTTCCGGTGGTAAAACCCCCGGTCCCACACCAGTCCCATCAGGTTCTTCATGCCGCAGGTCAGATAGGTACTGCTGTGGTGCTTCATCACCGGGACACTTATGAGAACGTCCGCTTCGAGGACGATCTCATGGACCTTTAGGCTGGTAAGTCTTTCCGCTCCCCGTACTCTCACCTCCTGATAGTACCTCGAGGCGTCGGCGGGGACCGCCTGCCCCCCCGCTTCCTCGGCCGCGGGCGCGACCCCGCTTACCTGATAGGCGTTGCGGCTCAAGGTATGATCCAAGACATACACTCTGCGGGCTCCGGCGTCGAAGCAGTGCTCCACGATCCGCTTTATAAGTTTGGGATTGGTATTCGCCCCCGCCTCGGGCCCGGAGTGCCACGACATGTTCGGCTTGATGAGAACGGTGTCCCCCCTGCCGACGAAGCGGCTCATCCCGCCTAAGGGATCTATCCCCGCGTCGAACATCCGGTCCGGCTCGCCGTTTACTACAGCCGCGAGATCGTACCGGTTTCCCCCGCCGCCGGACTGCCCGAAAAGCCTTCCGGCCCGGGAAAAGAGGAGCGCCCCCGCCGCGGCGGCGAGGTAGGATCCGCTCTTACTCAAGAATTCTCCCCGAGTCAGTCCCTCGTCCCGTTCCTGATCGTTTTTTCGAGACAGGGCGCCGTCAGCTTCTTTCGACGAGTCGATCATCCGTCGTCCTCCTCCGCGCAACGAGACGCGCGATTACCAGGGTTATCTCGTAGAGGAGGTACAGGGCTACACCTACTACGACCTGCGTCCAGATATCCGGCGGGGTGAGCACCGCCCCGGTTACGAACCCGACAATGAGGGCGATCTTCCGTCCCTTCGCCAGACTCTCCACCTCCACGATCCCCGACCCCGCCAGCAGAAGCAGCACCGGGGGAAGCTCGAAAACCAGCCCTACCCCGAGGAGGAGACTCGTCACCAATCGGATGTAGTGCTCCATCCCCCATACCGGGACGATTCCGTCTCCACGGCTTAAACGTAGGAAGAACTCGAGGGCCGTGGGAGCGATAATCCGATAGGCCAGAAAGG
>CAZXMO010000037.1:11317-32586 GCA_964641125.1 uncultured Spirochaetales bacterium
ATGACCGCGAGCTTGACGTAGGTGACGAGTTTTTCCTGGGGTTTGAAATAATGGAGTTCGACGTCGACCCCCTCGAGGGGGTTTAAGAAAAAGGCGAGCAGGTACTCCCGAAAGACGAAGGCGACGATAGATAGGGCGAGAAAAAAAACCGCCGTGAGAATTAGCTTCCTCCGGAGTATCTCCGCGTGGTCCCAGAAGGGAAGGCGCCGTTCCTCCCGTCCGAAGAATTTCACCCGGCGGGGCCCCCCTCGTCGGAATCATCCTCTAAGGTGCTTTTCATTCCCGTCTTGAACTCTTTCAATGACTTGCCGATGGACCGGGCTATCTGCGGAAGCCGCTTAGCGCCGAAGAGGAGCAGCACCAGAAACAGGACCAGCAGCAGCTCGGGAATTCCTATATTACCCATGAGTATCCTCCTATAGACAAGTATAGTGTACGAGTTTCTCATGAGCAAATTTGTCGGGAATTATTGAGCAGTTCCCTGCTTGCCCCCGGCGGCCGAACCTACTATCATGGGCCCCTATGGTCGAATTTCTTCAGTCCTTCGGACTCGCACCCTTCGAGTGGGTTATAGCCGTTATCTGCGGAATGCTCATCGGAATGGCCAAAACCGGGCTGTCCGGTGTAAGCATGGCGGTGGTGCCCCTGTTCGCGATGATCTTCGGGGCCCGTCCCTCAACGGGTATGCTCCTTCCCATTCTTATCATGGCCGACGTATACGCGGTGAGTTACTATACCAAACACACCAGCTGGTACCACGTCTTAAGGCTCATGCCCTGGGCCCTGGGGGGAGTCGGAATTGCGGCGGTGGTGGGAAGGCTCATCTCCGACGAGGTCTTTACCCTACTCTTAGCGGCAATCATTATCCTCGGGACCATCCTATTGATCGCCAACGATCTGAGGAAATCGAAGACGGTCCCCAACCACTGGTGGTTTTCCGGAATAATGGGAACGGCGGGCGGATTTACAACCATGATCGGGAACGCCGCCGGTCCTATTATGTCGCTGTACATGCTCTCCATGCGGCTTCCGAAAAACGTCTTTATCGGGACCGGAGCGTGGTACTTCTTCATCGTCAACGTCTTGAAGATGCCGCTCCACATCTTTCTGTGGAAGACGATAACCTTACGGACCTTTCTCTTCGACCTGCTCCTGCTGCCTGCTATCGCCCTCGGAGCCTTTGCAGGGGTCAAGATCGTCAAGCTCATCCCCGAGAGGTTGTACCGGCTCCTCATAATCGCCACCACCTTAGCGGCGGCGGTGTTACTGTTCTTCCGGTAAGACCGCCCGGAGCCCGTATTCCCGGCTCAGTACACGCACTCCGCGGCGGTTCGGGCAAAGATCTTCAAGTTTTCCACCGGTGCCTCGAAGAAGTGGTCGGAACAGGAACAGATGTATCCCCCGCCGCGGCCGACGGTTTCGAAGAGCTTCTTAACGGCGCTTCGGATAGTCTCTTCGCTTCCCTCGAGGGTGTTGAACTGGTCGATCCCTCCGATGAGGGCTATCCGGTCGCCCACCTTCTCCTTGAAATCCCAGGGCTCCTGGTTGCCCCCCACGCTTACCGGGGCCAGGGTCTCGGAGACGTCGGTGTTGTTCTCCACGATGTATTCCTCTATTCCGAAGGTCCCCCCGCAGGTGTGGTAGGTGGTCTTGAATCCCAGGGAATGGAGGGCGTCGTGCATCTCCCGGTCGTAGGGAAGACAGAACTCCTCGTGGATGCTCGGAGAAATAAGAGTGGACGATGAGGCCCCTCCGCCGGTTTCCACCAGGTCGAACCTGGCACCCTTCATGCTCTCGATAAACTCGAGCTTCTTGTCCAGGAGGACTTTTAAGAACCGGTGCACCCAGTCGGGTTTGTCGTAGGTGGCAAGGATCAGCTCGTTGACGTCCATGAGGCACGCGGCGTGCTGCCAGCATCCCGCCTGATCTCCCCACACGAAACCCCGGAGGATTCCGTCGTCTCCGATCTCGTCGTACCGCTTGGCGACGGGCTTAAGATCGAGCTTGGGCACCGGCATGTACTTCTCGATCAAATCGATGTCCTCGTCCTTTTCGATTAAGTACTTGGTAATCCAGGTGGTCTTCCGGTTCCCCGCGGTATCGTAGGTCAAAACCCCCTCGGGAGTGGTGATGGTGTGTTTGGTTACCCGGTCGTCGGGATCGTCGCTCACGACTTCGGGCTCGTCCTTCCAATCGGGTGTGTTGAGCTTGGTAAAGTCGGCGTCGACAAGCCAGAACTGGGCCATGTCCTCGAAGTACTGGATCTGCGCATCCAGGCCGGTCAACTCGAATGCCTCCAGGTCGGATATGCCGTTTAAATATTTATCCAGATGGTATCCCTGCCATTGATGAACGGTGGCGGGCAGCCTGTCGGGCTTCTCGCCGTGTATCGCCGTCATCAACCGTTCTTTGGATGTCATAGATTCCTCCTTTACATACTATGCTAAATCCGGTTCCCCCGCGGCGCAACCTCAATAACTGAGATTCCGGCTTCGAAATATTTAACTTGCATCACCGCGGTCGTCCGTGATACATGATGATTGGAAAGAGACACACGAAAAGACGAGGAGTAGATTATGACCTCCCGCGAACGGGTTATGACGGCCTTTGATCACCGGGAGCCGGACAAGGTCCCCCGCTGGTGCGGGGCGAGCGACGAGTTCTGGGCGAAGGCCAAGCGGACCTTAGGCCTCGACGACGAGGGACTCCGGCTCCGTTTCGGGGACGATTTCAGGCGGGTCTTCTCCCGCTATGCAGGTCCTTCTATAGAGCTCGAAGAAGGGGCTACCTGGGAGAGTCCCTTCGGAGTGCAGCGGCGGGGCATCGGTTACGGGCAGCCCCTCTCCCACCCCTTGGCCGGGGCGACCACGGTAGAGGAGGTCGCCGATTACAGGTGGCCCGATCCGGAGTGGATGGACGTCTCCCGCGTAGCCGAGGATGCCCGGCTATGGGGCGGGAAATACGCGATCTTAGGCGGCGATTGGTCCCCCTACTGGCACGACGCCATCGATTTGGTCGGCCACGAAAACCTCTACTACATGATGTTCGATTATCCCGAGGTCGCCGAGGAGATTTTTTCGCGGATCGTCGACTACTATCACGGGGTAAGCAAAAACACCTTCGAGGCCGCCGCGGACGAGATAGATATCTTTTTTATCGGGAACGATTTGGGAAGCCAGAACGGACCGCTGGTGAGTGTGGACCTCTTCCGCCGGTTTCTCCTTCCCGGATTGACGCGGCTTATAGACTTGGGCCACCGGTACGACCTTAAGGTAATGCTCCACTGCTGCGGGGGCTTCAGACCGCTCATCCCCGATATGATCGAGGCGGGCTTAGACGGCCTCCACGCCCTGCAGCCCGACGCGGTTGGAATGGACCCGGCAGGGCTCAAGCGGGACTTCGGTGATGCCATATTGCTCAACGGGGCCGTCGATTCCCACCACATCGTTATCGACGGGGAGACTCCGGAATGGGTCCGGAAAAAGACCCTGGAGATCCTCGAGATCATGGCCCCGGGCGGGGGATATGTCGCCGGGGCGAGCCACGACTCGATCCTCGAGGAGACCCCGGTGGAAAACGTTCTCGCCATGTTCGACACGGTGGAGGAGTTTTCCCGGTAAGGAGTGCCCCCGATCGTGGGGATACGCCTGCAATAAGATGGTGTTAATTTCGCATTAAGTCCTTACCTTCCTTTTGCCTTCACCAAAAATAGTGATATATTCGGGGTATGAAGCTGTACCTTCCAATCCTCGTTATCCTCGCCGTCGGGGCGGCGTTCTTGACCGCCTCCTGCGGGCGCCCCTCTCCGGAGGCCGAGACGGTAAATATCCTCGAATGGACCGATTACATGATCGATAGGGCCAACAAGATCAGCGGCGACGTCGAGGCGTTCCGGTCTTTCTATAAGAAAAACAGCGAGGCGAAGCGGGTCTACGAGATGCTCGAGGGGACCCGGATGATCATCAAGAGCAAGGAGGGGAAGACGGTCCCCGGAGCTCTCATGCGCACCCTCGAAAACAACACGGTAATCCTCGAGCGGCCCATCTACGTAACCGAGGGAAAGAAAAACGAGGCCCTAGTCTCCACCGACGGGGAAACCTGGTACACCACCCGGAACGACATCGACCTCGAGATCGACAACTTCGTAAGCCATTATACCTTCGAGACCGACTACCGCCCCGAAAACCTCTTCATGGAGATCGAGTACGACTTCGCCATGACCTTCAACGACAGCCGAACCGAAGAGCGGGTCCGGGGAAGACGGAACGTCGAAATACTCGAGGCGGGAATGGTCTTCAAGGATTCGGCTGACAATGGGCGGGAGAATTTCAATTTGCGGCGCAACATCGTCTATCTCCCCGAGGGAACCAGAATCAGTATCGATTTCCTTATCGAAGGGAACATCGTTACCAGCAGGGACGTAGAAGGTGCTATGAAGGTGGAAATACTCCGGGACATGTACTTCTTCCGGGACGGTATTCTATTCGGCCTCAGCTGGGACAACCGGGACTGGAGCCTCCCCATTTTGTCGTTCGAGTTCGATCCCCTTCTTTTAGTGGAAGCGGTAACGGACGACTATATTGAGGTAGTCTTCGGAATGCTGGTCAACTACAACGGTAGCCGGTAAATACCCCGACGGCACGATCGGGGCACACCCTAATCGGCGCCGCGTGAAAGGGGAAATCTTACCCGGGACACAAGGCCCTCTCTGCACTCGGATTCGTACGTACCGCCGAGCTGGCCGGCCAAAGCTTCGACGATCTGCAGTCCCAGGCCGCTCGAAGGACCCGGCTGGAGGCGAGAGGTATCACACCCGACCCCGTCGTCGGCCACCTCCAGGCAGGCGGTCACTTGATCTCCGCTTTCTTCCGTCCGGAAAGAAACTCGTATAGTTCCATCCCTGTCATCGGGAAAGGCGTACTTGACGGCATTCGTCATGAGCTCGTTGAAGATGAGCCCTAAGGGGATAGAGGTTTCGATGTCGAAGCTGTGGGCTTCGAGAGCGAACTCGGTACGGAGGGTACGCCGCTTTACCGAATAGGTCCGGAGTATTACCTCGGCGAGCTCCCGGATGTAGCTCCCGATATCGATCTTGGCGAGGCTCTCCGATTCGTAGAGGTGCTCGTGGATAAGGGCCATGGTAACGATCCGGTTCTGACTCTCCACGAGCTGCTCGATCACCGTCCCCTCGTTCTCCCGGGCTATCTGCATATTCAAGAGGCTCGAAACGATCTGAAGGTTATTCTTGACCCGGTGATGGACCTCTCGTAAAAGGATCTCCTTTTCCGCGAGCGACTCTTTGAGGCGCATTTCCGTCTTCATCCGCTCGGTGACCTCGGTGATAAACACGGTAAGCCCGATGATTTTTCCGTCCTTGTCTCTGACCGGGGCGGAGAGATTGTCGAAGTATCTCTCCCGACCGTTCCGGTCGACGAACCGGCTCGTCCGCGACCACGACTCCCCGGCGAAGCCGAGCTCGTAGTAATACTTTACCTCCCTACGGTACTCCTCGTCGGGTAAAATCTCGAAGACCCGCTTTCCTATCTCCGGTTCGGTCCCCCATACCTCGAGCATCCCCCTGCGATGGGCCTTGTTGAAGAAGGTGTAGCGGTATTCCCGGTCGACACTCAAGATAAGGATGTCGGGGGGGCTGTTCATGATCGATTCGAGGAGGGCGATCTTGTGCTTGAGCTCCTCCTCGAGGAGCATCCTGTCGGTGATGTCGGTGGCAAAGACGGTGGCCCCGATAATTGTCCCTTCGGAATCCCGCATAGGGGTAGCGAAGTTCTCGTAGTACCGGTACCCCCCTTCGGGGAGGGCGAGTTTATCCACCGACCGGTGCTGCCTTCCTTCGAAAATGCTTCGGTAGTTCTCCTCCACCGTCCGGCGGTACTCCGGATCGGTCAAGGTGTCTAAAATGTTGTCTCCGACCCGGATATCCGCCTCCCATACATCCTTCATTCCCGTCTTGTGGGCCATGTTGAAAAAAGTATAGCGGAAACTTCGGTCGATCGACCATATATTGATGTTCTTCGGGCTCTCTACCACGGCCCGCTGCAGGGCGAGGGCCTCCGCCGCTTCCCGCTCCCGGCGCTTCCGTTCGGTGATATTGCGGGAAATGGAGAGGACCAACCTCCGGCCGTCTATCTCCATGGAGGTGTTGCTAATTTCCACATCGATGACCCGGCCGGCCTTGGTAACGTCGGTTGTTTCGAAGGGAACCGAACCGTAATTGTCGAGCTCTTCGCGGATGGTTCTTCCGGGACTATGGTTCCCCTTGGCGGCTTGTAAATCCGAAAGGGTGAGCTCCAAAAATTCTTCCCGTCCGTAGCCGTACAATCGGCAGGCCTGCTTGTTGACGTCGAGAATGCGGTCGTTTTGATCAAAGATTATGACGGCGTTGTTCGCTTCTTCGAAGAGGAGTCCGTACAGCGCCTTTCCGTCAGATCCCGTCCAGTTCAAATAACCCCTCAGATCTGTGGGGCGTTCTCCAGGAGGTACTTCTCCGCCTCCACGCACCAGAGACCGTTGTTCTTTTCTACAATCTTCGCGAGCTCCGCAAAGAACGGGTTATTATCTCCTTTTTCTGCAAAATCTTCAATAGCCGTGAGGTCGAGTTCAATATTTGTGTAGATAAGCTTTTTTCCCCCGGGGATGTCCGGGAGATGCAGAGTTGTCTCCACAACCGAATTGAGGCCTCCCACATGAGTTATCATAGTGGCGGGATTTATCAACCCCTTCCCCATCATCTCGAGGGATTCCCGCATGTCCTCGGTGTTTCCCCCGGAGGTCCCCACTAAGTGGGTGGAGGCGTAGTGGACGTTGTAGAAGTTGAGCTGTGCCGAAAATTCGGGATCGGTGGGGCCGGCGAAAAAGTTGAGGCATCCGTCCCGGCCTAATATCTTGTCCCCCTGCTCGACCACCGGACGTACCGGGGCGAAGACCATGACGTCGTCGAAGCCGTCGGTATCGGTGTACGCTTTGAGATGCTTCTCGACATCGTCGATGTCCCGGGTGTTGACATAGTGGAGCTCCACCCCCTGCCGCTTCGCCTCCTCCACGGTGTAGATCGACGCGGCCCGCTCGAGCCGGGCGTCGTCTATGTCGGTAACCACCAATAAACCCGGACGCCTCGGGGCGTGGAGGGCGTAATCGATGGCGCCCAATCCCATGGGGCCGACCCCCGCGAGGATTGCCATGGAACCTCCCTCCTTGATCCCCATGATGTGTTCGTAGCTTCCCGGCCGTGTATGATACATGGCGTGGTAGGTCCCCACGATACACGACATGGGCTCGGCTAAGGATCCCGCGTAATAGGCATCGCCTTTGTACTCGAGGAGGCAGTCCATCTCCATTACCTCGTTGGGGATGATGATGTAGGTGGCGTCCCCTCCGATATATGGGAAGGAGTAGCCGGGTGCCGCAAGGCTTCCCTTGTAGTTTAAGGCGGGCTGGATGGAGAACTTCTGCCCCTCCTTGAACTTCCCGCTCCACTTCGAGCCGACTTTCACCAGCTCGCCGCAGAACTCGTGTCCTACGATAACGGGGTTCTCGGCCACGTCGTCGGGGACCCGCTTGTGGTCGCCCCCCTGCTTGGCCGCCTTATAGGAGGACATGCAGATACTGTCCGATATAATATGGGCGAGGATTTCGTCGTCCCCTATCTCAGGTATTTCGAACTCCTCGAGCCGCAAATCCTGTTTTCCGTAGAGCCGTACCGCTTTTGTCTTCATTCCTCTCTCCTTTCTATACCCGCATTATTTGAGCATAACCTGGCCGCCGGTGACGGGCACCGCCTGGCCGGTCTCGTATTTCTGATCCACTAAATAATATACCGCTTTGATGACGTCCGATCCATCGCATCCCCGCTTCATGGGCACCTTTTCCTCGTAGAAACGCTTTACGTCGGCTATAGTCTCCGCCCCCGGGACCTTTCCCGCGTTCAGATACTGGACGAAGAGTCCCTTTTCCGGATCGGACCACAACGGTCCGTCGAAGAAATTGCCCGGGCAGATCGAGTTCACCTTGATGTTGTCCTCCACGAGCTCCTTGGCGAAGCTCTGGGTAAGTCCGATACCCCCGAACTTGCCGCCCGCGTAGGCCCCGTTCTTGTTGGACCCCTCAAGTCCCGACTTTGAGTTGATCTGGACGATATCGGTAAAGTATTCGCCCGACGGCTCGTTCTGCAGCGCCATGATACGGGAGGCGTATTTGACGCAGAGGAAATATCCTAGGTAGTTGACCTGGGTGACGAAGGTAAAGTCTTTCGAGCTCATCTCCTTGACGCTTCCCGCCTTGAGTACCCCGGCGTTGCTTATGAAGAGATCTATTCCCCCTAAGGTAACCGCCACGGTATCGACCATCCCTTGGACCGACTCTTCGTCGGCCACGTTGACCGCGACGGGGAAGGCCGTAGTCCGTCCGTAAGCCCTGTTGAGTTCGTCGGCGAGCTCCCGGGCGCCGTCTATGTTCAGATCGGCGATAACCGTGTGACATCCCGCGGCGACGAGCTTCCGGACGAGCTCTTCACCGAAACCCTGGGCACCGCCGGTGACCACCGCGGTCTTGTTCCGGACAACCGCGTTCCGGTCGAAACCGAGTGAGGAGGCTCTCTCCTCCCCGGCGTGCCCGCCGCCGCTCTGTTCCGCGCCGCCGCCCTCTCCGAGGGCCGCGCCGAGACGGCTTTTCGCCTCGCCGTAGGTCTCGCCTAAGGCAAAGAGAGCGGTGCCCTCGAGTACGACATAGTCGGGGGCCCGGCCATAGGCTTCCGTGTACGCCTGGTAAGCCCGAAGTACATCGGCTTTGTCCTCTCCGGGTTTCAGGAACAAAGGCGTTGTGGCGAGGCGGCCGATGACGTCGTCCTTCTTTTCTATCTTGATCAGATCGCCTAAACGGTCGGGTCCGGTTTCGGTAACGACAATCCGTCCCTTTTCACCGTCGAAGGTGCATCCCCTCAAGTAAGGGGCCAGAAAAGCCGCGTATTCGTGTATTTTCATGGTCTATCCTCTTTCATCATAACTCTTTCATCATATCGTCGAGCATCTCGGTACACGTTTCCGGCCGGAAATGGTCCATCCGCCGTCCGACTTCGTTGTACCGGCGAATCCGCTCCGCGAGACTCGAACCGCTTAAGGGATTGTCCTCCCGAAACAGCCCGTACCTCGGGTCGCAGGAGGCGAGCTTCTCGTGGGCGATGAGCGCCCAGGTGGCGTCGGTCAAGTGCCGAAACTCCGGCTCTAAAATGATGGGGCAGCTGAAGCTCTGCCTCGAGCTGTTTATGTCCACTCCGCTTATCTCCATAAAGCCGTATTCACTGCACATCCGCCGGATCCGCTCGAGCTGCTCCCGGGTGTTTCTCGGGGGCATGTAGGTGACCGCCTTGAAGCCCAAATCCCGGATGACCGGAAAGAGCTCGTCCAAGAAGGAGTCCTCGAACTCTTCCGCCTTTTTGTCCCCGGTGGGGCTCTCGGCTACATCGCCTAAATATGCGTAAGCGGGAATAGCCCCCACCGAGTTGGCGAAACCCACCGCATCCACGACGTTGACGCACTCCTCTTCGTTGGGCTGGATGAATATCTTATCGATAAAGGAAATCTTGAGGGCCCCTAAAAGGTCGTAGGGGTAGTGAGGATTGCCGGGATCGTTTAAGTACTCCCGTATACGCCCCGAGAGCTCGAGTTTGAAGGCGGACTCGAGGAACTCCAACAAGGGTTTCCCCTTCCCGTAGGTATCGATAAGGAGATTGCCCAAAGCGAAGAGGATGTGCCTCTCGGTGATGCTCCCCCCCTCGTCGGCCTTCGATATTCCTTTGACGTCCGATTCGAACCTTAGGGGCGGTAGGCCGTGGCCGGTTATAAGGGTATTCAGTGTTTCCACCATTCGCCGGTTCCGCCGGTTCCGGGCATCTTGAATCGGCTTTAAGTATTCGCCGCACTCCGCTATCGACTGCCGGGGTATCCCGTGAACGGCAATATAGCCGATGTTGAGGCTGTCGGGGCTGTTGAGCTTCCGACCTTCCAAAGGAGTGCCCGAGAAGTTCACCCGAAGCTCGAAGCCCACGGTAGAGCCCATCCCGACGGCCGCGCAGGAGCTGAGCATCTCCTCACCCCCGCCGACACTATCGTGGTCCATGATGCCCACGGCCTTGAGCCCCGCCTCCCAGGACCGGTAAGCGGCCATGGAGGGGGAGTAGGGGCTGAAGGAGAAGATGGTGTGGACGTGGTTGTTGACCTCTTCGGTCTCGGAACGAGAAAGCTCGCCCGAACGGACGAGCTCTCCGAGTCGCTTTGCCGCGGCGAGCCTCGTCGAGGCCTCGGGGGCGTTTAGTTTATTTATTAAATCCCTTTTTTGAGGGTCCATTACTTTCTCCGCGTCTCCCATACCTTACACGCCGAGGCGGTTCCGCCGCCCGATCTCGCCTAAGGTCTGAACGGTGGCCGGGGTGTGTCCCGGAAGGGGGAGAATCCGCTCGTGCACGGTGTCCACTATCCATTCCTTCTGGGGAAAGAACTCCTCCTCCATCTCCGCGGCGGGGGTTATCCAGTTCCTCGATCCCACCACCGCGGGGGGCCCGTCCAGGTAATCGAAGGCGAGCTGGGTCACGTTTCCCGCGACGGTGTGGAGGAAGGAACCCCTCTCACAGGCATCGGACGCTAAGACAAGCTTTCCGGTCTTCTTGACCGAGTCGAGGATCACCTCGTAGTCTAAGGGATTTATAAACCTGAGGTCTATGACCTCGGCACTGACGTCGTATTTATCCTTCAGATAGTCCGCCGCTTCGAGGGCGGTGTACAGGGTTGCCCCTATTGTGGCGATGGTCACACCCTGTCCCGTCCTGCGGACTACCGGCTGTCCCTCCGGCACCTCGTAGTAATCCTCGGGAACCCCGCCCTCGACAAACTCTTCACCGATGCCGTAGAGCTTCTGACTCTCGAAAAAGACCACCGGATCGGTCCCGCTTAGGGCCAGGTTGAGCATCCCCTTCGCGTCGTAGGGGGTCGCCGGGAACATCGCCTTGAGTCCCGGAATGTGGGAAACGATGGCACTCCAGTCCTGACTGTGCTGGGCGCCGTACTTGGAGCCCACGCTGACCCGAAGGACTAAGGGCATCTTGAGGATTCCCGCGCTCATGCTCTGCCACTTGGCCATCTGATTGAAGATCTCGTCCCCGGCGCGGCCCATGAAGTCGCAGTACATGAGCTCCACCACCGCCCGGCCGCCGCTTAGGGCGTAGCCGACCCCGGAACCGACGATGGCCCCCTCGGAGATGGAGGAGTTGAACAGCCGGTGATAGGGGAGGGCCTCGGTCAATCCCCGGTAGACGGCGAAGGCTCCGCCCCAGTCCCTGTTTTCCTCGCCGTAGGCGACCATGGTGGGGTCGGTGTAGAAGCGGTGGAGCATCGCCTCGAAGAGGGCGTCCCGGTAGGCGAAGGTCCTTGCCGGCTTGTGGGGATTCCCCTTCTCGTCGAGACCGAAACGGTTCTTGTTCTTGTTCGACTTGATCCGGGGATTCTCCTCGATCGGGATGAGCACTTCCGGTTCCCGGTCGTCGAGTTTCTCGATCTTTTCGTTAGAGAACATTACTTCTTCGATAAACTTTCCCTCTACCCGGGGGGAAGTCTCGAGGTCGACGGCGAGCTTCATGGTATCGAGGATCTTCTCGGATGCTAAAGCCTTCATCGCCTCGAAATCGGCCTCCTTGATAATCTTGTTCTCCATCAGATATCCGGCGTAGCCTGCGATACAGTCCGATTCTTCCCACAACGCGAGCTCTTCCTTAGTCCGGTAGGACATCGCGTCGGAAGGACTGTGCCCGGAGAGGCGGTAGGTTATGGTGTCCATCAACACCGGACCCCGTCCCTCGAGGAGGAGTGCCTTCTTCCGCTCCACCGCGTCGGCGACGGCCAAGGGGTTGTATCCGTCGACCCGTTCGGCGTGCATGTTCTCGGGGTTCACTCCGGCACCGACCCGTGCCAGAATGTCATATCCCATGGTCTCCCCGGAGGTCTGTCCCCCCATTCCGTAGAAGTTGTTGAAGAAGTTGAACATCACCGGGGGGGCACCGCCGATATCCGGGTCCCACAGGTTCCGGTACTGATCCATGGCGGCGAACATCATTCCCTCCCATACGGGGCCGCACCCCATAGAGGCGTCGCCGATGTTTCCGATAACGATTCCCGGTTTCCGGTTGACCCGCTTGTAGAGGGCCGAACCGACGCAGATGTCGCCGCTTCCGCCTACGATTGCGTTGTTGGGCATACTCCCGAAGGGGATAAAGAAGGCGTGCATCGAGCCGCCTAAGCCCTTGTTGAAGCCGTTCGCCCTCGCGAAGATCTCCGCCAAGGTCCCGTAGAGGACGTAATTCTCGGCCAAATCCTTAGTGGAGCCGTCAAAGCCCTTCTCCACGACCTTCAACGGAGCTCCGTCCATGTAGGACTCCATGACGCCGCGAAGCCTCTTATCGTCGAGATTGTCCACCGCGGAAAAGCACTTGGCCAGGATTTCACCGTGGCTCCGGTGGCTTCCGAAGATGAAGTCGTCGACAGTCAGTCCTACGCACTGGCCCACCGAGGCCGATTCCTGTCCGATGGACAGGTGCGCGGGACCGCGGTGATTGTACTCGAGGCCCTGATAGTTGCCCTGCTGTTTGATGGAGTTGAGCATGTTTTCGAACTCCCTGATCAGCACCATGTGCCACAGCATGGTCTTTAGGCCCTTATCGCCGAAGCGCTTCTTTTCCTTCTCTATGTCCGGCTTATACTGATTGACCGGAATGTCCTTGATCTTGATCTTACTCGATTTTCTGACAATCTTGGGGTCTACAACGATTGATTTAGGCATGGTTTTTTCTCCTACGAATTTATATTGTCTCTCTTCACATATACTAAAGCTCCCACAGGGTGTCCTTGATGACCTCGGCCACAGTGGGATGGGGGAAGACGACTTCCCGAATGTCTTTTACGCGAAGCTCGGCCTCGATCATGGCCGATGCCCCGTAGATGATTTCCGACGACACGCCTCCTAGGAGATGAACCCCCAAGAGGACCCCGGTATCCGCGGCGGTAACAACCTTGCAGATACCCGACTTGTTCCCGTTCTCGGCTAGGAACCTGCCGTTTGCCCGCATGGGCAGTGAGGCGGACTCGACCGCGATTTCCTTCGCCTCGGCCTCCGCCTCAGTGAGCCCGGTCCCCGCCGCCTCCGGCTGGGTGTAAACGACCCAGGGAATCGCATGGTAGCGCATCCGGTCGTCGCCGCCGGATATGACCGCCGCGGCGACATCACCCATCCGCGAAGCGCTGTGGGCGAGAAGGGACTTCCCGTTGACGTCCCCGACGGCGTAAATACCCGGAAGATTGGTCCGCATCTTTTCATCCACGACGACGCCCTTGGGTGTAAAATTGAGGCCTATCTTCTCGAAGCCGTTGTTCTCCACATTAGGCCTGCGGCCTACCGACATGAGAACGATATCCGCCTCGAGACTCTGCGTTTCGCCGCCGGTCTCGTAGGTGACCTTTCCGCCGTCGATGGAGACGACCTTGCTTCCTAGGTGAAACTCCACGGTACCCTTCATCTCCCGGCGCATGAGCTTGCTCAGCTCGCCGTCCATGGTGGGCAGTATCTCGTCGAGCATCTCTATGACGTGGACTTCCTTTCCGAAACTCGAGAAGAAGGAGGCGAACTCCATTCCGATGACCCCGCCGCCGATGACGGCTAACCGGCCGGGCATTTTCTCTATTTGGAGTATCTCACTGCTGGTCAAAACCTTATCGCCCTCCGCTCCGGGAATGGGAGGAATCATCGGGGATGATCCGGTGGCGATGATGATATTCTTTCCGGTATAGCGGGTCCCCTCCGCCTCGATGGTGTTCCGGTCGACGAAGATCCCCCGTCCCTTGACCACTTCCACGCCGTGGCGCTTCATCTGATAGGCGACTCCCTTCACCAAGGTCTGTATCACCTTCTCCTTCCACTTCATAGCGGCGGACAGGTCGAACCGGGGATTCTCGAAGCTCACCCCGAACTGTTCGGCCTCGAGGCCGTGGGTGTAGAGTTTTGCCGAATTGAGGAGGGTCTTCGTGGGAATGCATCCCTCGTTGAGGCATACCCCGCCGAGCTCCTTTTCCTCGATGAGGAGGGTCTTGTGTCCCCTCGCGGCGGTCCGTTCCGCGGCGATGTACCCGCCGGGTCCGCCGCCTAAAATTATTACATCATAGTCCATATGTTATCCTGCCAATAAGATTTCGAATCGTGCGAGCTTGTCACCCAGCCTCTTGAGGAACCGTGCCCCGAGGGCGCCGTCGACGAGCTGATGGTCGACGGTCAGCGACAATCCGATGTGGGGAATGAAATCGGTGCATCCCTCCTCGTCGGTCACCGGTTTCTGCTGAACATTGTTGAGTCCGAGGATACCCACCTCCGGAGCGTTCACGATGGGAGTAAAGCTCTCGATGCCGAAGGCACCGAGATTGGTGACGGTAAAGGTCCCCCCCTTGAGCTCGTCGGGAGAGATCCCCCCTTCCACGCAGCCGAAGATGAGCCGCTTCGCCTCCTCGGATATCTGCTTGAGAGTCATGAGGTGGGCATTTCTGATTACCGGCACCATGAGTCCCTTCTTTGTATCTACGGCGAAGCCTAGGTGCACGTGCTCGAACCTGCGGATGGTGTCTCCTAAGAAGTGGCTGTTCAGATCGGGGAACTCCGGAAGGGTCCTGGCTGCCGCGTACAACAAGATATCGTTCATGGTGATATTGCCGTACCCCCACTTTTCCGGGGCGTCCTTCAGCTTCCGCCGGAAGGCGAGTATCTCCCTCGCGTCGGCGGAGGAGTTCAGGGTAAGCTGAGCCGTCGTCTGGAGAGACGAGTGCATCCGCTCGGCGATGAGCTTGCGAATCCCCTTCACCGGGGTATCGGTGGTCGGCCCGGGATATCCCGCCGTTTGGGCGCTTTCCATGCCGGCTCCGGGCGCGGCACCGGCCGGTGCTGCTGCTCCGGCGGCGGCTACGTCACGGGCGGTGACCCGGCCGCCGATTCCGGTCCCCCGTTCCGGCTCGGCGGCCCCCGAAGCCAGCTGCTCTTCGATAGCCGCGGGCGTAAAGGGCTCACGGGTGCCTAGAACGTAACGGATGTCCCGCTCGATGACCCGGCCTCCCGGACCGGTTCCGGCGATGGACGAGGGATCGACCCCCTTCGCCCGGGCGAGGAGCCGGGCCCGGGGACTTACCGGCGAAGCTTCGCCGGGTACGGCGCCCGCCGGGGCTGCAGCCTGCGCCGGAGCGGCGGTTTCCCGCTTCGCCGCGGGCGCGGCCTTTTGAGCGGGTTTGGGTGATTCGGGGGCCTCGGCCTCCGACGGGGATTCCGCCGGCTTTTCGGCCGCTGTGGCGGCTCCGCTCGGAGCGAGGCCGCTTACGTCCTCCCCCTCCTCTCCTATCGCCGCTATAACGGTAAGAACCGGGACATCGTCCCCTTCCTCGAAAAACCGCTTTAACAGCGTACCCGAAGCGGGTGCCTCCACCTCGAAGGCGGCCTTATCGGTCTCCACTTCGCAGACGGGTTCCCCTTCGGATACGGCGTCTCCCTCCTGTTTCTTCCACTCGAGGATTATGCAGGATTCGACGGTATTCCCCTGTTTCGGTAATAGTACTTCGGTAGCCATAGCCTCGTTACTCCTTCTTTTCTTATGTCGTCATTACCTGGATGCCGTTCGCTTCCAGATCCGTTACGGTCTCTTCTCCCATCTCATTGTCGGTGATCATCAGGTCGAACTCGGTCAGGGGGAGGATCTTTACGAAACCCTCCTTCCCGTATTTCGATGAATCGGCGACAAGCACCGTCCTGTCGGCCTGCCCCGCCATCCGCTTGACCACCTCGGCCCCGTCGACTAAGTGGGTGGTAAGCCCCGTTGTGAGCGAAAACCCGTCGGTCCCGACGATGGAGGTCTTCACGTGGAACTGCTCGAGTTCCTTGAGGGTGATGGGGCCCACCAATGACTCGGTGGAGGGGCGGAACTCTCCTCCGACTACGGTCAAGTGTATTGCCGGATTCAGCCGGGCATAGGGAACGATAAGGGTCGAATTTGTCACGATGTGGATATCCCGCTTTCCCAAGAGAAACTTTGCGATCAATGCGGTGGTTGTTCCGGCGCCGATCATCACCGTTTCCCCGTCCTCGATGAGCTCGGCGGCCCGCTTAGCGATCCGATTCTTCGCATCGGTCCGATGCTTCTGCCTGTCTAAGATGCTCGGATGAAAAGCCGGAAGGGCGCCTCCCCGGGTCCGGATGATAGCTCCCTTTTCGGCGAGGCTGTTCAGATCGTTTCGGATGGTGACCGCCGAAACGTCGAGGACCCGCCTCAAATCGGCCACCGCGATAGAGGAATTCTCGGAAAGCATCTCCAATATCTTCTTTTCTCTTTCGGTTAAGTTATTCAACACTGTGCTTAACCTTATCTTAAGCTTCCCATATGCTTTCAATTGTATTACGTTTTTCTTTTTTTGACAAGCCGAGGGAGAAGAAATCGGCCGATGGGGGGAGTTAATCTTGACAAAGGATATAAGGCTCACTACATTATACCGGAATGATTGTCTTTTTCGGATAAGTCATGTAACAGTTGTGGGCAGCATCAAATTATTTGCATATGATATGATTCTAATATATCGATCCTCGTATTACTCAAGTTCCACATCGACAGCTGATTCGAATAGCACACCCTCACGGAAGGAGCGATTATGAAGTACAGCCTAGGTCTCGATATCGGATCTATTTCCATAAATGTGGTCGTCATGAACGAAAAACGGGATATCCTGGAAACACGATACGACTATCACCACGGGCGGCCCTATTATAAGCTGCGGGAAGTCCTCGAAGAGCTTTTAGCAAAATACGGTGATGACGCCTTTGAGACAATAGCCACCACCGGAACCGGAGGAAAACTCGCGGCCGAGCTCGTCGGCGGAGAGTTCGTCAACGAAATCGTATCCCAGTCAGCCTCGGTTGAGAAACTCTATCCCCATGCCAAGACGATAATCGAGATGGGAGGCGAGGACTCCAAGCTCATCTTCATGGACAAGCAGGAGGGATCGGAAGAAACCCACCTCTCCGATTTCACCATGAATGCGGCATGCGCCGCCGGGACCGGCAGCTTTCTCGATCAGCAGGCGAAAAGGATAGGTGTATCCATCGAAAAGGAATTCGGTGAGCTGGCCCTCAATTCGGAAGACCCGCCCCGGATCGCGGGTCGCTGCAGTGTCTTCGCCAAGAGCGACATGATCCACCTCCAGCAAATCGCGACTCCGGTCCATGATATCGTTGCGGGGCTCTGCTTCGCGGTGGCGAGGAACTTCAAGAGCAACATCGCCCGGGGAAAGGACCTCAAGAAACCTATCGTCTTCCAGGGCGGGGTTTCCCTCAATGCGGGGGTTGTCAGGGCCTTCCGGGAACTCCTGGACATTCGAGACGGAGAGCTCATCATCCCCGAGCACAATACCTCCATGGGGGCAATCGGCGCCTTGCACCATATCCTTTCCAAACGAAACGGCGAAGCCGGGGGTTTCCTCGGGTTCGACAACCTCGACGAGTATCTCGAGAGCGACCGGACCGACGGAAAATTCCTCGATCCTCTCGAGGTGTCCGACGCGAAAATAATCAAAGAGATTAAATTCAGCCCGAACGGAAGCGGCAAGCTCGAAGTCTACCTAGGCCTCGATATCGGCAGCCTGAGCACCAACGTCGTCCTTATCGATAAGGACGATAATGTGGTCTCCCGGCGCTACCTTCCCACAGCCAGCCGTCCCTTAGAGGCCATCCGGCGGGGGCTCAAAGAAATCAACGAAGAGGTCGGTGCCGAAGTCGTCGTTAAGGCCGCGGGCACCACCGGCTCGGGACGATACCTGACCGGGGACTTCATCGGCGCCGATACGATCCAGAACGAGATAACCGCCCAGGCCACCGCCGCCATCGCCTACGACCCTACGGTGGATACCATCTTCGAGATAGGCGGACAGGATTCGAAGTACATCAGCATCGAAAATGGAGTCGTCGTCGACTTCGAGATGAACAAGGTCTGCGCCGCGGGAACCGGAAGTTTCCTCCAGGAGCAGGCGGAGAAGCTCGACATCAATATCATCGAGGAGTTCGGCGATCTTGCCCTCCAGGCCAAACAGCCGTGCCATTTAGGAGACCGGTGTACCGTATTCATGGAATCGGACCTCAACACCCATCAACAGAAGGGGGTGACCAAAGAGAACTTAGTCGGAGGTCTCGCCTACTCCATCGTCCAGAACTACATCCAGAAAGTAGTCGGGCACAAGCGGATCGGAAACAAGATATTCTTCCAGGGAGGGGTGACCAACAACAAGGCGGTGGTAGCCGCCTTCGAAAAGGTCACCGGAAAGAAGATAATCGTCCCCCCCCATTTCGACGTAACCGGCGCCATCGGCGCGGCCATGCTCGCCCGGGACGCCGTCGGTACGGGAGCGACCCGGTTCAAGGGGTTCGACGTGAGCGAGGTCCCCTACACCGTGGACAAGTTCACCTGTAAGGGTTGTTCGAATCACTGCGAAATCCGGAGAATACGGATAGAAGGGGAGGACAAGCCCCTCTTTTACGGGGGCCGCTGCGAGAAGTACGAGATCGAAGAGCGGAAGGGCAAGGGATTAGGAATCCCCAATCTCTTCGAGGAGCGCACGAAGATGCTGATGGGCGGCTTCGACGATGAAGCGCCCGCCGCGGACGCCTCGGATACGGAGGTCACTACCATCGGGATTCCCCGGGCCCTCATGCTCTACTACCAGCAATTCCCCTTCTGGCGGACCTTTTTCGGGGAGCTCGGCTTCAAGGTCGTCCTGAGCGAGCCGTCGAACGCGCAGCTCGTCTCCAAGTCTTTGGAAATGCTCACCGCGGAAACCTGTCTTCCCGTGGAGGTGATGCACGGACACGTCTTCGACCTCATCGAAAAGGGGGTCGATTACATATTTACCCCCTTTGTCGTGAATGCCGAAGCACAAGAAGACAACCCCACGGTCAACTACAACTGTCCGTGGATCCAGACCTACCCCTTCATGATCAAGACGGCCCTAAAGGACACCGAGCACGAGGACAAGCTCCTCATTCCCGCCCTCCACTTCCGGTATCCGGGACGGGTGCTCAACAACGATCTCGCCTCTTTTATGAAAGAAACCTTCGGGACCAAAAAGTCCGCGGTGGTGGCCGCCGTTGAGAAAGCCCTCGCCGTGCAGCACGATTTCGAAGCGGCCGTCCGCCGCAGGGGACGAAAAGTTCTCGCCGATCTTCCCGCCGACAAGAAGGCCGCGGTCATCCTGGGTCGTCCCTACAACACCGGCGATCCGGAGCTCAATTTGAGTCTCGTGGAGAAGCTCATCAACCTGGACGTCCTTCCCATTCCGGTGGACTTTTTACCCCTCGACGAGGTGACCATCTTCGACGACTATCCCTATATGTACTGGCCCAACGGCCAGAAGATCCTGGCGGCCTCGCGGATAACAGCCAAGGACGAACGTCTCGAAGCGGTGTATCTGGGAAACTTCCGGTGCGGCCCCGATTCGTTCATCAACCACTTCGTCGCCGAAGAGCTCAAGAACAAGCCCTACCTCCAGCTCGAGGTGGACGAGCACAGCGCCGACGCCGGGATGATTACCCGGTGCGAGGCATTCTTGGACAGCCTGAAGGGACGGGAACAGATCGGGGCCAAGGACGAGCCGAATATGCTCAGGGCCCACGGATTCTACAGTCACGCGAGCTCGAAACGGACCCTCTACTATCCCTACATGCGGGACGGCGCCTACGCCTTAGCGGCGGCCTCGAGGAGCTGCGGGATCGACGCATGGGTGCTTCCCCAGCAAACCGAAGAGGACATCGCCATCGGACGGCAGTATACTTCGTCGAAGGAGTGCTATCCGATGATCTGCACCACCGGGAGCTTCTTGAAGAAGGTCTTAGAGCCGGGATTTCAGGCGGACAAGGCGAGCTTCTTTATGCCCAGCCACAACGGACCCTGCCGGTTCGGGCAGTACAACCGCTTTCAGAGGATGCTCTTCAACCGTCTAGGTCACGCCGACGTGACGATAGTCAGCCCGAGCAACGACAACAACTACGAGGACCTCTCCGGCGGCCACGGAAACAAGTTCCGGATCGCCGCGGTCCGGGGAATAGTAGCGGTGGACCTCCTCAGGAAGCTCAAGCAGGAACGGATCCCCTACGAGAAGAATCCCGGTCAGACCGAAGAGGTCTATCAGAAGACCCTCGACATGGCTATCAAATCGGTGGAGAGGGGCGCCAAGGACCTGCCGCAAACCCTCCACCAAGCGGCGGAGGAGTTTCGGGCAATTCCGGTGGACGAGACCATGCCCCGGAAACCGATCATCGCCGTGGTCGGGGAGATCTTTATGCGGGACAACCCCTTCTGCAGCGGCTATTTAGTCCAGCGCCTCGAAGCCCTAGGGGCGGAAACGATCATAGCTCCCTTTAGGGAGTGGCTCACCTACTCCACCTACCGCTTCGAAAGGGACAGCCGCTGGAAGGGAGACCGCAAGGGAATCCTGCAGTCCAAACTCCAGGGGATGTTCACCCACCGGATTTTGAGCCCCCTCGATAAGGCCATAGCCCACGTCGGAGAAATGGAGCGGGAAGTAGAGCTCGAAGAGATGGTAAGCCTCTGCGATCCCTACATCCACCGGGACTACGACGGGGACCCGGTCCTCAATCTCGGGATGACACGGAAGCTCGTTGAAACCGGGATATCCGGAGTCGCTAACGTCCTTCCCTTTATGTGTATGCCCGGGACCTTAGTCACGGCGCTGTCCCATTCCTTGAGGAAGGACTACGACAACCTCCCCTACGTAAACATCGCCTATGACGGACAGGACGACAGCGGCATCGAGACCCGGTTAGAGGCCTTCATGCACCAGGCCCGGCAGTACGCCGAGGCCCACGGACTCACAGAACCGAGGAAGTGGAGCTGAGCCGGTGTTCTGCAAAAAGAGCGGCGTTTCGAGTCTACTTGACGGATAATCCTTCTTCATTTAAGGTTTATTTATGGAATCGTTAATTCCAAATTTGGACTCAATATGGAATTTATAGATCGCTTTTTCAAGCCGCCTCTGTACAGCTATTACTTATTTGGCCCCAGGGGGACGGGGAAATCTGCATGGACCACACGATATTACGCCGATGCGGTACGAATAGATCTTGAGCGCCGTCCATGCGCTTATTGAAGAGAAAAAAGGATGGCTTTTTGTACTGACCGGTTCAAG
>CAZXMO010000038.1:0-32080 GCA_964641125.1 uncultured Spirochaetales bacterium
CTTGCCAAGGGGCCTAAGGAGGGTTAAACTTGAGCTTTAAAGTCTAACCGGTAGAGAGGGAAGTGTCAGTCATGGGTATTTTACGAAGAGAAGATCCTGATCAGACTCCGAATGAGTTTTGGAAGGAAATCGAAGAAAAACACGGCGGAAATGTACGGTTTCATACCTTTGTGCGGTTTATCGGCAGGTCCCAGTCCAGCATGGAAAACCTTCCGGGGCTTTTGTACATCATCAACAACGTCGCTCATTTCGAAGATTTCGAGAAGGATAACATGCTGATGAGGCTCGTCAATCGGAAGAGCAAATATACCAAGACCGAGTTCAGTTTTCCCCTCTCGTCGATAGAAAAGCTTCAGGTAGTCAGCAAGAACCAGGCGGTCAACTGCATCACCGGTGTGGTCGCCGGATCCGACCTCAAGCCCATGGGCGGTCTCGCCCGGATGTTGTTTTCCCCGGTGTATCACGTCTATCTCGAAAACGGGACCTCCATTTTCTTCGAGCAGGTGATGGACGAGAAGAAATTCTTAAAAGAGCTACAAAAGATCGAATAGCTTTATAATCTTAAGAGCGTTCTTAAAATAATAATTTATTGAATTGATATGATGCTTGGCGTATAATGGTACGTGGAAGATACGCAAGGAGGTGTATATGATCGGTGTTGGTGAGACTGCGATTATCATCGGAGCTGTTGTACTGATTTTTGGAGCTACTCGGATTCCTAAGCTCGCAAAATCGGTGGGAGAGGGGCTTAAAGAATTTAAAAAGGCCGTGAAGGAAGCTAAGAAAGATGATGAAGAGGAAGACCCTCAAGCACTAGAAGAAAAAGAATCTCAAAGTTTAGAATAAGCTGCCATTAATTATATATACCCTGGTAGCCATGCTGCGTAAAACAAAGAGTAAGATGCCATTCTGGGATCATATCCTGGAATTTAGAAATAGGCTTCTCTTCGTACTCATTTCAGTTATTATCTTTACTGTATTCGGATATATCTTTTATTCCAGCTTTTTTACTGCAATCTCCGAGGTTATTCAGGAAGAAATGTATGCAACGCGAATAACCGAAGGATTTACAACCCGTCTTCGTGTCAGCCTCTTGATTGGTGTATTTCTAAGTATTCCCTTTCTCTTTTATCAGATAATGCAGTTTATTTTTCCCGCACTCACAAAGAAATCAAAGCTTTTTATTCTGTTTCTTCTTATTGCGTCTTTTTCCCTCTTTGCCGGAGGAATTGTTTTTGGCTACAAAACAGTTATGCCGATCTCAATGGACTTCTTGAAGTCCCGGGAATTTTTTCCGGAGAATGTAAGCAGATTGATATCGTATGATAGGTTTATTGTTTTTTTCTTTCAATTCTTGATTGGATTCGGTATCTGCTTTCAATTTCCCATAATATTACTTTCTCTAATGAAATTAGAAGTTATTTCTGTAAGAAGCTTAATCAAATTTGCAAAATATTTTGTGCTCGTCTTTTTTGTCTTTGCAGCTATTATAACCCCCCCGGACATCATCTCACAGCTCCTTCTCATTTTTCCAATGGTTCTACTTTATGCTCTGTGTATAATTATCGGAAAAATATTTCGGTTAGGAGGGGGGTGATGTTTGGCATAGGTTTAGGCGAGATAATAGTTATTCTATTTGTTGCATTTCTAATCAACCCACGAGAAATCCCTAAAATGATGAGAAAGATGGCGAATTTTTTTTCTGCATTACGCCAAATGAAGGAAGAGCTAATGGAAATGCAGGATGATGTAGAAGAGGTTCTCAAAGATGGAAAAATCGAAATAAGAGCGTTGAATGAAGACCTTCAAAGGGGCTGGGGAGTAAAATATACGAATCGCAGGACTCGAGAACATAAAGAAAGAGAAGAAGCTGCACGAACTAAATCTCGTAAAGCTGCTGAAAATACCGAGGCAAGGAGAGAAGAACCAGAGATATGAGTCACAACACACCGGAGCGTAAATTGATTGGGAAGGTAAGTTCGGAGGAAAAAGATGAAATTCAGCGTCTGTATAATAAAAAGAGCGGGCTTATCGAACTCTCCCGAATTCTTTTTGCAGAAACACAAGAAGAGCTTGAAAACAGTCCCATTTATGAAAAACTAACTGTTGATTTAGGGAAAACAAATGAAGACTTCAATAATTGGTGGAAAAAAGTAAGTCAAAAATATTCTTGGGAAAGCATACCTGGATATAGATGGGAAATTGATTTTAATTCTTGTGAAATCTTTTTAATCCAATCAGATAGTATACGGTAAGAATAAAATGTATACAATTTCAGTGGGTAATCTGAATATTAATCAGAAGAGCCCGTTTTTTTGTATTGCCGGCCCCTGTGTCCTCGAGGATTACGATACGGTCATGTCTATCGCTGAAGGTATATTTACTATAACCGAAAGACTCAAGATACCGTGGATATTCAAATCATCCTATTGTAAGGATAACAGGAGTAAGGCGGATTCTTATGCCGGACCCGGTATCGATGAAGGGTTGAAAATCCTCGAGAAGATACGGAGCAGTTTTGATGTTCCTGTTCTCTCGGATGTCCATTCAACCGCTGAAGTGAATCAGGCGGCTGAGGTGCTCGATATAATTCAAATACCTGCATTTCTTTGCCAGCAAACTAGTCTTCTTCTTTCAGCAGGAAAGTCAGGCAAACCGATTAATATAAAAAAGGGACAATTTTTAAGTCCCTATGATATTAAAAACCCTATCAGAAAGATCGAAAGTACCGGAAATAATAATATTTTAATAACCGAAAGAGGCAACACTTTTGGGTATGAGAGGTTAATTGTCGACATGTGCTCGATGCCTATAATGAAAGCTTTTGGGTATCCGGTAATTTTAGACGCTACCCATGCGGTACGGGTATACGGAAAGCCTTCGGACCATCCGGAGGGCGGTTATCCTCAATTTGTTGCCCCTCTATCTTGGGCCGGCGTAGCATCAGGATGCAGCGGGTTGTTTTTAGAAACACACACCGAGCCGAAGAAGGCTAAATGTGATGCTTCGAGTATGATCGACATCTCCGAGCTGGAACGTATACTCGTGCGAGCTAACGGAATCTATAATTTGTTGAACAATGAAAACTCCGGAGCATTTTTATGAAATTATTTATTGATAGTGCTGATTTCTCGGAAATAGTTACTCTTCTTGAACTTGAGATTTTCTCAGGCATTACCACAACACCGATTTTTTTCAAACGCCTTGGAATCAAAAACTGGAGGAAAACTATTCGTGATATAACGAGGCAATACGATATAGAAGTACACGTAGAAGCATTGGGCAAGAGTAAGGAGGCAATTATTGAAGAGGCCCTAAGAAATTCTGATTTAGGAAATTCAATTGTATCGAAAATTCCTATCAATGTTGAGGGGATCAAGGCGGCTTCCGACTTATCCAACAGAGGAATTTTGACGAATTTACATCTCATATTCTCATTAAACCAGTCTATTATTGCCTCTAGAACAGGAACAAAGTATATCTGTCCACTTATTGGAAGACTCAATGACATAGGTGTCGACGGTCATGAGGTTCTTAGAGAAATAGTCGATTTTTTCCGAGTTGACCCGACTATTAAGACGGAAGTCATGGCCTCGAGCATACGGAGCGTTGGGGATGTAAGTCGAGTAGCATTAGCGGGAGTGGGAGCGGTAACAATTCCTCCTGATATCATAAAAAAACTCTTATCTCATCCTTTGACGGACAGCGGGATATCAGATTTTTTTGAGGTTCAGTAAAATGAAAAGGTATTATGTTGTAATACCCTTTCGCTTGAAGAGCTCGAGATTCCCTGAAAAGATCTTAGCGCAATTCAAAGGAATAACAGTAATAGAGACCGCTTTGGGAATAGCTGCGGACATTGGATTAGGAAAAATAATCCTTACAGCGCCTCAAGAAGATTATCAATATGTAAAAGAAAGAGCTGATTTGTCACATTATGAGTATGAATACATTCCTTCATCTCCTGTGTGTAGGGCTGCATCGGATCGCGTAGTCGAGATATACCCACTTATCCCTGACGGGGATGTATATATTTCTATACCGGCTGATGAAGTACTCCTTAATTCGGAGGAAGTCAGGTATTGTGCTGAAAAATATGACCCGAGATCAGGAGCAATACAAACACTTTACTGTGATTTTTATTGTTTGGAGGATGCCGTATCAAAATTATCTGCAAAGGTAGTCTGCAATACGGATAACCGCATGATATACATGTCGAGATCCATTGTTCCGGCTGCAAAAAGTGGAATGATTGATCTCTCTAATCTAAAAAAGAATGTGGGAGTATTTTTTTTCTGTAAAACTACTCTGGATAAGCTTCATGCCTTGAGAAATAAGACAACCACTTTGGACCGCATAGAAGGTCTTGAACAGCTAAGATGGGTCGAATTAGATATTCCTGTGACTGTTGAAAAAATCGATCACCAAGGTTTCGGTATCGACATGCCTGATCAAATTGTGCAGCTTGAGGAGCGTTCACAATGCTTACCAAAACACGCGAAATAAGGGTAGAAACCTCTACGTGCTGCAACTATAACTGCATCATTTGTCCAAGAGATTCATTCAAGCGAAAAAAGACAGTAATGAGCCAGGAACTGTTCGAGCACATTGTCGATACCTGTTTATCCGAATTACCTCACATCGATACAATAACAATTTCAGGATTCGGTGAATTTTCTACCGATCCGGCATGGAGAGAGAAGATATCCCATGCTGAGTCAAGATTCGATCAAATAAATATTCTCACAAACATGAGTCTTCTATCCTTCGAAGATATCGATTTTTTGAGAAGCCGAGTTCAAACCGTGCGCATAAGCATATACGGCAGCGATGAAAAAACATATTCATCAATCCATCGGCAACCGAAAAATGTTAGCTACTCGGATATCCGGGAAAGGGTAATGTATTTATGCAAAGCGGAAAAAAGGCGCCCTCGAGTAATTCTCAATTTTCTTTTACTCGATCAAAACAAGGCCGCTCTCGAACAATGGAAGGCTGAGTGGAAGGATCTTGCAGATGTAGTAGAAATATGGAAGCCGCATAACTGGATTTCCGGCCGGCAGTATCGCACAGTTTGTAGTCATCGTGTTGAATCATGCGGCCGGCCGTTTAATGGTCCGATACAGGTCCAGGTTGATGGTACCGTTAATGTCTGTTGTTTTGATTACAACGGTGAATTGTTAATTGGTGACTTAAGACGTCAGAGGTTTCAAGAGATTTTTTCTTCACAGGAGATGAATGAAATACAAGAAAAACATGCGACAGGGAAAGCCGATAAGATTGATCAGTGCCGAAGATGTGATCAGCGTAATTGCAACCGGTGTAAACAAAAGAATATGGTGTACAGCTCCACTTTCTCGACGCACGAGAGAATAAAGAAAACCTCTACTATTTATGAGGCACTAGATAATATTTAAAGTAACAATAATTAGTATTTTCGAGGAATTTTTTAACATTATAATACCCTTTTAATTAAAAATTCATTGTAAAAACTTTATGGGGGGGCTATAATTCTAAGGGAAATAGCTTTTCGATATTCGGGGGTGTCGATGGAAAAGAAAGAGATACGTAAAGATAAAGATGGGTTTTTTAGCAGGGACCTGGATCGGCGGGAGTTTTTCCGCGCCGGTGCGGGAATAGTCCTGCCTAGTATTGCTCTTCTCGGAATTAATATCACCTCTGGATGTTCTCAGGCCGGGGGTATAGACGATGGAACAGGGTCTATCGTAGCCACCCTTGCCGACGATCAGCTTGGTATGGGGATCTGGAAAGAAGGGAGCGTGAATGTCAATGAAGAAATTTGGTGGTTCTTCAACAGTTCAAACGGGACCGAATATTCAGTTGCCTGGGACGACAGCTTTAACGGCAGCGGAAGCTATACCGCCGATGTAAGGGTTTCAGCCTACGACTCAGCCGCGACGACGAGTTATTTTTACCAGCGAGACGCTGGTTATACTACTCCCGCGACTGTGACTGCAACAGAGACAGGGCCTCTCTATATCAATGTTAGTCAGTATGGTGAAGCTCCAGGAACTTTTGCGGTCAAAGTAGATTATGTCGGAGGGGGTTCACCGAGCTGTACAGATTGTACCGGCACGGCTACTTCCACGCCAAGCTGCAGTGACTGCACCGGGGGAGCCACGACAGGATGTTCCGACTGCACCACGGGATGCTCCGCTTCGTGTAGGGACAGCTGTCATAGAAGCTGCTCTGGAGATTGTACAGGCAGCTGCAGCGGCTGGTCTCCATAGATTCGGTATGATTCAAAAGGATCCTCAATCCACTCAGTCCTGGCGCATTGAGAACCGCCGGCAGGATTGGATGGGTACCCGGGCGAAAACTGTCGATATTGTTATAACCGAGGAATGTCAGCTCCGCTGCGGATATTGCTACTGCCTCCATAAAAACACCAGGAACAGCATGTCCAAAGAGACGGCTGAGAAGACCGTCGATTTCCTCCTCGATAATCCGGACATCTTCAGGGAAGAAGCGGTGGTTTTCAATTTTATGGGGGGTGAACCTCTCCTCGGAATCGATATCATTGAACACTTCTGCGATTATTTCAAGAAGAAGGCCTTCCTAACCGATCATCCGTGGTTCGATATGTATAGGTTCGTTATGACGACCAACGGGCTGCTCTACGATGATCCGGCTACCCAGCGTTTTATCGAAAAAAACCATGGTCACCTCGAAATAACAATTACCCTCGACGGGACCGAGCGGAAGCACAACATCCAGAGGGTTTTCCCCGACGGAACCGGCTCATATCAGCAGGTGGTTAAGCAGATTCCCCTGTGGCTCGAGCAATTTCCGCATGCAAATACCAAGGTCACCTTCGGGCACGAAGACCTTCCCTATCTCTGTGAGAGTATACTTCATATATGGGATCTCGGAATTCGCAGCATAAACGCGAATGTCGTGTTCGAGGATGCCTGGGCGGAGGGGGATGATGCTGTATTCGAGGAGCAGCTCAGAAAGCTTGCCGATGTTATTCTCGAAAAAGGGCTGTACAAGGATTATCAATGTTCCCTGTTCGAAAAGCGGATAGGGTATATCGAAAAGAATACCGGGAATTGGTGCGGGACCGGCAGGATGCTCTGCGTGGATGCTCACGGCTACCTCTATCCCTGTGTGCGTTTTATGGATTTTACCCTTGAAAACAGGCCGGCAATCGTCATAGGGCATCTGGATACAGGCATCGATGCGAACAAATTACGTCCGTTTCTCGCTTTGACCCGTCCTACCCAAAGCACCGAAGAGTGCCTGAACTGCGACGTTGCTTCCGGCTGTGCCTGGTGCCAGGCGGTTAACTACGATCATGCCGACACTCCGACTATATACCAGCGGGCGATGTTTCTGTGCAAGTGTCATAAGGCACGGGTCAGGGCCAACCATTATTTCTGGGGCAGACTCGAAAAGATAAGATCCGGCAGAGGGGAAGAATTAGCTGTCAATGAATAAATACTTGATCGTCCTCTTGGAAAGCAGGCACCGGTCCTTTTGTTACTACGAAATCCCCGAGAATATCGAAAATATAGTAATTTCTAGGGAAGACCTTGAAAAAGTCGTTACTTTTTCACAGGAAAACAATGTTCCTCTGACCTTCGTGTACGGAGAATCCGAGCTTCCTTCTGATTATGTTCAGCTTATTGAAACAGTGGAGCATGTAAAAATATTTCCGCATGGGTATCCTGAGAAAAAGGACGGCATCCGGGTTTTTGAACCGGGCGATAAACCCGAGCTGCCTCGTAGTGAAAACGAAATACCGGCGCCGATAATTCTTCGAACCGATAAGTCTCGATTGGATTCTTTTGCGGATTCCCTGGAAAACCTGAGTGGAGGTTTTTCTCGGATGAATTTCATCCTCCGAGGTCTGGAAGCCTTCCAGGAAGATGATTTTATCCGATACTTCGAGGTGCTGAACCACGCCGTTTCGAAGATTCCCCGTATTTTCCAGACTTTCGGTGAAAAAGAAATAAGCTGTCTGACGGATCGGATTGTACTTAAGGAAATGAATAACTGTGATGCGGGAGTGCGGCATCTCACCTTAGCTCCGAACGGACGGCTCTATGTCTGTCCGGGGTTTTATTACGAATATCCCGAAGAGGACTTGGGAACCCTCGATTCCTTCGAGGTCCCCAATGAGCAGCTCTATCGGCTCGACCATGCTCCGATCTGTCTTGAATGTGATGCATTTCATTGTAAGCGGTGTGTGTTTCTCAATAGGAAAATCACCGGAGAGGTGAATACACCCGGCCGTGAGCAGTGTCTTGCATCCCACTTGGAACGGCGGGGCGCTGAAATACTTGCGTCGCGTCTGAACCCTCGAACCGAGGCGAACCCGATTCCTCCGATTGATTATCTCGATCCCTTCGAGAAATATGCGAAAAAGAAGAACATCACTCCGCCCCATACCCGGTATACATCCTTAGAGGCTGCGCTCGAGGTCCCTCCGCTGCCCGAGGATCCTCGAAAGGCAACAGTTAGGGAAGCAGGAATTGGTAGAAAACCGGTAGACCGAACACGCGACAAGGAGATCATAAAGCAAGTCTACGATATGCAGTCGAAAATCCTCACCATGCAGGAGGAAATACTCGATCTCCTCAAATACATCCGCGGGAAATGACCCAGAAAGCACCACAAGCGGATCTTGCCAATCGTAATGTCTGGCAGCTGTCACTCGAAGAAATAGACTACGTATATTCACAACTCCACATGAATTCGTACGTCTATGCAGCATTGAAGGTGTACCATCAGAGCTCTCCTCCGGCAGGGAAAAAACTCATGCTCAAGAACGGAGCTGTTCCCGATTCCATCAGGGGCCGATTAAGAGAGTTTATCGAGCTTGCAGGCTATATCGGCAGGGATGATCCCGGCAAAGTGCGTGTCCATTGTACCTACAGATCATTTAAGTTGATGCAGACTCTTCGGGGAATTACTTTAGAGGAATTAAAAATAATCATTCCTGTCTTTGCCTTGACCGCATTCATTCCTGTTCTATCCGATAAAAACGATAATTTCCCCTTGTGGAGCCATTCGGTGGTCCGGGAATCTCATCCCGATCGCATTAGACTCTATGAGGCACTAGATGATCACATCGATATCGATGAGTACATACGTCTCCCCTTTTTCAACGAGACATTGAGCGCCGATGAAACTATTTCTCCGGTGCAATCCTTGTTTTCCTTTATGCCCCGTGCCGTTTCTTCGGTTATCGCTCGAATCGAGAGAATAGGCAATACCGAAGAGATTACCCGGGCATTCCTCCGGATTGAACGGGCGATGAGAGACTACGAAGAGAAGCACAATTTGTGCGGACCGGGGAAGAGTCCGCTCAATGTAAAATATTCTGGACAAATTCGGTATCGGAACACGCTGTACCTCTACGGTGGAAACCACTTCGAGCGGATAGGAGATTGTGAAAAAGCCTTCGATTGGTACTGCAGGGATATCTATACGCTCCTTCTGCCGAATTACTGCGGGTTTTATTTAACCGACTTCAAAACGTGCGAGCGTCTGATTCGTGCATATCCCCTTTACCCGGAAGCCCGGGAATGCAAGCTGTTTCCTAATCTTATCGATCATATGATACTGAAATCCTTTCACAAGAGTGCCGAGTATGCAATGAAAGTTCTCGATTATATAGATATGCATTCGGATGTCGATTTATCCAAGGAGAGGCTCGAGTGGGGTGACGGAAGACCGATGTTATATGGGGGAGAGGCGATGCGGGAGATATTCCTGCTGAGCCTTCTCTATGAGCATTACGTTCAAGAGTTGAGTTTTACCGATTTGGATTATTCCGAGATCTTTGAGTTTGTGTGAATCGAGTAATATGAAGAAAAAAGAAAAATGGGTCTGGGACATAACCCTCGAGGAAGCAGATGAGTTGTACCTTAATCGGCACATGAATAATTATGTGTATGCAGCTCTCTCGGTATTTCATTCGAATTCCTATCCGAAGGGGGTACGGGTTCGTCCCCGAACTGATAGTATTCCGGATAATTTGAAAAAAGCATTTTCAGATCTTGTCCAACTTACCCATCATATAGATAGTACTGATACCGCCACAGTCCGCAAGAATTATTCGTACCGTGCCTACCGTCTTTTCGAGGGGCTTAAGAATTTACGGATAGAAGATCTTGATACAGTTGCCGAAATATTGTCAGCCCTTGCGTTTATTCCGATCGTAGCCGAAAAAAATGACGGTCTGCGGATGTGGAAACGGCCCGTTATCCGGAACAAGACGGATCATCTTGTGCGATTATACGAGCTGATTCAGTCCGATATTGGTGTTGCAGGATTTGCCGAACAGGCATTATTCGATGACGAGAAGGAACCGGGTAACGAAGACCCTTATTTTTATCTGCCCCGATTTATAGCTCGCGGTGTAGGTACGGTGCTTGGAATGATCGAGAACGGTCTGCGTCCCGAGGAAGCGGCAGATTCATTCTATCGAATCGAAGAAAAAATGCTTGATTTTGAAAAAGAAAAAAACATGAGAGATCAGTCGGACCCTATAATTCAACACAGCGCTCAGTTTCGTTACATGAATACCCTGTATCTCTACGGAGGAAACACCCTCGAGCGGGCACACCGGTACGAAGAGGCCTTCGAGTGGTATACAAAGTATATCTATGCGATGGAGTGTACTCGGCATATAGGATTTTATCTGACAGGGTTGAAAGCCACCGAAAGGCTTCTCTGCGCTCTGAGGGTAGCTCCCAAAATTGGTCCGGAAGAGAAGGAACTACTCTTGCTGAAAGACCTTGTTCAGCTCTTCCTGAAGCAATCGTTCACAAATTGTGCGTCGTATTCCCGGATTATCCTCGATTTTGTCGATTCCCGCCCTGATCTCGATTTGGCACAGGAAAGATTTTTCTTGGAAGACGGGAAATTCATGCTCTTTGGAGGGGAGAGCACCCGGGAACCCTTTCTGTTATCACTGCTCTACAGTAAAATAGTCAATGGGGTTGATTACGCCGATATCAACTACGGTAAATACTTAATCATAGACTCTCAATGATTCACCGTCAGCGAATACTCCTCTCCGAGACTATTGTTGTAGGTGTCGTGCAGTCTCTCGTCGATGATGACGGTAACCGTTCCGGGAAGACCGTGGTCGGTTGCGCGGAAGCGGGTCCTTAAGACCGTTTCGGTTACTCCTGAATCGGGCGGGGGGATTCCCGCCGATTCCGTTGGATCGAGAGGGGGCGGGGCTTCGGGATCGATCTCGAAACCCGTCGTTTCCAAGGTCACGCAGCCGTTAGTCGTTCGGAGGGAAAAGGCCTCTAAGAAGGAGCCGGTATCGATACCGCTCCCCCCGGCGTGCCTGATATGGAAGTCGAAGAACCCCGAATCGGCGGTGGGGAAGTGGAGGTAATCGTTGAGCTCTAAGGGGACAGGGGAATTTCCCGCCGAATCGTCGACACAGCAGCTCAAGAGTATTATCTCCGGGGGGCGCGAGCGGGGCCCGTCTACGTACAGGCGGTACTCGGCGCCGCGGGCCGTAACCTCGTAGACCGTACCGTATTCCAGACAGCTCTCGGGGCTTGCCGTTAAGCTCGAGCCCTCTTCGTCCCAAGTTTCTTTCCACACCGTCATCGGGACCGTGCGGATGAGGTTCCCCCGGTCTGAAGGGGGTACAGCTCCGGAAAAAACGAAGCGGATTCGGGGATCTTTTTCAATACCCCCGGTAAGCTCCGGAGCGGGAGCGAGAGGAAACTCTTCTCCATCCTCAGCCAGGAGATAGGCCGCCTCGCACTCCGCGGGCGGGGCCGTTACGGTGGTAAACCGGAACTGATGGGGCCGGGCGAGCTTAGGCCCTCCGTCGAAGCCGCTTAAGCTCTTTTCTATGCGGACCGTGTACGCGGTCCCCGGGGTGAGGTCCTCTTGTGGAGTGAACCGTACGGTGCGTCCGTCCGGGCTCGTGGAGAAGTATCCCGGGCTCACGGGATAGAGCGAAAAAGCGGCGGCGAAGGAAGACTCGTCCGGGGGAATCGAGAACTCCACCGATATATCCGTGTCTAAGGGTACCGATTCCTCCCCGTCTCCGGGACTCGTCGCGACGACGGTAAGGGAAGTGCCCGGTTCACCCACCGAAAAGGAGAAACGGAACGGAACGCCCAGGGAGTTTCCGTAGATATCTTCGGCTGTTCCGTCGATACGGACGGTGATCCTGTCGGTCTTTTCGAGGGGGACCCGGGGAAAGAAGATGAGCCGAGTTTCCCCCTCCCAGACGAACCGTCCCTCCATGTAGGTCTCTCTCGAATCGGAGAAGGCCGAAAACCCCCGTTCGCAGCTTGTCCGGTCCATAGGTGAGCTGAAGGTGACGCATATCTCCTCGGGGGGAAGGGCGCAGGCTTCGTTTTCTCCCGGAGCGTGGTCCGCTACCTCGGGAGGGGTCATGTGGAGGAGCTCCTCGAGGAAACGGCATCCGGTCATACCGGGGAGGATGAGGAAAGCGGCGGCAGCCGCGGCCTTTAAGACGGCGGGTCTCATTCCGCGGCCTCGAGAAGCTGGGAGACGGCCCGAAGGGAGATTTCCCCTACCGCGCCGAGTTCGAAGCTGTAGAAGCACCTCCGGCCCGGTCCCGAGCGTTCGAAACCGGTCAGGCTTACCGTGAGAGTCCCGGGGTCGGGCCAGGAGAGCCCGGTAATACGCGGAGCCGGGAGGGAGTGGGGGTAGAGGGGGCGAAACGCCGCCCGCCGCTGTACGGCATTCTTTATGCTGTCCGAAGAGACCGGCTGTGAGAAGACGAGCTGAAAGGTGTAGTCTCCCCCGTAGAGGGCGGGGGTGAACATTAGGGGTTCGGATGTGGAGAAGCTTCCGCGGGGAGGCCCGTCGGCGGGGAGGGGACGAAGCTCTTCGAGAGCAAAGACGCCGAAACGGGGGGTAAAGCTCCAGGCGGCGGCCCCGTCCGGAGGATTCCCTCCGGTGTCCGCGGCGGGCGGTCCGAGGGTCAAAAGGTATTCGGTCCCGTTCCTCCAGCCGAGCTCCGGTACGATGACGTAGTCGGTATCGCTTATCCAGACCCGGTGTCCGAGGGTGTCGGGGAGGAGGGTTATCCCCGCCTCCGTTGACGCCGGCTCCATAGGTTCACTGAAGCTGATTCGCAAGGCATCGGAAGGACCGATATCGTCCAAGACGAAGCCCAGGTAAGGAAAGCCTTCCCGCCAGTCCGCGAGGGCGTACCCCACCGTCTCTACCCGGGGACGGTACGTATCGTACTCGACGGCGATGCTGTAGTCCCGGATGCCGCTCAAGCGTACGCCCCGGGTGTCCGCGGCGGAGCTCGAAAAGCTGAGGCGGAGAATCGCTCCGTTGGGATAATCCCTTCCAGGGGCGAGCTCGAGGACGGTATGCTCACCGTTCCATTGGGGATAGAGCTCCACATCCGGATTGCATTCGATCTCCACCGTATCCCCGTCCATGGGGCGGGAGAAAGAGACCGATATAACGGCGCGGCTCCCCACGAGGACCCCGGGATCGACGGAGATAATCCGGGGCGGGGCATCGGGAAGAACGGCGACGTAGAAGGGAATGTACACCCGGGGCGTGAGAACCCGTCCGTCCGCCGCGGGGACCAATCCCTCCACGATCAGCTCATAACGCGTTCCAATGATAAGATCCTCATCGGGGACGAATACCGCTGTATCACCGTCCCAGGTGTAAGACCCGTATACGGACCCGCCTCCATGCCGGATTTGTACGGCGGATTCCGCGGCCGCCGTATCGACCGGACGGGGAAAAGTCACGCTTACCTTTTCGCCGATTTCCAAGATCCGGTTGGGGCTTTCCGGGTTGGTGGTCAGCACTCCCGGAGCCGAGAGGTCGATCACGCCGCATCCGGCGGCCGAGAGGCAGCAGAGCACCGCCGTTACGGAAAAGAGCAATCTATTCTTCATACCGCGGTTCCACCTCCATTCCGTCGGTGTAAAACTCCTGCGCCGAGGCGCAGATCCATCTGTCTTCCAGATCCCCCATCGGTACGAGGTACCCTTCGTCGGTCCGAACGGGATCTTCCAGTGTTCTGCGACGCAGTCGGTGTTGATCGAGTATGAATATCTCCCTGCCGCCGGCATACCCGTGAAGAACGGACCGGTCGGGGAGGAAGAGCCTTGCCTCGCGGGGACCGGTTATGATCTCGGCGAAGACGATCTCGCCGGGGAGGAGTCCGGATACTCCGGGTACTCCGATCCGGGCCCTGAGAGCCCGGGTTTCGGTCCGGATAAAGGGGGTTACCGAGACCACCGTTCCCCGTTCCTCGATCGGTAAATCCGGATGAACCGCGAGCTCGACGGACAGCCCGGGTCGAAGAATCTTTCGATGTCTCTCGTTTACCGGGGCGGCTACGATTATCTCGGATACGTCGATGATCGTGGCTACGGAGTCCCCCGCGGAGACCCAGCCGCCCTCGCTGCAGGATACCGCGGCTACGACCCCGCTCAAGGGGGCGGTAATCTTCAAGTCTTCGATACGGTTTTCAGCGCTTACGAGCTCGAGGCGGACCCGTTCGGTTTCCGCCGCCGCGGCTTCCACTCCGTATTTGAAGAGGAGAGTCGACAATCTGCACAAAGCCTCGCGGCGGGGCTGTTCTTCCTTGGGTATTTCCATTCCCCCGGCGATGAGGTCCCGGTCCCTCAAGCCCACCGACGCCGCTTCGGCTTCCTGCTCGGCGAGGACCAGGGCGAGTTCCGCGTCCTTGAACTGGTGTTCGCTCTCTTCGAGGAGGGATAGGGCGATTCCCCCCGCTTCGTAGAGGCGTTTCTTCTGTTCGAGGGTGCGCCGGGCCGAATCGAGGTACCGCCGCTTCTGCCGGACCTTGGACAGCGCCCTGTCGAGATTCAAGAGCTGCTTTTCCGCGGCCTGCCGAGCCTGAAGCAGCCTGACCTCGGCTATTGCCTTATCGGCCCTGCGCGCCCTGAGCTCGTTGGCGAGCTGATCCCTGCGAATTCGGAGCTCCGGATTCTCGAGGCGGACCAGGAAATCCCCCGCATGTACCGGAGCGCCCTCTTCTATGAAGATCTCGACGACTCTCCCGGGGCTCCTGGCCGGGGCATCGGCGGAGCTCTTGCTTTCGACCACCCCGGTACAGGATATGGAAGGACGGTACTCCACAGGCTCGGGACGGAAAAATCCTATCCGCGGCAGAGGGGGGTGGATTTCCGCCCGTTCCCCGCATGCCGCGAGGAGACACACAACCATGGGCGGTACAAGGGAGAAATAAGTTTTTATACCGAGGTGCTTCATCCGCCGGTCTCCAAAAAGCTCTCGTACAGAGGCAGGGCTTCGCGCCTGAGACTGATTCCTAGAAGGGTATAGAGCTCGAGCTCCCGGAGGAATTGGGTGTACTGTTTCTCGAGAAGATTCCCCTTCTGCGAGGCATGGGCTGCCGCCGCCTCCATATATTCGAGCCGGCCGATTTCACCCAAACGGAGCTCTTCCTCGGCTATCCGCTCCTCGGTTTCGAGAACAGCCGACAGCTCTCTTTCTTGATCGATGAGACTTCCGGCCTGTTCGATTCCGAAGCAGGACGAGACGATGGCCTCCTCGAGGTTCTGAAGGGCCGTTCGAAGGTCGAGATCGGCCCGTTCGGAAGCCGCCCGAGCTGCCGTGATCAGGCCTCCCCCCGCGGGCTCCTCGGAGACCGAGCCCCGGAGGTCCACGAATCTGCTCTCCCGGGAGGGTGTACCCACCGCAATGCTCCCCGACAGGGGAAGAAAGGGAATCGGCACCGAAATTTCGATACCCGCTGAAAAGCCCGGTACGGTAAGGGGAAGACGGTCGCCGGTTACGAACACCTCTCCTTTCAGGGTTACCCGCGGAATCCAAAACCGCTTCGTATGCGCCAGTTTTCTCTCCTTCGCGGCGGCCTCGAGTCTCCGCGCGACCAGTTGAGGGCTGTGTTCCCGCGCTTGGGCGATGAAACGGTCGACCCCCTTCCCGGGACACAGAACACCTGAGTAAGCGGGACGAATATCTTCGGCCGGTTCGAGAGACGCGGACGGCTCGATGCCGAGCTCCCCGGCCAACCGCTCCCGCAGGTTTCGGGATTCACTCTCCACCGCGCGTCGGGCGAGGGACTGCTTGTCCCGGGCGATACGCATCTTAGCGAGAGTCAGCTCGGTGATGAGTCCCAGATCGAGCTCTTCCTCGGCGGTCCACAGCTGCCGGTTCAAAAGGTTTTCGGTCATCTTCCGAATATCGAGAAGGGTCTCGAGGAGGATCAGTCGGGCATACCCCGCCACCGCCTCGAAGACGACCGCGTTTTCGATCCTTTCAGTTTCATACCGGTGTATCTCGAGGGCTTCTTTCCCGGTCCGGTAAGCTTCGATAAGAGCTCCGCCTGTAAAGAGGGGCTGTTCGAGATTCGCGTAGAGCCTGTATCCCCGGGTATCGGGGGAGTGGTAGATTACGGTGTCCGCGGCGGAGAAGCCCCCCGAAAGGCGGGGAAAGAAGGCGAGGAGACTCATTCTTTTCTCCAGGCGGAGAAGATCTCCGACCGAGGCGGCCGCCTCGAGCCTTTCACTCTCGATGAGTGTCCGGGCGATGACTCCCTCGAGGGTGAGGGGAGCCGATACCCCCGGTATCTCTGAGACAACGAGGAGGAATACGACGCTCGAAAGAATACGGATCATAAACCCTAGATACAAAAAAATCGGCCCTGATGATTCGATTTTCTTGCAAGGATTTCCGATTTTTATAATACTTATGTTCATATGGAAATGAAAACGGCACTCGAGAGTGCCGAGATCCTCGTCGTCGAAGATGAAGTAATAGTTGCCCACGATTTGAAACGGATACTGGACAAGCTCGGGTATTCGGTCCTCGGGATCGCGGATTCCGGTGAAGAAGCGGTAAGGATCGCCTCCGAGGAGTTCCCCGATCTCGTCCTCATGGATATCAATCTGTCCGACGGAAAGATGGGGGGGATCGACGCGGCGAGCCGGATCACCGATACCTTGGGCATCCCCGTCATATTTCTGACCGCCCTGACCGATGACGGGACCATCGAACGCGCGCGGTATGCCCGTCCCGCGAGCTATCTGGTCAAGCCCTATACTGAAATCGAGCTCAAGAGCAACATCGAAATGGCCGTCTATAGGGCCGAGATAGAGAAAAAACTCAAAGAGAGCGAGGAAAGATACAGAATAGTTACTTCCTTAGCCTCAGATTTCGCTCTTTCGTTCTATGTCGATGCACAGGGGCGGATGACTCTCGACTGGTATACCCCCGCTGTCCGGCAGATAACCGGATACGACGGCGAGGAGATCTCCGAATTCGAGGATGTCTTGGATATTGTTCATCCCGAGGACCGGCATCGGGTTAGAAGGAATCTCCGCTACATAAACAAGGGGGAGGCCTTCACTATCGAGCACCGGATCGTGAGCAAGGGCGGGGCGGTCCGATGGGTTCGGGCCCGGGCCCGGCCCTCCGGACGAAGGGATTCCGAGCGGGGCTTGGTGCATGCCGTCGGCGCGGTCGAGGATATCAGCGAGCTCAAGAGGATCGAGGAGATCGAAAAGGCCAAGGAGCAGAATTATCAGGCCATGATGAAAAAGATGAACGACGGGCTCATCATGGTGGACAACGGCGGAACCATCACCTTCGTCAACAACAAGCTCCGCGAGCTTACCGGATTCGATCGGTTCGACTTTATCGGAAAGAGGTTTTCCGTTCTCGTTGAAGAAGATCACAGCCCCCTCATCGAGGAAATGTGGCGGAGGTGCAAATCGGCGGAGAACGAAACTTTCGAGCTCACGCTGAAAACCCGCACGGGGGCGGGGCTTCCGGTCCGCCTGAGCCCGACGGTGCTCCACGACAGCAGAGGCCGGTTCAGCGGATGCTTCGCCGTCATATCCGACATATCCCTCGATAAGAAAAAGACCGCCGAGCTCCTCCTGGTATTCGAGAACAGCCACATCGCCTTCATCGAGCACGATGTAAGCGGGGTCCTCGATGAGATGCGGGCCAAAGAGCGCAGGGTCAAGGATTTAAGAAAATACATGCACAAGAATCCGGGCTTTGTTCAGGAAGTATTCCACCGTCTCGAGATTACCTATATCAACCGTTCCGCTCTCGAACTGCTCGATGCCGATTCACTGGAGCAGGTGCGGGACACAATCTACCGCAAGGCTGGCCGGGAATTGGAAGATATCTTCCGGGACGCCGTCCTCTCGATCCTCGAGGCCGACCGGGCGGTCCAGCTGATTCTTCCGGTTACAACGGCCGGGGGACGGAGTATCAAGCTCATGGCCAACGTTCTGGTTTCCCCCTACTTCGAGGAAACCGGCCGTGTCTATATGAGTCTGATCGATATTACCGAATACGAAGAGGAGCAGGAGAGGCGGTTCGAAGCGGAGCGAAGGTTTCGGGCGGTCTTTCAGGAATCTCCCTATGCCGTCGCCATATGCTCCGCCTCGGGAAAGCTCCTCGAGGTCAACCGAAAATTCTCGAACCTTTGGGGGTTCTCCCCGGAGGAGACTGAGAAGCTCAAGCGATATTCGGTGGAAAAATTGACCGGGAAGTGGCCTCAGAAGGCGCGCGAAAGGATCGCCTTAGGATTTCAAGGGCAGGTGACCGCTCTCCATCCCTTCAGGGTAATTCGGAATAAAAACGAAGAGGAGAAACTATTCTTGAGGGGGATGATTTTTCCCGTTCCCCACGAGTCGGGAGAGACGAAGGAGATAATCTTTATCCTGGAAGATCTGTCCGGAGAGGAGTCGAAACCCCTCTTCGAGGATTCCCGTGAGAAGGACTTCGAGATGATTCTCGAAAATATCGGTCAAGCCCTTATGGTGGTCGATGAGAATCGTAATGTCCTTTACTGTAATGTCCGGGCCGTCGACCTTCTCGATTGTCCCTCCAAGCAGGCGGTTCTCGGAAAATCGATTCTATCGTGGGTGGCTCCTTCCGCGAGTCAGAAGGCTATCGAAGAGCTCAATCGGTTGTGGGAAGACCGCGGCACGGCCCGGATGGAGCTTAGCCTGATCTCCCGAAAAAAAAGGAGGTTTACCGCGGAGGTCAACTCATCTATACTTACCGACAGCACGAAACATCGGGTGTTGATGGTCTCCCTCCTCAGGGAGGTCTGACTCGCCGGTTCGGATTTCCAGATGAACGATTTTTCCCTCCCCCGCCTGACTCTCGAACGCCTCTTTTCGACTATACCCGCCGCTATTTTCATAAAGAATGCCGAAATGGAGTATACCGCCGCAAATACGGCCTTCCTCGATCTCCTCGGCATCACCGAGACCGAACTCATAGGAAGGAGTGATCACGATATCTTTCCGTGGGACCGGGCGGAGCAGTATCGCCTCGAAGACCTCGAGGTGCTCATCAAGGCTCGGGCGAAGCTCCTTCCCGACCGGGAGTTTTCAGACCGAACGGGGAAGGGTAGGTGGATAAGCTTTACCTCCTATCCCCTCTTCGACGATGAGAAAAACGTAACCGGCTTGGCAGGGTTCGGGGTCGATATTACCCGGCGGAAGAAACTGGAGAGGCGGACCGCCGCGATAACCGGTTGCATGCTGGGCTTCGTTCCCGACGCGGAGGAAAACATCCGCCGGCTCCTGGGGTTGTGCGGGAATGTCTTCGGCGGGGAGGCGGCTCTCTTCTTTACCCCGCCCGCGGGTTCCGGGGAGAGCCATGTCCTCAGCTGGAAGGATATCCCCGCCGGTATAACCCGCCCCGACGATCTGCTTCCTCCCCGCGCCGGGGTGTGGGAGCTCGAAGACCACGAGGTGGAGTGCTTCAGTCCCTACACCCCGCCGGTTTCCCATCCCGCCTTGGATACGGCGGCGACCCTCCTGGGAAAGAAGGTCCGCTTAGGGGAGAGAAGCGTCGGGGTAATCATACTGCTCCTGTCCCGACCCTTCACCCCCGACGGGGGAGACATCGAATTCCTCGAGATCGTCGCTTCGGCGGTCGCGGCGGAGGAAGAGCGGCGTGTTACCGATATCCGGCTGAGAGAGGCGATGCATCAAGCCTCCGAAGCCAACCGGGCGAAGAGCGAGTTTCTTGCCCGGGTTACCCACGAGCTGAAGACCCCACTGAACGGAATTCTCGGCAGGCTTCAGCTCCTGCTCAGGAACCGAGGTTTTCCCGAGGAGTTTCGGCGGGACCTGCGGATTATCGGACGGCACGGGACCGATCTGCTCGGGCTCATCAATGATCTCCTCGATATCGCGCGGATCGAGCGGGGGGAATTCCGTGTCGAACCTAGGTCTTTCCCACTGTCCGATCTCCTCTCCGGGCTGGAGGAGCACTTTCATCCCCTGGCGGAAGAGAAGGGCCTCCGCTTCGAGATTTTCCCTCCCGAAGGACAAACGCCCGTGGTAGTCGGGGACCGGAAGATTGTCAAGCACATCCTCGTAAATCTCCTCGGAAACGCGGTCAAGTATACCTCCGCGGGTTCGGTAACGCTGAGGGTCCGCAGAAGACAAGAGCTGTACCGCTTCTCGGTCCGCGATACCGGACGAGGATTTCCTCCTGAGCGGGTCGAGGATATATTCAGGGCCTTCGGGAGACTCGAAGAATCCGATCCCGACGGAAGAGGCGCTCCCCCCGGGACCGGTCTGGGGCTGCACATCGTGTATACCCTGGTAAAGCTTCTGGGGTCGGTTATTCGGGTAAAAAGCGGGGTAGGGAAGGGAAGCGTCTTCTGGTTTACCCTGCGTCTTCCCCCCGCGGAGCCCGGCGGAGGGGTCTCCGCCGCCGCCGAGGGAGAATATCCCCTGTCCTCCGCCGGTCCGGGAGCGCCCCCGGGTCGTCCTCCGTCCGCCGAGGTCCCTCCCCGGCCGCTCCTGGAAAGGTTCTACGCGGCGTCGAGGATCGGCGATATGGGAGCCGTCAAGGAGATCCTCGCGGCCCACGCTGAAACCTTAGCGGATTATCCGGATTTTACCGTATACGCGGAAGAACTTGTACGCCGCTTTTCGCTTGAAAAACTCAGCGCCTATCTCGTAGAATGCCTCGGGGAGTACGACTGATATGCCTGTTATAGAAACGCTGAATCTCTCGAAGATCTACCCCGGCGGAACCGTCGGGCTTAGGGACCTCTCCATCACCGTCGAGGAGGGGGATATCTTCGGCTTTCTCGGGCCTAACGGGGCGGGAAAGACGACTACTCTCCTCATCATCCTCGGCCTCCTCGAGCCGGACGCCGGCGCGGCCCGGGTATTCGGGCGTAACTACGGTGATGATGCCGGAGTACGGAAACGTTCGGGGGTACTCCTCGACTCTCACGGGCTCTACGAGACGATGACTTTGAGAGAAAACCTCCGTTTTTTCGCGCGGCTCTACGGCGTATCCTCTCCCGAGACCCGGGCCGATTCGGCGGCGGAACAGGCGGGGCTCTCCGACCGCCTCGACACCCGGTTAGGAGAGCTCTCCCACGGGCTCAAGCGGCGTTCGGCCCTCGCCCGGGCCCTGGTCAACTCTCCGGATGTTCTCTTCCTCGACGAGCCTACGACAGGCCTCGATCCGGAGGCTCAGGTCGGTTTCCGGGAGCTCCTCCTTAAGCTCAACCGCGAACGGGGTACCACCGTATTCCTCAACAGCCACAACCTCGAGGAGGTACAGAAGCTGTGCGGAAGGGTAGGGGTCCTCCACAAGGGAAAGCTTCTCCTCTGCGGGAGCCTCGATGAGCTTCGCGGAGGGGGTTCTCCCGCGGCGGAATCCGGCCGAAGCAGGTACGAGCTGACCATTGCGGAAACGGAGGAGGCCGGGCGGACGGAGAAGCTTTTCCGTTCGGTCCCGGGGGTTGCCGATGTCGTGCGGGAGGGGCGGAGACTGCTCTGCACAGCGGATAAGGGGGGGTATCTTTTAAAGGCGGCAGTCGAGGCGGGAATCGAGATCGAATCCTACCGGAGATATACCGACACCCTCGAGGACGTTTACCTAAGGATCGTCCGCACGGCGGAAGGGGACGAAGGTTCTGAAGGAGGACAGACATGAGGGAGGTGTGGCTCATCGCCTCGAGGGAAATCCGGAGTCTCTTCAAAGACCGGCGGAGCCTCGTTTCGATCCTCCTCTTCGCCGCTGTATGGGGTTTTATCGCCCTTCCGAGGCTCTTCGGAACCGGCACCCTTACCGGAGGGATTCGGGAGAACCTCCTCTTCTACCTGATGACCCTTCTCTCCGCCTACTCCGCCTTTATTCTGAGCACCACCGCTTTCGTCGGAGAAAAAAAGGACGGCCGGATCCGTACCCTCCTCTGCAGTCCGGTAAACCTAAAACAATACGCCGCGGGTAAATGTTTGGGTGTCGCCGTACAGGCCTACGGGATCGGGCTGGTCGTATCGGTCCTCATCGCCCTGGCCATGGGAATCCTCTCCCCGAGGGGATACGTCCCCTCGCTTCCCTTCCTCCTCTACGCCCTTCTGGTCCTTCCCCTCCTCGTCCTGGGGTTCACCGGTATTATCGGAATCTATCAGCTTTCCACGGGGCTTAAACCCACGAGGATCTTCAACATCATCGTGGTGCTCCTCCTCTTCGGGGGGCTCGGGGCGGTCAACGCCGTCTTGGGCCCCGAGGAGTTAGTCGGCTGGAAGGGTTTGGGGCTGACCGCCGCGGTATCCCTCGGCCTCATTTCATTGAGCCTGTTCCTGTCCCGGCTGATTCGGAAGGAGAAGATCGTTACATCGGTGGATTGAGGATAACCGTCAGTTTTTCTTCCCCGTTGCCCGCGCCGGGTGCGTAATTAATCGACCCCTCGAGTATGTCCAAGAGGAGCCCGGGCAGCCCCTCTTCAAAGGCAAGGTCCTTGAGCTCTTCGGACCCGGTATATGTATACGATATTCCAAGGGCGGAGCCTTCCCGGGATATTAGGATTTCAATGGATTTTCCTTCATCATAATTTTTAAATCGACTCAAAATCATCCTCAGGGTTTCTATAAAGAAGAGCGCCACCTGAAGGCTCGTGCTGATGTCCAGGAAATATTCATCTAAATCGAAGGATGCTTCCGTCGACATGACAAGGGGATTATTTCGAATAAAATCGGTGTAAACTTCGCGGAGGTATTCTTCCAAGGGTACGGCGTTAAGCTTTTCCGTTTCGTAGAGTACTCTATGGACTGAAGACATGGCATAGATAAAATCCTTGAGGCCGAGGATGACCTCGTGGGTAGTGTCTTCATCGATATGACGAAGTTTCATGTCGATAAGACTCAAAAGAAGCTGGAGATTGTTCCCCACCCGGTGGTGGATTTCGGCTAGGAGTATCTCCCTGTCCTCGATACTTTCTTTGAGGTTGGTGATATCCGATCCGACGAAGACGAAGCAGTTCAACCTCGAGAACGACTTCCGCACCCGGGTGCGCGTGAATGAGTACCACCGCGCCTTACCACCCTGATCGGTAAACCTGATATTCCGTCGGACAAAATCCTGTTCGGCGAATAAGGAATGCTCATCAGTATCGGAGGAAGATTCTTTTAAAACCTCCTTCAAGTCGATACTCCTGCCGTCTCCCTCGAGTTGTGAAAACCGATCCCCCGCGGCGGCGTTAATCCGAAGGACCTTGAAATTGGAATCGGTAATAATGACAATCTCATCCATCGTATACAGGATTCGATCGGCCACTTGATGAGGGAGAAGATCGAGAAGGTTCCCCTTACGTATTCCTATGTAGAAAATGACGCCGAAGAGGAGATATTGAGTGCCCGTCATCTCGGGCATTGAGGGGAACAGGGTCAGTTTAACCGTATGGAGGAGGATGGCGAATACAAAGATTGACATCATCGAGGCGATCAGCCATTTCCCTTGCCGGCGGATGTCTGAACCTCTCTGACGGGTGACGGTGAACACGACGACGAAGACGAACGACACCGCTTGGACCGCGGCAACCCATATCACGATAATCGAGTACTGAAAGTCGGTCGTTAGGGGACTCACGAGGGAAAATCCTTGGAAATATTCGACGGGTTTTTCTATATGGAGGTATCTGAAGAACAAAACCGCCATTGCCGCAGCTACTGTATAGTATATTATCAGAAAAATTTTCGATCTGCCGAGGGGGCTGCGCGTGAAGATAAGGATGAAATGAAGAAAAGCAGCTTGAAAAAGCGGCCATGGTGCGACGAAATTACCGAGAAAGAGCGCCCGCTCGAGAGTAGGGGAAAAAAATATCAAGAGCTCACCGAGTCCGATGAGGGCGCCGCCGTAACAGAATACGGCTAAGACTCGATTGATTCTTCTCGTACCGTTGAAAACGGTAAGATTGAATCCGAGGAACAGCAGGATGAGAAAACTTAGGAGTGACAACAAAGCGAAGATCATACTATAAGTATAGTGCCATCTCCGGAGGATTCAACTCGATTGAACAGAAAAAGAAGGCTGTCCGGGAACCCCGGACAGCCTTTAATTAAGGAGGTGTTATGAAAAAGACTACGTTTGGGTGGTTTGGGTGCGGTAAGCCTTAATACTTACCTGCCGTGTCAATTTCGAGGAAATAATACCCAAGAAAATCGGTTTGATCAACAGGAAATATTATGGGATTTCCATCAAAATTTTAGAGTTTTAAGAGAAAATTCGGAAAAAAAAGCGTTTTCACAATCAGTTAATATTTTGTATACTATGAGACAGTACGAAGTGGATACGGAGGTGACCATGAACGCCCGGGGGCTGCTCATTCTGCCGCTACTATTTCTCATAGCCGGTACGGCTTTTTCTCAAAAGGTCGAAGTATCCGAAACGAGGGAGCTGGAGCTCGACACGGCGGGAATCGGAACCTTGGAAATCCACTGCGCCGGAGCGGACGTGGGAATCGCCTCGGTCGAGGGACTGGGGAAGGTGGCCGTTTCCGCTTATATTACAGTACGGGCAAGGGACCAAGCCCGGGTCGAAGAGATCGCCGCTGAGGACATTCTCCTCGACCTGTCCCGTCGGGGCAACAGAGGAGTCCTGACATGCCGGGTAAAAAGTACTTTCTTTCTAATGCGCCTCATCAGGGGCGAAGAAAAGAGAGTACAGCTCGACATCCGGATACCCGCTCAGATGAACCTGGAGATCGATATCGAGGATGGAAAGCTTTCGGTGTCCCGCCTTTCGGGAAGCTGCACCGTCACATCGGGACAGGGAGACTGCATTCTCGAAGGAATCACCGGAAAAGTCAGCGTGGTCGATGACGGGGGCAACCTCCGGCTCTCGAACGTCAACGGCGAGATACTCATCGAGGACGGTCCCGGGGACGTGGAGATCGGCACCTCCGGGGGAAGCCTGAGGCTCGTGGATACCTCGGGAGATGTGGATATTCGTGACTTCTCCGGTCCGGTCTACATAGAGGACTCCGGAGGATCTCTCACCGTGACGGATCTCGAGGGGGATCTTAAGATCCGCGCACGGGGACGGGGCGACGTCAAGCTCTCCGGCGTAACCGGAACGATAATGCAGAATTACTAGGAGACCATATGTCGATAGAAAAGAAGCTCTATCTCTCCGATACTCATCGTATGATCGGCGGCGTCTGCGGAGGGATCGGGGAATACTTCGATATCGATCCGACGGTGATCCGTGTAGCCTGGGTGGTATTCGCTCTCATGGGAGGGGCCGGAGTCATCGCCTATATCATCGCTTGGATCATCGTCCCCCGAAAGCCCCGCCTCGAGGGTTAGGGGAGATACCTCCGGCTCATCACGATTCCCAGACACAGAACGACGGTTCCCCCGAGGACAACCCAGTCCCGGGCGCAAAAGGTCAGGCTGCGGATAGTTCTCTCTTCGGTGAAGGAGCGGGACTCCATGGCGTCCGCGATGGCGTCTACGCTGCCGGCAATCGAGATGATCACCGGCAGGACCAACGCCCTAAAGCGGTAGACCGGATTCCGGCGCAGATACACGCATCGTGAGGCCTGGGCCTCGGAGACGGTCCGGATTCGGTCGAAGAGGAGGGGTACGAAGGTGAGGGTCATACTTATCATGGTAGCGATCCTCACCGCGGGAACACAGGGTAAGGACTTAAGAATCAAGGTCAGTCCGTCCCGCATCTCTCCCGGCGTAGTCGTCCCGGTGAATACGGCGGCGTAGGTTATAAACAGCAGGAACTTCCAGGCCGCCGTTCCCCCCTCCTCGAGGGTCACCGGGCTTATGCCCCCGAAGCCCCTCCCGAGGGCCCCCGCCGCGAAGATAACGACCGCGAGAACCAGTAGAAAACGCATATCCCGAAGCAGCTTGCCGACGGGTATCCCGCTTGCCGCGACAAGGGCCGCCGCTCCCACGGTCAGCACGAGCTTCCCCGTCATACCGGTCATGAACACCGCAATGCTTACCGCGAGAACCGCGGCCGTTTTTACCCGAGGATCGAGGGAATGGAGAGCGGTACGCCTTCCGGTAACGTGGAAGAGGGTCAGGTAAGCCATGTGGACCTGCCGAACTCGTCTGCGGTTATTCCCGCCTCCGGGCCCTTGACCCCGTATTCTTCGAGGCGGTCGAGGATGTCCTCGGGCGGGCCGTGGTAGATCCGCCTGCCGCCGTCGAGGAGGAGGATCTTGGTCGCGAGACCCAAGATCTTCGCCATTTCGTGGGAGATGACTACGATGGCGTGTCCTTCCTTGTGGAGCCTGCGAAGGAGGATTAAAACCTCCCGTATGCCCGGCAGGTCCAACCCGGCTAAGGGTTCGTCTAAGACGATTATCTCCGGTTCCATCACCAGAACACCCGCTATGGTGAGCTTCCGTTTTTCTCCGCCCGAGAGGGTGAAGGTCCTCCGGTCGAGGAGGTGGTCCATCTCCAGGGCCCGGGCGGTGGATTCGACGATACTCCCGATTTCCTCCGCCGGGAGTTTTTGGTTTTCCAGGCCGAAGGCAATCTCTTCCCGTACGGTATGGCTTACGATCTGAGTATCGGGGTTCTGAAAGACCAGCCCCACCGCGCGGCGGGTCTTTTTCAGGTCCTCGAAGATCGGCCGGCCCCGGAAGGCGACACTTCCTTCGGCGGGTTTGAGGAGTCCGTTCAAATGCTTCATGAGGATGGTCTTCCCGGAGCCGTTTTTCCCGGCGATTATCAGAAAATCATCTTTATCTAAGGAAAAGGAGATGTCCCGGATTCCCCACGATCCGTCGTCGAACCGGTGGGAGAGTCCGGTTACCTCGAGGAGCGGATCCTCTCTCTTGGAATCCGGCCTGCGATGCATCCTAGGGCACCCTCGGCAGGAAGTGAGGCAGGAACCTGTCCACGGAGATTTTTACACCCGCCGCCGCGGCGGCCTTGACCGCGTCCCCGAGGATGAAGGGAACGAATCCCGCGGCGAGAGCTTTGCCCCAGCTCATATCGAGCACCAGCTTGAGCCAGGGGATTCCGAAGGCGTAGATCACGATAATTCCCGCGGCGAGGGCGAGGACCATGAGCAGCGCCGCCGGGGCGGACCCCCTTCCTCGCCGGACAACCCGCGTGCGGGGCGTTATAAGCCCTACGCCGGCCGCCGCACCGAGGTATCCTATCAGGTATCCGCCGGTCGGTCCCGCGAAGTAGCCGGGGCCGCCTCCCCCCGAAAAGACGGGAAGCCCTACCAGACCCAAGAAAAGATAGAGGGCCACCGATGCACTCCCCCACTTAGGTCCCAAGAAAAGCCCCGCTAAGAAAACGAACATATTAGTCAGCACAAAGGGCACCGGCCCGACGGGCACCCGTATGTATGCGCCTACAATCATGAGAGCCGTCATAAGTGAGGTGAGGATCATATATTTAAGTGTTTCGCGGTTCACTTCATTTAGGCTCCGGGATCGGGATTTTCCGCAATTGTAATCGGATGAAAGGGCGTGTTCAAGGTGAGAGGGGGTTTGATGAGATGGAAAGCCTCTTCCTCCCAGGCGTGAGAGATCTAATTCGACTATATGTTCCTGTGTTGGGAACAAACAACGATATTTGTTCTTGACATAGGAAAAATAGGGCATTATTATAGATCTATGGAAAACGATATAATCTCCGATCTCGAAGCTTCAATGCAGCGTAAGCTGTCAACTCTTCCTGAAAAAATCCGACTGTTTACCAAAGATGTTCCAGAACTGCCAAAAGCATTCATTTTGACCGGCCCAAGGGGTGTGGGTAAAACCACATTCCTTCTATACCATGCTGTGGCGAAGGACATTCTTTATCTCTCCGCTGATAATCCTTTGCTTTCTGCAAAACCGCTGTACGAAATCATCAGTTCCATATTTTCCCGGGGTTATAAAGGAGTAATTATCGATGAGGTGCATTTTGCCTCCGATTGGAGTCTACATGTTAAAGCACTGTATGATGATTTCCCCAAACGGAAGATCTGGATAAGCGATTCTTCCTCATTAGTACTGCGTATAGGTGGGGGCGATATTTCCAGGCGCTTTGTTTCAATAAAGATGCCGCTCCTTTCCTTTAGAGAGTTTCTTCACCTTGAGACGGGAGAAATCTATCCTGTTTTTGATCCGTTTTTTAACAAGGGTCCGCTGCCTGTCCTGCCGGTTCCAGAAATATTACAGTTGTTTCAAAGCTATAAAAAAGTTGGAACTAGACCTTTCTACCTGGAAGGAAATTTTGTGGAAAGAGTCTTAGCTATACTAGATAAGACACTCTATTTTGATATCCCTTTTTTCCTTCCTTCGATAACCGACGGAAATTTACGGTTAATGAAGGCTATAACAGGGACATTGGTAAAGGCAAGTGTTCCCCGTTTACAGGTTCGTTCCCTCTGCAATGATTGGTCAATTGGCGCGGACAAGCTCTATCAATTGCTGAATGTCATGGAATCTGTTGATCTGCTAAGGATCGTAAGATTTGAAAACGACACAAAAGCAAAAACAGCGGGTCAGAAACTTTTGTTTTTCGATCCGATACTCTATTCTGTATTAAATGGTGAGATGGGTACACTTCGTGAAGCCATGGTTGCTACTTTATGCTCGTATTCAGGGGGGGAAGTCTATGCCTCTAAAGACGAATCGGTGGGAGACTTTATTGTAAAGAAAGATACATCCGATCGGATCTTAAGGGTTTCCATTGAGGTTGGAGGCAGATCAAAAAAACACAAGAAATCCGATTTCGTAATTCGTGATGACATCGATTATCCCGCCTCCGGAGTAATCCCCCTTTGGCTTCTCGGGATGATGTACTGATCGTGCTGGTCTTAAGGAGTGTTCTATTTCCCGACATAGGTTTTTGACGAGTTGGGGCGAGCTATTCGTATCCAGCAGAGGCTACAAGATAGTTGGGCCATCAGCTTTGTTCATTGCTGAGTGCTCCGCTAAGCGGCTGCAGGTTATAGATCGTCCTTCACACAGGCGTATTCCGCTGTAGTTTGACATGAATGGTCCCTCCCGATATATTCTCGGTACCAGTGAAACGTACAATCTTCATTCTTACATTGTTTCTGATCGCGGTGCCGCAGCTCTTTGCGCAGGGCGGATCCGGTGCCGGTGCCGGCGAGGTGTTCAGCAGCGCACTCATTCAGGCCTCACTTCCGTGGTGGGGGTGGGCATTACTTCTCTTCGGCTTTACGGCGGTGCTCGGCGTCGTCGCGGTGATAGGCGGTGTAGGGGGAGGCGTCCTCTTTGTCCCGATAGTCTCAGCTGTCTTTCCCTTCCATTTCGACTTCGTGAGGGGAGCTGGGCTCATGGTCGCGCTCTGCGGTGCGATCTCCGCCGGGCCCAGGCTGCTTAGAGGAGGGATCGCCAGTATGCGTCTGGGGCTTCCCCTGGTGCTCTTCGGCTCGGTGGGCTCAATAGTGGGAGCCTCGATCGGCCTCACGCTGCCTACCGATATTCTCGAAGGGATGCTCGGGGTCGCGATCCTGGGGATCGTGGTTCTGATGCTCATCTCGAGGCGATCAGAGTTCCCGGACGTGGTCCGGACGGATCCTCTCGCCGCAATGCTCACCCTCCGGGGCAGCTTCTTCGACGAAAGCTTGAATCGTACCGTGGACTGGAAGGTGCATCGCACGCCGGTAGCGCTCGGCGGGTTCATCCTGATCGGCATGCTTGGGGGAATGTTCGGCCTGGGTGCAGGATGGGCCAACGTACCGGCGCTTAACTTGCTGCTCGGAGCGCCTATAAAAGTTGCGGTAGCAACCAGCGGATTTATCATCACGCTGAACAGCTCTGCCGCAGCATGGGTCTACCTGAACGGAGGGGCCGTCCTGCCCCTCGTGGCGGTTCCCTCGGTCGCAGGAATGATGCTGGGGACGCGGATAGGAGCGCAGCTTCTGCCCAGGGTGAAGGCAAAGGCGATTCGGTGGATCGTGATCACGATCCTGGGCGTAGCCGGAATCCGCTCGCTTATCGCCGGCCTGGGAGGACTTCTCACATGAGTGACAGGGAAAATCGGATTCCGAACATAGAACCGGTCCAGCTTACCTTCGCATCGATGCTCGTGTGGCTCGTCCGTTTCGGGCTTGGGCTCCTCTTTGTAACCTTTGTCGTCTACGCATCCGGGCTTATCCCAAGCATCCTCGCCATCGCGGACGTACCGGATCACTGGCATCTCAGCGCGGACGAGTACGCGGAACTAACCGACCTCGAAATCGGTTGGGCCTGGCTGGGCGCCTTCGACCAAGGCCGCACTCTCGTCTTCGCCGCGCTCGTCTTCTTTCCGACCGGCATGATGGTGCTCGCAGCGGTGACAGTCGTACTCTACCTGCGGCAGAAGGTACCCGCGTATGCACTCATCGCCTTCCTCGAGCTCGTCGTGCTCATCGTGGCGGCAACCGGCATACTCTCCACCGGCCACTAAACCCTTTTCGGTATTCATCAAAGTTAGTCGATATTGTGAAGCTCGACCACGATATGATCGTATGCATTGATAACGGTGGTTTCCCCAACCACTGTCCGCCTCGGCTTGTTCCGGTCGTACAGGTGCACATGACCGTGAATAAGGTATTTAGGCTTAAACCGGCGGATAAACCGGAGGAATACCGGGAATCCCCTGTGACATTGGTCTTCACCGTCATGGATTCCCTTAGGGGCGGCGTGGGTCAAAAGAATGTCGAGATACCGTCCGTGGACAAGACGGTTCCATATGAGCTTTGGTACCATCTTGATAATCCGCATTGTCATCCCCGTATTTGTAAACTGATGGTTTCCTTCGTTGTACCGGATGCTTCCGCCGAGTCCTCCGATAAGGATACCCTTGACCTTTTTTATCTTCCCGTCGATAAAGGTTGAACCGCAGAAACGCTTGTCGGACGGATCGGGGCAGGCATTTAAGGAACGATCTTTTCCTCCTTGGAAAAAGCCGATGTCTTCATTCTGATGATTGCCGAATACGAAAAGAAGGGGCTTGTTGAGGGAGCTCACGATAAAATCATAGTAGGATAGAGGTAAATCGCCTGCGGAGAGGACAATGTCTATGTGCCCGTAATTTTCACGGAGCGTTTTGCTGTATATTTGTTTGTCGATATGGTCAGCGATGCAGAGGATGACGAGGGAAGAAGGGTAGACGTTGTCATGAACGCTCAATTTATCGTACTTTTCGCTATTCCTAAGCTTTTCGAGCTTATTGCCGGCTAGTTTTTTTTGAAGTTTCTTCACACCCGGATCCTCTGCTTGAAGAGCCGCGCCCGAATAGAACCGGAACGCCTTCTCCTCCTCCGTCTCGATTGTGCGTTCTAACACAACCTTCGTGATCTACTGTATATGATGCTTTTTAGTAGAACAAGGCATGGTCCTCTTTCTTTACTGAAAAAAAAAAGACCGATCCGCTGATGCGAATCGGTCTTGTATAGCAGGGGTAGGACTTGAACCTACGACCTCCGGGTTATGAGCCCGACGAGCTGCCAACTGCTCTACCCTGCGCCGTTGGGAATAATATATCAACAGTACTTAAAAGTGTCAACCATGCGAAGGCATTCGAAACAGCCTGCCCGCGCATACCACCCCGGTGGACGTATTTTTCTTCATCATCAGCGGGACAGGGGAAGTCGAAATCGGGGAAGAGCGCGAAACGGTAAACGCGGGCAGCATTATTGAAAGCCCGAAGGATATTATCCACGGCTTGCACAACACGTCGAAAGAACTGTTCGAAGTGCTTGTCGTCAAAACACCCAAACCCTAAAGAAAGCGCCGGGGCCGAATCCGGCCGTGTTCCCCCGCGTATATAATACGCGGGGGAACCGGCAGCGG
>CAZXMO010000039.1:0-5132 GCA_964641125.1 uncultured Spirochaetales bacterium
CCCGGCCGGGACTCACCCTCCCCGAAAGATCTCCCCCTTCAAAGTGCCCCGCTCGGTAAAGGCGAGCTTCAAGGTCAGGAAGATGGTAAGGGCGGTGCTCATGGTGATGGCGGTAAAGATAGCCACCATAATGGCTATCTGATATTTGACCGCTGTCATCGGGCTCGAGCCGCCTATAATCTGCCCGGTCATCATACCCGGGAGGCTCACGATGCCTGTTGTGGCCATGGTCGCCATGATCGGGGCGAAGGCCTGTTTGAGGCTCTCCCGTATATACGGGATCACCGCCTCGATGTGCCGCGCCCCGGAGGCTAAGGCAAAGTGATACCGGGCCTCGTCCCGGCGTATCCCCTTATAAAAGGTGGTAAGACCCACGATGTTCCCCCGAAGCGAGTTACCCAAGAGCATGCCGCCTAAGGCGATAAAATACTTCGCGTCGAAGAGATAGTCCACCCGTACGACAAAGGCGTTGAAAAAGAGGAGAATACCGCCGGCCACCAAAAGGAACGAGGCTAGGGCGGGCCATATCAGGGTGGCGACCTTCAGATCGCTCTTCCGGATGACCGTTCCGGTGGCGGTAACGATCATCACTAAGAACCATCCGGCGTTGAGGAGGGCGTTGTTGAGGTCGAAGATGTACTTCAAAAAGAGCCCTACCAAGAGGAGCTGCGCGGTCATCCGGACGATGGATACCGCTATCTGCTTGATGAGTTTCAGGCGGAACACCAGGCTCAAGACCACCGGAAAGATTAGGAGGAGGAATACCACCGCTAAGGCGGGATAGGTTATATCGAGGGCTCCGTTCATCGGGGCAGCTCCAAGGGAACCACGGTAAGCCCGCCGGAACGCTTCCACTCGTCGTCGTGACTTATGATGATCCGGGTGGTGTCCTCGAGGCCGAGAATGTACGTCACCACCTTGAGCTTCATATTCCCGTCGAGGGCCGAGGTGATCTCGTCCAAGAAGAGGATGTCCCGGTCCAATAAAAGGACGAGGGCAAGGGCGGCCCGCTGCTTTTCCCCGCCGGAGAGCTCGGTAAAACACTTGTTCAGATAATCCGGGGTGAGTCCGAAGATGAGGAAGAGCTCCTCGATCCGCTCCTCGGAGGGGAGAGCCGGGTTGGCCTGGAAGGAAAAAACGTAGTCCACGAGGGAGCGGAGACTCGCCTCTCCGATATCCGGGTTCTGAGGAACGTATCCCACCTCGCGCCTTACCCTCCAGAAGTCCCGCTCGGCGACGGAGCGGCCACGGAAGTAGAGAGAACCCTCGGCGATGGGCCAAAATCCGAGGAGGGCTTTGACGATGCTCGACTTCCCCGAGCCGGAGGGCCCGTAGAGGAGGATCTTGTCGCCGGCATAGGCGGTAAAACTCAAGTTCCTGACTATCGCCTGCCCTCCCGCCAGGAGGGTGAGGTTCTCGCAGCTCAGCACAGTGGTCATAGCACGCCTACTCCCGCTCCCCCTTCTGGATGACGTCTAAGAACTCCAGCGCCTTGTCCTCGGACATAAGGGTATACTTGAGAGTCGCCGCAGGGCCGTCGTCGGCCATTACGTCGAGCTCCATAATCGACAGGGGGCTTACAAAGATCCGGCGGAAGAAACCCTCCGGAAGGTCGAGGCTCGTCCGGGTAATCCTCGAAAGGGGAAAAACATACTCCATCTTTTTTTTGGAGTCCTTTCCCTTCCGGATTCCCCGGAGGAGCCCGGAGAACCAGTTGGTGTCGGGATCGGACTGAAAGAAGAACCTGCTCTTGGTCAGATAAAAGAGCCCCACCGTGCGGGAGGGGATCGTCCCGAAGGGAGTCAGGGTCTCGCCTATAGAATAGACGATAATGCTCTCCCCTGTTTTCTCCTCGAGGTCTTTCCAAAACTCATCGATCTCTGTGACGTCCCGCATCGGTCTCAAGCTCCTTTCTCCGCTTCCTCGAGTTCTCTTGACTTTCCTTAAACCTCACTCTATGGTATTTCAAACGAACAGTCCAGGAGTTATTCATGCAGGATAAGTCTCTCCCCTTTTCCAAGGAGCAGATAGAGGAGATCATTACCCGGTATCCGACCCCCTTCCACATCTACGACGAGGCGGGAATCCGCGCCCACGTCAGGGACTATTTAAAAAAATTCGACTGGGTCCCGGGGGGATTCACAAACTACTTTGCCGTCAAGGCGCTCCCGAATCCTCATATCCTCAAGCTCCTCAAAGAAGAGGGGATGGGGGCGGACTGCTCTTCCTACACCGAGCTCCTGTTGGCACGGGCCGCGGGGATGAGCGGGGAAGAGATCATGTTCACCTCCAACGACACCCCGGCTCGCGAGTACCGGAAAGCCATCGACTTAGGCGCCGTTATCAACTTAGACGACATAACCCATATTCCTTTTCTAGAAGAGACCGCGGAAATCCCCGATCTCATCTGCATGCGGTATAACCCGGGCCCCTTGAAGGAGGGGAACGCCATCATCGGCTCGCCGGAGGAGGCGAAGTACGGCTTTACCCGGGACCAGATTATCGAGGGATACCGGCTCCTCAAAGACAAGGGAGTACAACGGTTCGGCCTCCACACCATGGTGGCGTCAAATGAGCTCAACCCCGATTACTTCGTGGAGACGGCGAGCCTTCTCTTCGAGCTGATCGGAGATATAAAAGAAGCCGCCGGAGTGGACATCGAGTTCGCGAACCTAGGCGGGGGGGTCGGGATCCCCTACCGCCCCGAGCAGGAACCGGTGGATCTGGACAGGGTGTCGGCGGGAATCAGAGATGCCTTCGAACGGCTTATCCGCGGGAAAAACCTCCGCGAACCGCGGATCGTCATGGAGTGCGGCCGGATGATAACCGGTCCCTACGGGTGGCTGGTTACCCGGGCAATCCACCGGAAGGAGACCTACAAGAGTTTCATCGGTCTCGATTCTTCCATGGCCAACCTGATGCGCCCGGGGATGTACGGCGCGTATCACCATATTACCGTCCTCGGTAAGGAGGACGCTCCGGCCGTCGAAACGGTGGACGTGACCGGCTCGCTCTGCGAGAACAACGACAAGTTCGCCATAGACCGGAAACTCCCCCACATCGGCATCGGGGACATCCTTGCCGTCCACGATACCGGTGCCCACGGGCACGCCATGGGATTCAACTACAACGGCAAGCTCCGCTCGGCGGAGCTCCTGTTGAAAGGGAACGGGACCGTAGAACAAATAAGACGCGCGGAAACTCCGGCGGACCTCTTCGCCACTCTCGATTTTCCCGGCCTCGAGAGGGAATAACGACTATAAAAGGATGAATATATGGAACGGATGAAACGAACCGCAACCTGCGGAGAATGCACCGAAGCCCATGTGGGACAGACCGTGACCCTGAACGGCTGGGTCCACCGCAACCGGGACCACGGCGGGATACTCTTTATCGATCTCCGGGACCGGTACGGGTTGACTCAGGTGGTGATCGACCAGGACGCCTCGGATGAGCTGAAAACTACCGCGGGCAGGCTCAAGTTCGAGTACTGCATAGCCGTTACCGGGAGTGTTCGCAGCCGCCCGGAGACGATGGTCAATCCCAATATGAAGACCGGGGGAATCGAGGTAAAGGCGGAGAATATCGAAATCCTCTCGGAATGCGCGGTCCTGCCTTTTATGGTCGACGAAAAGAGCGAGGCCAAGGAGGACATGCGCCTCAAGTACCGCTACTTAGACCTACGCTCCTTTTCCATGCAGCGGAAGATCAAGCTCCGCCACGACGTGACCTTCGCCGCCCGGGAGTACCTGACCGCCCAAGGCTTCTACGAGATAGAAACCCCCACATTCATCCGCTCCACCCCCGAAGGGGCCAGGGATTTCCTAGTCCCTTCGCGGCTCCATCCGGGAAAGTTCTTCGCCCTGCCCCAGTCGCCGCAGTTGTTCAAGCAGATACTCATGGTTTCAGGCGTGGACAAGTACTTTCAGATAGCCCGGTGCTACCGGGACGAGGACGCCCGGGGGGACCGGCAGCTCGAGTTTACCCAGATAGACCTGGAGATGAGCTTCGTCGGTCAGGACGACATCTTCGAAGTCATAGAAGGGATGATGAAGCACATCTTTAAAAAAGGGATCAGCTACGACCTAACAACCCCCTTTCCCCGGATGAGCTTCCATGACGCCATGGACACCTTCGGGAGCGACAAACCGGACCTCCGGTTCGGCCTCGAGCTCAGGGATTTCGCACCCCTCGTGGAGAAGGGGAGTTTCAAGGTCTTTCAGACCGTTCTCGACAACGGGGGCGCGGTGAAGGCGTTGGTAGTACCCGGGGGAGGAATCTACTCACGGAAGATCATCGACGAGCTCGAGAACACCGCCAAGGTCTACGGCGCGAAGGGTCTCGCATGGATGAAGGTGACCGATGAGGGGTTCGACGGGGGCATCTCCAAGTTCTACGCCGAGGGTGGAGAAGAAATCTCCTCCGCCTTGGGCGCGAATCCCGGAGACATCATCCTCATGGTGGGAGATACCTGGAGGAGGGCCTGCATCAGCCTCGGGGCCGTGAGGAACGCGGTTGCCCGCAGGGAAAACATGATCCCCGAAGGGGAGTTCAACTTTACCTGGATCGTCGACTTTCCCCTCTTCGAATGGAACGAAGACGAGGAAAAGTGGGACCCCGCCCATCATATGTTCACCATGCCCAAGGAGGACTCTCTCCCCCTCCTCGAGAAGGACCCCGGCGCAGTCAAGGGAGACGTCTACGACCTGGTGTGCAACGGAAACGAGCTCGCTTCGGGATCGATCAGGATCCACGATCCCGAGCTCCAGGAGCGGATCTTCGACATCGTCGGCTTCTCCAAAGATGAGGCCCATCGCAGGTTCGGCTTTCTCTTAAAGGCCTTCGAATACGGCGCCCCTCCCCACGGCGGCATCGCCCCCGGCCTCGACCGGCTCGTAATGATCATGGCGGGGGAAGATACCATCCGGGAGGTCATCCCCTTCCCCAAGAACACCGTCGGTGCCTCGCCCATGATCGAGAGCCCTTCGGAAGTCGATCCGAAGCAGCTCGAGGAGCTCCATCTGAAGGTCGTCATTCCGGAAGAGGAGAAGAAGGAGTAGCACCGCACAGGCTTGACATATCCCGCCGTTCGGGGTAGGCTGTGAAAAATTTCACAAGCCAGAGAGAGAGAG
>CAZXMO010000039.1:5232-27851 GCA_964641125.1 uncultured Spirochaetales bacterium
ATATCCCGCCGTTCGGGGTAGGCTGTGAAAAATTTCACAAGCCAGAGAGAGAGAGGGATGATTCCGAAACCGGCGGTAGAACGCCTCTGCAGGGTCTATCATGTACTCACGAGGCTCCTCGAGGAGGAGGCCGAGGAGATATCCTCCGCGGAGATCGGGATGCGGCTGGGGATAAAACCCCACACCGTCCGGAAAGACATTAGTTACTTGGACGGTGAAACGGGAAGCCCCGGCGGGTACGATGTCGAAGCCCTGCGCGGGAGAATCCGCGATGTTTTCGGATTCGATGAGCGGCCCCGGGGGTGCATCGTGGGCTTAGGACGCCTCGGGAGCGCGCTCCTCGCCTATATGGAAGAAAAGCACGAGGGGTTCGAGATAGCCGCGGGTTTCGACAGCTCCGTCAACCGGTTGGAGCTCCTCAAGACCCGGGTCCCCCTGTATCCGGCTTATGAGATTCCTAAACAGGTACGGAAGAGGAATATCCGGATCGCCGTACTCACCGTACCCGCCGGGGCAGCCCAGCTGACGGCTGAACGGCTCGCCGAGGGGGGCGTTCGGGGGATCATAAATTTTGCCCCGGTGGGGCTCCACGGACTCGAGGGAGTTGTGGTCCGGAACGTCTACCTCCTCGACGAGATACGCATAGTATCGGCCCTGATTCAGAGCGCCGAATATTTTAATAAGGAGATAAAGTATGGCACGAGTATTTAACTTTTCAGCCGGACCGTCAACCCTTCCCGAGGAGGTCCTCAAAAAGGCCGCATCCGAGATGCTCGACTACCGGGGAAGCGGGATGTCGGTAATGGAGATGAGCCACCGATCGAAACTCTTCCAGGGAATCATCGATGAAGCGGAGACGCTAGTCAGGGAGCTCATGACCGTCCCCGACGACTACAGCGTATTGTTCTTACAGGGCGGGGCATGGACCCAGTTCGCCATGGTACCCCTGAATCTGTTCGGCCGGAACGGCAAAGCCGATTACATGGACACCGGAAGCTGGTCCTCCAAGGCGGCGAAGGAGGCGGAAAAGTACGGAACGGTTAGGGTTATCGCCTCGTCGAAGGACCGGAACTACACCTACGTCCCCGACTTTCCCGGAGTGAATCCCGATGCCGACTACATCCACATCACGACAAACAACACCATCTACGGAACCCGTTATACCGCAATACCCAAGACCGGGGCGATTCCCTTGGCGGCGGATATGTCTTCGAACATCCTCTCCGAGCCGGTAGATGTCAACGACTTCGGACTCATATACGCGGGGGCCCAGAAGAACTTAGGTCCCGCCGGCGTCACCTTGGTGATCATCAAGAACAAACTGTCGGGAAACCACATCGAATACGCCCCCACAATGCTCCGGTACGAGACCCATGTAAAGGCAAAGTCTATGCACAACACCCCGCCCTGCTACGGTATCTATATAGTCAAGCTGGTCCTCGAGTGGATCAAAGAACACGGCGGGGTCCGCGGCATTCACGAGATGAACCGGGAGAAGGCGGACATTCTCTACGATTATCTCGATTCCTCCTCTTTCTACAAGGGCACCGTCCGGGAAAAGGACCGTTCGCTGATGAACGTTCCTTTCGTCCTGCCGAAGGACGAGCTAAACGAAGAGTTCCTCGAGGAGGCGGCGAAAGAAGGGCTGGTCAACCTCAAGGGACATCGTTCCGTGGGCGGTATGCGTGCAAGCATCTACAACGCCATGCCCAAAGAGGGCGTGGAAAAACTCGTTGATTTCATGAACAAATTCGAAAAGGAGCGGTAATGCATCAGATTCAGACCTTCAACAAGATAGCATCCAAGGGCCTCGACCGGTTTCCCCGGGAGAAATACGAGGTGGCGTCGGAGTTTTCCAACCCCGACGCAATTGTGGTCAGGAGCGCTTCTCTCCACGACAAGGAGTTCGGCGGCAGCCTCAAGGCGATCGCCCGGGCGGGAGCGGGGGTCAATAATGTTCCCGTCGACGCCTGCAGCGAGCGGGGAATCATCGTCTTCAACACTCCGGGAGCGAACGCCAACGGGGTCAAGGAGCTGGTCTTAGCCGGCATGTTTTTGGCCGCCCGAAATGTCTATCCCGCGATGAGATGGCTCGATGCGGTCAAAGACAAGGGCGACGAGGTTCCGAAGCTCATCGAGAGCGAAAAATCTAAGTTCAAAGGCTCCGAGCTTAAGGGCAAGACCTTGGGGATTATCGGTTTAGGAGCTATAGGTGCCATGGTGGCGAATGAAGCTGTGGCACTGGGCATGGAGGTGATCGGATGTGACCCCTTCATAAGCGTGGATTCCGCCTGGAGCCTTTCCCGTGCCGTCAAGAAGGGGGCCAGCGTAGACGCCTTGGTCGGGGCCTGCGACTACCTGTCGCTCCATGTGCCTCTGACCGACGAAACCCGGGGTATGCTCAACCGGGACAAATTCGCCCTGATGAAGAAGAGGATTAAGATTATCAACTTCGCCCGGGGGGGACTGGTGAACAACTCCGACCTGAAGGCGGCCCTGAAGGACGGAACGGTGACGGCTTACGTCACCGACTTTCCCGACGCCGAGCTCCTCTCCATGGACGGGGTCATCGGTATCCCCCATTTAGGCGCATCAACCCTCGAGGCGGAGGAGAACTGCGCGGTGATGGCGGTGGACCAGCTCAGAGCTTTCCTCGAAACGGGGAACATCACCAACTCGGTCAATTTCCCCACCTGCGAGATGGAGATGACCGGCGACACCCGAATCGTCATTGCCAACCGGAACATCCCGAACATGGTCGGACAGATCACCACCATCCTCGCCGAGGAAAAAATGAATATATCCGACATGCTCAACCGGCACAGGAACGATTACGCCTACACGATAATCGATGTGGAGGGAACAGTCGGCGACGCTCTGATCGAGAAGCTCAAGGCTATCGACGGGGTTATCATGGTTAGGATTATCAGCCAGGAGTCGTGAAGGCGGCGTTCCCGCGCCGTTTATTCCACCGTAACGGTCTCGACCTCTTCGATGAAGATGGGGATCCCGAAGAGGCTGTCTTTTTGAATGTAATCCATGTCCGGTTTCGGCAGCTCGCCGAGCCGGGCATGGTATTCTTGAATCTTCCGATAATCAGAAGCGGATAGGATAACCCTACTCGGCGGCCTCCCCGCCGTGATCATCTCGCTGTGCCGTCTCCAGACTTCGGCTATTATCTCTTCGGCTTTCATCGTGTACCGCCGTCCCCTCCGTCAGTCGCTCAGCTCGTTGACGAGGGCGTCGAAGATGGTCACCATATCGGAGGTGGTCTTTCTGAGGCGGCCGGCCAGGATCTTGGCGATAGCCCGGGTTATAGGCAGCCCCACCTCCGGACGGTCGTTGCCGAGCTTCAGGAAATCGTTCTTAGAGATTACCAGAAAAACCGAGTTCTCCTTCGCGATAACCGTCGCCGAGCGTTTGTCGTCGTCGATAAGGGCCATCTCGCCGAAAAAGACGTTGTACTCCGCCTTGAGCGTGACCACGGTGTAGTCGTCCCCGGCCCTGGTGCGCTTCTTGATCTCCACCCCGCCCTTATAGACGATAAACATCTCCGTGCCTAAATCCCCCTCCTCGATAATCACCTCGTTTTCCCTGTGCTCACGTATCCGGCAGACGGCCATCAGAGAGTTCATCTGTTCATCATTATCTTTGAGTTCCTCGAAGAGGGGTATCTGCTTGAGCTTCGCAAGAATGTCGTCTTTGGTATGCGCGGCCATTCTCACTCCTCCACCCGTTCCAAGACAATGGCACGGGAATGCTGCTTCAAGACGTAATCGTCGGAGGGGACCAAGAGGGGGCGGTTCACCTCGAGGCCCTTGACCTTCTGGAGATTGTTCACCAGCATCGACACATCGGAGGTCTTCTGAGCCTCCCGCAAGGCCTCGATCTTGACCCGGTGGGGAGAACCGGTGTTCTCCAATATACCGATCAACAGGGATTTTTTGAAGACGCCGAAGGCCTCTTTGTAATCGCCGTAGGTCTTTCCATGGTATTCCTCTGGGATCCCCACGGTGCTCAACCGGGACCCTCCCTCATCACTGGAGAGGAGGCTGAACATGATGTGGGACATCCCGTTGGTAACCGTGGTTGAAGCGAGCATCCTCCGGCTGAAGTCCCGACTGTAGATGATCTCGTCGCAATCCGCCTGCTTGAGGTACGACTCGTATTTCTTGTCCAGAAGCTCCGCGACGGTATAGACGTCCTTGGCCATCGCCTTTATGGTGAGCACCGTCATCACCGTCTTTGAATCGACCTCGGAGACGGCGGCGCTCTCGTAGGTGTCCGAAAGGATCAGTACTTTCCGGGCGAACCGGACGTTCGCCCGGTGCAGGGACGATTCGGAAAAGTAATCTCCCCTTACATAATTGAGCCCCTTCAGGTCTTTTGTCTCCTTGAGCTCCTCGATCTTGTCCGCCTCGACGTTGGAGATAACGATGATGCTCTCCGCGGTGACGTCTTCGGTGACGCTCAAGATGTCTAAGAGGATGTCCTTTATGTGGTCTTTCCATCCGCAGATGATTATGTGCTCTTTCATTTTCGGAAAATCCATAAGTCCTCTCCTCGCTCGGGTGTTCTGATCGACGAATACTGAGGCGAAGGTACCGGAAAGAAAGCTCATTCCGGCGATGCCGAAGAAGATGGTCAAAATGGCCACAATCCGTCCCCCTATCGTAACAGGGACCTTGTCTCCGTATCCGGTGGTGGAAAAGGTAATGATCGCCCACCACCAGCCGTCGGCTATCTCTTTGAACTCCTCGTTCCTCCCGAGCTCGAGTACGAATATGACCCCTCCCGACAGGAGCAGGAGGGTTATAAAGAAGGCGACCGGCTTTACATAGGCGGAGGTCTTTAAACTGGTGGTCAGCCGGTTGAGCTCTTTCTTCATTCCTACCACTCCAGACATTCCGGCGGGTACGCGGACAGATCCGGGGCTATCCAATCGGCGTCCTCAAGAAGGTCCGCGGGAAAGCTCGTGGTCAATGCCAGGCAGCGGGCCCCGGCGGCCCGGGCGGCCCGTACCCCGTTGACGGCGTCCTCTACAACCAGACACTCCTCTGGTGCAAGCCCGAGCTTCCCGGCGGTGATGAGGTATATCTCCGGATCGGGTTTCTTCTTCTCCACCTCGAGGCCGTTGGTGAGCACGTCGAACCGCTCACGTCCGACACCCGATCCGGTCAGGTTGATGTCCATCTTGAATTCGTCCGCACTCGTGGCAACCGCGGTCTCGAGCCCCCTCTTTCGACAGAGCTCGATGAACTCAATTACTCCGGGAAGGGGCTTGATCCCCTCTTCCTCGGCGAGCTCCGCGTAGATTTGGTAGGTCCGCCGTTTTCCCTCTTCGTCGTCTAGGGGAAAGCCGTACTTTTCGGCAACCCCGCCGACGTACCGGTTGTCTCCGGCGCCTACGAAGGGAAGAAAGTCCTTAGGTTCGACCTTCAAGCCTTTTTCCTCGAACATCTTCATCGCCGCCCGGCGTATATACTCCTCGGTGTCCACGAGAACCCCGTCCATGTCGAACATCACCGCCTTAAGCATCACATCTCCCGTAAGCACGTCTAGTTTTCGAGGATCGTAATCTCCACCCGCCGGTTCCTGCGCATTCCCCGTTCGGTCGCATTGTCGGCGATCGGTTCCCGGGCACCCATTCCCTGGATAATCATCTCCTCTTCCTCCCGGACGCCCCGGGAGAGAAAAAAATTCGCCACCGCCGCCGCCCGGTGCTCCGACAGCCTTTGCCTTCCCTCAGGGGTTCCGGCTAACGCGGTGTGCCCGGTGATGAGAAGGTCCCGCTCGGGATAATCCTCCCTCAATATATCGGCAATAACTTGGAGTTTTCTTCGCTCCGATTCGATCAGGACCGCGGAATCGGGAAGAAACCGGATGTCTTCGAGAGAAATGGTAACTCCCTTCTCGGTTTCGGTAACATCGGTATCGTACCCTTCATCCTCGAGACGCCTGCGGATGTCCGCGGCCGCCTTCCCCCGGTCGAGTTTTTCACTCTCGATCACCTCGGCCTCGGCGGTCCCGATATACTCGACGAAGACCCCGGAACTGAGGGTAATCACGAACTCGAAGGATTCCCTGTAGGCGTGGGGCCGTCCGTTTTCGGAGTCCCAGTAGACTACCTGGTGGGAGGTCCCGCTCAGGAGGACCGGATACAAGCTCAAGGAGGGATAATCCTCCCGGGGACGATAGTATACGTCGTAATCGATGTCGAAGGCATCGTATTCCCGCCCTTCGTACTCCTCTTTGCCCCGGTAGACGTACCGGACGTTGATGGGAAAGCGGAAGGGCTCGGGTACACCGAAATTTCTCCTGAAATCGTGGACCTCGTGGCCGAGGGCGCTCCAGGAATCTCCCGGTTCGAGGCTTTCTTCCGGAAAAGTGGGAACCCCCCGCACTACCGGCATGTAATACTCGGGGCTTATGTCGTATTCTCCGTACTCGTCCCGCCGGAAAACGGAATCGTAGCGGTCGGAGATCTCGAAGATACCGCCGGTACCCTCCGAGCGCTCGGAAGTGATGAACTCCGCCTCGATAAGGCCCGAACCGTTTTCGGTCTTCTCGACCGATATGGCTATCCGGTTGAGAATAACGGCGTGATGGGAAAACCGCCCCCCGATGTACACGTCCTCGTTGACCAGGGACCGTATTCGGTACTTTTCCCCCTCATCATACTCGAACCTGAAGAGTTCCGCCCACGCCGCAGCTGCGCAGACGAGGACGATTATCATGATTATACCAATTTTTTTCTTCATAACGCCTCAAATTTTACCTTTTCTTGACAAATCGAAGAAGGGCTTATATGCTTATAGAAGTAGCAGTACTGCATACAGACTCTTAACACCAGGACACACCAGTGCTTTACAAATTCAGCCGATCCGAAGCCGAGGAGAAGGCGGCTTCCCTGCTCATGCAGGCCGGCTTTCCGCAACCTACGCTGATCCAGGAAAAGATAGCCCCCCTCGCACTCCAGGGCAGGGACCTCGTCGTAGAAACCTACGAGAGCCGCGGAAAAACCGCCGCTTTTCTCGTCCCGGCGCTCTTGAGACCCGACTTCTCTTCATCGGGAAACGCCCCCCAGGTGCTTATCCTTACCCCGGAGGAGGACCGAATCCCCAAGATCTCGAAACAGCTGGATAAGCTGCTCGCCGCGAAATCCCCCCCGGGCCCCAAACCCAGGGTCGCCGCCCTTGCCGTGGAAAAAAACCCAAGAAAGGAGCTCAAACTCCTCTCGGGGAACCCCGATATCATTATCGGCACCACCGCCCGGGTTATTGACCATATTCGCCGGAACAACATCGATGTAAAAGACGTGGAGCTTCTCATCCTGACCGCCGAAGAAGATTTGGAAGGGGAGGGTTTCATTCAGGATATTCTGTTTATCGCCTCGAAGATGGGCAGCCTCCAGCAGACCCTGCTCTTTGCCGGCCGGATCACCGAGCCGGACTCCTTTTCCGAACTCCTCCGCCGCCCTCAAATCATGGCATTTCACGACTGGCAGGAAAGGCGGATAATCCACTCATATTATAGAATACTCGAGGGAAAAGAAAAACCTCTCTATGCGGCGAGGATTTTGAAAAGCCGCGAACTCCCCCCAACCCTCGTGGCGTGTCGAAATCCCTCGCAGGTTGCCTCAGTGGAAAAGAAACTCTCCGGCAAGGGCATCGACTGCACGGTACTTCCGGCAGAGGGGAAAAAGCCGAATGTACTGATCGGAACCGTCAAGGACTGTAAGAAGCACGAGTTGGGAGAAATCGGGACCATTATTTATTATCAGATACCCCACAACGCCAAACTCTACATGGAATGCCTCTCTTTCATCGGCGGCAATCGAGATTCGGTGGAGATTATAGGCCTTATATCGAAACGTGAGGAGCATCTGGTAAAACGTATTGAGGAGGAACTCAAAATGGAAATCAAAGAACAGAAACTTCCCGAAAAGAGTGACACGATCAGAGAAAACATCCGGCGGATTCTCAAAGCCGTCAAAGAGGAAGAGAACCCAGACGTTCTCAACAAATATAAGAAAATCGTTAAAAAAGAGGTTCCCCTATTTCTCCGGACATACTTTACCGCCTATCTCGTCAAGAGCATGTTCGTCGAGGGAGCCGAGAAGCCTCAGTACAAGACCCTCTTCGTGAGTGTGGGAAAGAACCGGAAGGTCTATCCCCGGGACTTAGCCCGGCTCTTTTCCGCTGTCCTCGATATCGACAGCAGTGAGATCGGAAATATCAAGATACTGGACAATTACTCCTTCATCGACATACCCGTGGACCGCGCGAAGGAGGCAATCGATAAGCTGGACGGGAACGAGTACCGGGGACGCAAGCTGACCGTCAACTACGCCCGCAAGAAGGAAGACAAAGAGTCCTGAAACCGGGTATCTACCGGATGAGCTGACCGAGGATCACAAATACGAGAAACCCGTTTACGAGCAGCCCCGCGAGAAGGGTTCCTCCCGCGGCAAGCTCGTATAACCTCGCCCGCCTCCTGCAGACATGGGAGAGATCGTAGGGGTTTCCGGGCACCACGAGATACTCGATCAAGGGGTCCCCGGGGCTTTGGAAGTCCGGGGTAGCAACTCCCCCGGGCACCCCGAAGATGTAAAAATCGTCCGCCGGAGGCTTCACCATTCTGCTGGTCCTGATTCGATACCCCTCGCTGCATCGACGGATGACTCCGGCAAGGGAGTTTTCGGTTTCCACCGCGTAGATCTCGCCGCCCGCGAGGGTCGTCCGCTCACCTCCTACGGGACGTCTCCCGCCGAAGGGGATCAAGGGGAGCTGAAAGAGGTCCCGCTCCGCCCGGAGGATCCTCCCCCTCTTCCAGAAAAACCGGTAAAGAAAGAAGAACCCCACTCCCGGAGGAAGAAAGAGCACCACCGGAAAAAGACTGACCGTGCCCGCTAAGAGAACCGAGATCCGGGACATGGGATTGCGAAAGAGAATGTACGCCAGAAAGAAAAGAGCGAAGGATCCCGCCGCCACGGAAGGAAAGGTAAATTGATTGAGAAGCTCATTCTTATGCCTCCCGGTCCAGATCGACCCTTTGAGAATCGAACGCTCTTCTCCCTCGTAGATGATCATGGTTACCGGATTCTCGCGGGTGCCCATGAAGATTGGAAGCCCCCCTTTCCTCTCGAGCCGGCCGAAGACGAGGACCTTTGTCCCCTCGGGAATGGTGGAGATACCCTTCCAGGGGATCCGCTTCGGCGGCTCTTGAGAGAGCATCTCCTCCTCGGGTCTTCCTCCGCCCTGGATTTCAGTCAGGAGATAGATGTCTCCGTCTTTGAGATGCGCGCTTACCGAGAGCGCGTCACTGCGTATCCATACGGTGTCCTCCTGGAGCGCCTCGAGGTATCCGAGAAAGCGGAAGCTCCCCACTGCCCCCTCCGCCGTCCCGTGGAGGTCCCGGTAGCGAAGAGGAGGAAGGGTTACCGAGCCGCGCACCGTTTCTCGGAACCTCCGCCACTGATTTCGGACGTGGACGGCGCCGAGCCCGGGGATCAAACCGTAAAAAACGAGGACAACACCGGCTAGAAGTAGAAGTATCTCCATCCTTTTACTTGAGGAAACAGCGCGATTTCCGTAAGATAGCATATCATGATAGACAAGCTTGTTGTAGGTCCGATGTACACAAACAGCTACATCTACACCGACGAGAACACCGGAGCGTGTTACATAGTGGATCCCGGTGGAGACGAGGACAAGATCCTCGAAGCATTAGACCGGATGCGGACCGGCCCGGAAAAGCCGCGCCCGAAGGGAATTCTGCTGACCCACGGGCACCTCGATCATATATCCGCCGTGGCGGGCCTCTACGGTCGTTTCAAAGCGGCCGACCCCGGCTTCCACCTGGGAATCCATGAGGAAGATCGAGATTACCTGGGGGGGGCCGCCGAAAAGACCCATAAGAGGAGTTTCAACCACTTGGGGATTATGGGCAGTGAATACTTCAAGGCGTATTTTTCCGAACCCCCCGAACCGGATATCCTCTTTTCAGACGGGGATACCGTGCCGGAAAGCGGGCTTACCGTGATTCTGACCCCCGGGCACACCCCGGGAAGCATCTGCCTCTACAACGAGGCGGAAAAACTCCTTATCTCCGGTGACACCCTCTTCGCCGGGGGCATCGGACGGACCGATCTGCCCGGTGGAGACACCGCCGCCATCGAGCGGAGCATACGGGAAAGACTCTTCGCCTTGCCCGATGATGTGAGGGTCTATCCCGGGCACGGTCCCGAAACGAGTATAGGCGAAGAAAAACGAAGTAATCCCTTTTTTCGGTAACTAGGCGAGCTGGTCGACAACGATTCCCGATTCGAACATGCCCCGGCCCGCTAAACCGTAAGTGCCCTTCGTGACGGTATCGTGGAGCCTGCGGGCGTAGTTCATGATTGTCCGGTCGAGCTCTTTCCCAGTCGGTTGCGAGGACGTTCCGGAGCTTTCCCTGCCGACGGCCTTTCCGAGGCGCTCGATAAGATTGTCCAAGGCTTGGAGCTTCGACAGGGGGAGTCCCTCACCGGCGGGTGTGGGAAGTCCCCGGACGTGCTTGAAGCGTGCGTAGAGGAGGGCCTCCCGGTCCGCGGGCACCGAAATTGGTGAATTACTATACCGGGCCCGGATCACCTGAGTCAGGGGAACGGTATGTGAAAAATTCACCATCTGAACGGCCATACGCCTCCCTCCTGGTAAATTTATCGGAATACCGGAAAGAGATATTAACTAGTTGTTGTGTACCGGTTGGTTCGGGGGTTACCTGTTCCGCCGCTCGTCGGAGGTTTTACAGCTGATGCACATAAGGGCGTAAGGGATGGCCGTGAGCCTTTCCTTCGGTATCTTGCAATTGCACTTGATACAGACCCCGTATTTTCCGTTCTCCAGCCGTGAGATTGCGCTGTCGATAAGACGCAGACGCTTGATGTCGTTCGCGCTCAAGGCTTCCAAGGTCTTTCGGTCGATATCGTCCGCGGCCACGTCGGCGAGATCCTTCGGATCCATATCGTCGATGATAGCCTTGAAATCCTCATTTTCCGCAATGAGGTTGTGAATTATTTCTTCTTTCATTTCAAGCAGAGAGTTTTTCATTTCTTCTTGAAAAGTTTTTTCCATGAAACTCACCTTGTGTCCCGGGCCGGGCCGGTAGAATTAGCACTGTAATGTGCCGTAAATGTAATAAAATGTCAATTGGTTGACAAAGGTTTTTTATTACCCTACGATAGCGGAATACGAAAAAACAGGAGGAAATGTGGCTAAAGAAGAGGCAATCGAGGTAGAAGGAATCGTAAAGGAATCACTTCCCAACACCATGTTCAGGGTGGAACTCAAGAACGGACATCTGATTCTCGCACACCTCTCGGGGAAGATGCGGAAGCATTATATCCGTATCGTACCCGGAGACAAGGTGAGGGTCGCCCTCTCTCCCTACGATCTGACTCGGGGACGGATCATCTACCGGGAACGCTGACGAAGTACCACCCAGGTAGCCCCGGAGCCGCCGTGCCGCTTGTCCGCATATCCGTACTCACCGGTTACAGCACTGCTTTCTAAAAGATCCCTCACCCTTCCCGGAAGAACGGGGGGCTCCCTGCTGTGAAGCCCCCTCCCATGGATAACGAGGACCTTCCGTAGACCACGCTTTCGCGAAGCTTCGAGAAAACCCGCGAGGGTCCTCAGGGCCTCCTCCGCGGTCAGCCCGTGAAGGTCGATACTATCCTCCGGTTCCATACGCCTGAGTTCCGCCCGCCGCGCGGCCTTCAGCCGGCTCGGATGAGGGGCTTCCTCGTCTCGCCCGTCTATAACTTCCGGAGGTATCGAGTTATTATCCAGCCAGTCTTCCAGCTCCTTCCGGACCTTGAGTTTCTTATTCGTTTCTCGGCCCTTTTCCCACTCTTCGTAGATCTTCCCGAAATCCATCTATAGCTCCACAAGGTGTTTACTTTCGATCCATCCCTCTTCCCCGGTCTCGGTTTGGACGAGGGTGTATATGCCGGTTCTCGCCGAGGTTTCCAACACCGTCCCCTCGGCGATCTCCCTAATCACGCCCGATTTGTCCTCGGGTATCCGTTTGAGGCTCGCGTTCCGGCCGGCCACCGCATCCGGACGGGACAGCACGATGAGGCTTACGGCGAACATCACCGCCGCCGCGGCGGTACACACCCCCGAGATCCGGGTACCGCCGGGCCGGCCGGTTCCGAGGATCAAACCGGTCACTGTGAGAAGTATCGCTACGGCCGGGTACAGAATATCGGGCCGGGAAAACGGAACGCCGGGATTCATGAGCCCTATTTCCGCCGTCTTCTCGTACCAATCGGCGACATCCCGTATACGCGGGTCCCCCGGGTCTAACCGGACAGCGTGCTTGAGGAGGACCACCGCCTCCGCCCGGTTATTCCCCGCCTCGGCGATAAGGGCCTCATCGAGGAGCATCCCGGAATGCACCGGCCCGTTACGCGGTTCCCCCCCAGGGACGGCGGAGGCCCAGGCAATGAGCCCGATAAGCGCACCGGCTGAGAGAACGGCGAGGACGACGGGCAGCGCAATTCCAAGCCCTCCGGCCCGCGGCTTTTTCCGGGCACGCCGGCGTGCCCGGATCGCAAGCAGTCCCGCGGCCAAGGCGGCCGCCCCCGGTAAAAAGACCATCCCGGCGAGAGGTTCCTCGTAGGGGAAACGCCTTCCCGTGATTTTCAGATCCCGGGGGGACAGAGACACGGGAAGCCGCGTGTCCCCGCGCGGCGGCGCGGCGTCCGCGGTGGTTCTTTCTTCCGCGCCGGGCCCCCGGTGCGGGTCGTCCGCGTGCATGTACTCCGGGAGCCGCCACGTCCCGCCGGGGGAAGTCTTTATCCTGTTCTCCCACGGATCGTACCGGGAAAAATCGGCAAGAACTATCCGGGGTGATTGGTTCGGCAGAGCCTCCACCCGATATGATTTTTCTATCCACCCGGTGTAGCCCCGAAGGGTGGGCTCGAAATCGCCGCGCTTCCCGGTCTCGTAGCAGCGCCCTCCGATGCAGTCCACCCGGGGAAGGCGGAGGACCGGCAGATTTCCGGTTCCTGAAATCCTTACGGTGAGTACGGCCGATCCGGAGGCCTCGTATGCCTCCATGGACAACTCGGCATCGAGACTGAAATCACCCACCCCGCCGGACATTCCGACATCCGCGGGCAGGGGCACTACCTCGAGCTCGAGGGGGGCAAACTCCACATCCCCCTCCGATAGACTCACCGTTCCTCCCGGTATGACCGTGGTTCCCGCTTCGAGGGGGGTATAGAGGAATCCCGCCGCCGCGAAGGCGAACTCCCCGCCCTCGAGAGCACCCGACCCGGCGGCGGAGAAGAGATCCTTCGGCCTCGGGAAATCGGTCACGATACCCCGTTCAGGTTTTCGATACCGTAATCGCAGAATATCCCCGTCAGGCACTTCCCGGTCGGCCACGAGGAAGACCGGACTCGAGCTGCCCGCCTCGATCCTAAGGCTCGCCGCGGTCCAACGGAAACTCGGCCTATCGGCGGTATCCCCCCTTCCGGCCCCCCCGCGTCTTCCGGGTCCCGTCACTTTGATCCGGAAACCGGAAGTGGTCGTTCGGCGACCTTCCGCCTCGAGTATGAATCCGGGAATCGAGTATACACCCGCCGCGGCGGGGCGCAGGGCGTATTCGATTACCGTTCCCTCCCCCGGTAAAAGGGGGCGAATGTAGGGACCGCGAATTACCTCGAGGTCCCGGGGAAGCGGCGGAGCGCTTACCGACACATCGGCGGGAGCTATTCCGCTGATCACGAAAGAAACCCGTACCGTCTCCCCGACCTCCGGCGCGGGGGGATCGACGACGAGGGTGTACGGCACGGCATCATCCGCGGCTATTCCGGTTATTTTCAGCGCCAGGAGGAAGATTACCAATCCTCGGCGAAGGTTTCGAAAGGCTGTTCTTTCGGTGCTATCCATTGCTTCTTCTCGATAAGATTGACGAACTCCAGGAGACGTCCGCCGCTGTCCTCTTCGCCGAGCTGTACCTCCCCGGCCTCGGGCTCCCGGGTACGTCTTCCCATCTCACGGCGCATATCCATCTTACGGTAACTCAGCTCGAGATTTATCTTCGCTTCCCTATCGCCGGGACGCAGAACAACCGCTCGACGGAAGAATTCATACGCCTCCTCGTATTCCGCTCGGTGATAAGAGATGACCCCGAGATTGAACACCGAGGCGAACTCGGCATCTCCTTCGGCCAATCCCGCCGCCCGGGACCATTCCTCCCGGGCCGAATCCCACTCTCCTAAGGCATAATATGCATCACCGAGGTTGAACCGGGCCCATCCGTTCAGACGGGTTTCCTCCGCGGCTGAAATGTAGCGGACCAGACTCTCCTGATAGTCGCCGTGACGATAGGAGAAATTTCCCAGCATCGTCTCGACCTGAGGAACCGAACACCCGGAGAAGAACAGAACCGCCGGGGCCAGTATTAGGAGTACCACGGAGGATTTCATTATGCAAGCCTCCGGAAAAAGAGGTATGCGACAAGCCCTAGGAAGGCGGGAAAGAGGAAGACCCGGTACCGGGGGACCCGGACCATTCTGTATCCCCTTTGAAGGGTGGTCTCCATCCAGGGGTCGAGCAACCGGTCCAAGGATATCCCCCCTGCAAACTCCCCGGGGGGTACGTAGACCCCTCCGGTCGCCTCGGCTATGTCCTCGAGCTGTTCGGTGCGTATTCGGGTGATAACCTTTTCGCCTTCCGGGCCCCTCACGTAGGTATCTTCTTTCAGCTCGATAGCGGCTCCCGACTCGGTTCCCACCGGGACCGCGACGATCGGTATCCCCTCCTTCGCGGCATTTCCCGTATCTATCCTACCCCGGGTGGATTCTCCGTCGGAGAACAGGATAATTACCCTATGGCCGGCAATACCGGGAGGAAAGGCCCGTACCGCCTCTTCGATTCCTCCGCCCACATCCGTCCCCGGGGAACTTATGAGGGCGGGGCTCAAGCTCCGAACGAATAGCTCCAGGGCACGGAAATCATCGGTCAAGGGAACCATGGTCACCGCATCTCCTTTGAAAGCGACGATTCCGAAGCTCCCCCCCGGATAGCTCCGCATAATACTGAGCATTCCCTCCTGTACAACTGCGAGCCGGCTCTTTCCCACGTCCGCCGCCAGCATGCTCCGGGAGATGTCGACGCACAGGACGATGCTTACCCGATCGGCCCGCACGAGCTCGTTCCTTTTCAGCTGGGTGAAACCCCCGAGGGAGAGAATTATCCCTGAAGTAAAAACCAGTATACATACGAGGGCGATTCCCCCGCGAAGGGCCAACCGCTTCCCCTCGCCGGGAGAGCTCAGGAAAGGGCTCAAATCACGCCGCTGCCTCCGAAGCGCGATCACCCCCCAGAGGAGGAGTAGAGGAACTAGACTCAAAAACCATAAAAAGGAAGAATGTTCCATCACACCATCACCTCCCTAAGTACTACCTTTCGGATGACAAACCCGACAGCGACGGCTATGAAGCCGGCGAGGATGAATTGTCCGTGGAAAGGGGTATGCCGCGGCTCGATGGCGGTGCGAATCTCCCGGGCCTCGAGACTGTCGATGATCTCCCCTATCCGCAGGAGGATGCCGCTTCCTACCGCATGGAAGTAGGTTCCTCCGGTAAGCTCGGCGATAGCCTTAAGACCCTCTTCGTCGAATCCGCTTCGGTAGAGACCGCTGAACCGTTTCCCCGTACGGGGATCGGTATACTCCAAGGGGATTTCTCCCTCGCTTCCCATACCGATAGTGTAAACGGTAATACCGAGCCGCGATGCGAGATGAGCCGCCGAGACGGGCTGGATATCGCCGGCGTTGTTCTCACCGTCGGTGAGAAGGAGGACGATCTTCTCTCGGGCGCCTCCCGCATTCAAATGGGCGCAGGCTATCCCGAGGGCGGTCCCCACGGCGGTTCCGTCTCCGAACTCCATCACCGCCAAGCTGTCGATGAGTCCCTCGAGGGCATCGTAATCGAGGGTGGGGGGAAAGCGGAGAGCGGCTTCCCTTCCGAAGGAAACCAACCCGATCGGATCGTGCTTTCTGTTACGGAGAAAGGAAATCATAAACTCCTTAGCCGCCCCCAGCCGATTTTCCGGCCCAAAATCCTGAGCGGCCATACTCGGAGATTGATCCACCACGAAGAGGATATCCGCCCCCCGGGACAGATGGATTTCTTCGTATTCGATCCTCCCCGGCCCCGCGAGGGCCCCGACGAGGAGAAGCGCTCCGGCAAGAGAGAAAAAAAAGGCTATCCGGTTTACCGCCTTCAGCCCCCTCCCCGGGAAGGACGGCATATCCCCGTTCCAGACCGAAAAGGGAAAGTGTATGTCTCCGCTTCTCCGCCCTCTGGTTACCTCGAGAATCACGAGACCCGCGAGGGGAACAACGGCGAGGAACCAGAGGGGCCGGGCAAAGCTAAACATTTCCGGCCTCCCCTAGGCGGATCTCTTCGAGGCAGCGAAGACCCGTATCGATATCCCTTCTTCCCCCCTCAGCTTCCGGAGGCGGGGCCGCCCCGTACCTGATGTGCTCCGCCCGTATCAGGAGGCCGGTCAGGGCTTCCGGAAGAGGGTCCGGTTCGTCCCGGCGCCTAAGCTCCCCGGCGGTGCACGAGTTGAAATCGGCGGAATACAGGGAGGAAAGGAGCTCGCGGAAGATACGGTTGAGCTCGTCGTAAACAACCTTCGGCGGCGTATCCGGAGCATCTCGTCTGAGCATCCCCAGTGCCCGGCGGGCCGCGAGATAGCTCCTCCGCCTGCGTATTGCCTCGAACCGGGAACCTACCGCGTAGAGGAGCGGAGGAACGAGGAAGACCCCTCCTAAAGGAAGGAGGATGAATGCGGCGGCTATTCCGAGAAGGAGGAGGCGCGTGCCCGGCAGGAGTAAGGGCGCCTGGATACCGGAAAGCTCGGTTTCAGGACCGGAAAGGACCGCGGGACTCACCGGTACGCTTTCGATGACTATGCTCCCGAGGTCGAGACGGGGAAACGGGACCTCTTCGGGGGTGAAACAGGCGAACCTGACCCTTACACTATAGCCCCGGGCGGTTTCATCGATTCGGATATCACGAACCTCGATCCACCTGTGTTCGGGTATCGTCTCCGGGAGGCTCGGGCGTCCTTTTTCCGCGGGAACCGTTACCACGAGATCGACAGCGTCTCCCACGTAGAACTCGGGTGGAACGAAGGTGTACTCCTCGGCACGAAGGGGGCCTCCGGACACCACCGCGAAAAGCACAACCAGGAGGAAAAGGATTTGCCCACCGGGGCACCGTGAACACAATGCCGGTCTCCTCATCCCGGTCTCCTCATGCCGGTCTCCTCCGTCGAAAAAACTCCATCACCGCGCGGAAGGGATCATCCTCGGTGCTCACCGAAAAATGCTCTATTCGAGAACCCCTGCACCGGCGTTCCCACTCGGCGAAGTATTCGTCCCAGTACTCGGCGAAGTTTTTCCGAAATCCCGCGCTCATTCCCGAGGCAGCGTAGAGTGTACCGGTTTCACTGTCCTTGAGCTCGATATATCCTACCGGGGGAAACCGGCGCTCCGCGGGATCTTCCAGGCGGCAGAGGATGAGGTCCTGCTTCCGCCTTAGAATATCGAGGACCGAAAAGTCGGTATGGGTCTTGAAATCGGAGAGGATAACGCACAGCCCCTTCCGATCCACCGATTCGAAGACCCCCCGAACGGCCTCTTCGAGATTACTCCCCTCTTCCCGGGGGTCCCAGGTAAAGAGCTCCTGGATGAGACTCGCGATATGTTTCTTTCCCTTCGCGGGATTTACCCATCTCTGGATATGCCGGCCGAAAAAAACGGCACCCACTCTGTCATTGTTCATGACCGCCGCGGTTGCCAGGAGTGAGGCGATGTAGGCCGCGGACTCGATCTTGGTGGAAGTCCCTGAACCGAAGAACATGGAATTGGATACATCGAAGATGATGAATACCGGCAGCTCCCGTTCCTCCCGGTATTTCTTGGTGTACAATCCTCCCATTCGGGCGCTGACATTCCAGTCAACAGAACGGATATCGTCGTTTTCAGTGTACTCCCGGACCTCCTCGAACTCGATTCCCGTACCCTTGAAGGCGGAACGGTAGCTCCCCGCGAAGACCTCCCGGGCGAGCTTGGACGATGCGAGGACGATGCGGCGTACACGTTTTCGAATCTCGTCGGGGGTCATCAGGGAACTGAAACGTGGGCGAGAACCATATCCACTATCATATCGGAAGTGACCTCTTCGGCCTCCGCCTCGTAGGAGGGGATAATCCGGTGGCGCAGGACCCTGTGGGCCACCGCCTTGACGTCGCCGGGGAGGATGTAACTCCGGTTCTCCAGGAGTCCCTTCGCGGCGGCGCTGCGCAGGAGAAAAACACCCGCCCTCGGAGAGATGCCGAACTCTATATACCGCAGGTACTCACCGGCGGCGGAGTCCCGGACCCGGCCGGGGCGGGTGGCCCGGGCAATCGAGACTATGTACCGAAGTATCTTCTCGTCGGCGGCGACCGTTTCTACGGCGGCCTTGAGCCGCTTCATTTCGGCAAGCTCCAAAACAGACGGTATCGGACCGGTAGGAGGGGTCCCCATCCGGCGGAGTATCTCGACCTCCTCGGTCTCATCGGGATAGTCCACGGCAACCTTCATCAGGAACCGGTCGACCTGAGCCTCGGGAAGGGGATAGGTCCCCTCCTGCTCGATGGGATTCTGAGTGGCCAGCACCATGTACGGCTCGGGAAGAGGGTACGTAGTATCACCTAAGGTTACCTGCCGCTCCTGCATCGACTCGAGAAGAGCCGACTGGACCTTCGCCGGGGCCCGGTTGATCTCGTCGGCGAGGAGGATATTGGTAAAAACCGGTCCCTTCCTGACTCGAAATTCCCCTGTTACTTGATGATAGATTAGGGTCCCCACGAGATCCGCCGGAAGGAGGTCGGGGGTAAACTGGATTCGGGAAAAAGCGGCGTTCATCGTCTCGGAAAAGCTCTTCGCCGCTAAGGTCTTGGCGAGGCCCGGGACCCCTTCGATGAGGATATGGCCGCCGGTCAAAAGTCCGATCAGCATCGACTCGACGAGGAGCTCCTGTCCGACTATCCTTTTCGAGACCGCCGCCTTGACGCGTTCGATTGCCTCCCGGGCTGCTTCGGTATCGATCATATTTTTATCCTCTCGTAACGACTTTTTTCAGGAGCGGTAGTCAGCGTTCTCCTTGACGTAATCATAGGAGAGATCGCTTCCCCATACAACCGCTTCGGCGTTTCCCCGGCCGAGGGTTACGGTTATCTCGACCGCCCGGTGATGCGGGGGAAAGCCCCCGGAGGCATCGAAGGCGGAACCGGTAAGGTACTCGGAGAGCTTCCCTTCGGTCTCGTCGGTCAAGCGGAAGGCGCCGCCCGTGAACACCCTGATTCCGCCTATGGCGACCTCGAGGGCTTCCATATCCAGATCGGTTCCTGAGTTCCCGGCGTAATCCCCCACCGCCATCAAGAGCCTTCCGACATTGGGATCGTTTCCGAAGAGCGCGGTCTTGACCAGAAGGGAGTTACAGACTCCCTTGCCGAAGGCTGCGGCCTCGGTCTGTGTTGCCGCCCCGCGGACCGTGACTTCCATGACGTGCTTGGTCCCCTCGCCGTTTCGAACGATGTCCCGGGCGAGGTCGGCGCACACGTCCTCGAGGGCCCGGGTAAACTCGCCCAAGTCCGCCTCCCGCCTGTTGGAGCTCAAGAGAAGGGCCATGTCGCTGGTACTCTGATCGGAATCGACGGTAATCCGGTTAAAGCTCGTATCCACGGCCGTGCGCAGAGCTGCGTCCGCCTCTTCACGAGTCAGAGTTATGTCGGTGGTCAGGAATACCAGCATGGTCCCCATATTGGGCTCGATCATCCCGGCGCCCTTGGCTATTCCGGTTATCCGCCCCTCTCCTATCTCCCGCGATCGAACCTTGGGGTAGGCATCTGTAGTCATGATTCCCTGAGCGGCGGAGAATCCGTTTCCCCACCCCCCGAGGGGGGATACCCCCGCGGAAGACTCCACCGCGAGCTCGGCGGCGAGGGGCTTACAGGCGGCAACCATCTCCTCCACCGGGAGCCTCCATCCGATAATGCCGGTAGAGGCGGGAAAGAATCGGCCCCCCGGTCCGGACAGACCCTCCGCCGCTGCCGACTCGAAGGCGGTAAGAACTTCCCGGGCGTCATCTTCCCCCCCGGGAGCGCAGACATTGGCGATCCGGTTGTTGATAAGGACCCCCCTCACCGGGACCTCTCTCCGGTCCGCCTCGGCGAGGAGAGCCTTTCCCATCTTGACCGGTGCTCCCGCCACGGCATTGCGGGTAAAGAGGCCGGCGTAGCTGAGCGTCGCCTCCTCTAAGAGAATCGCGGTCAGATTCATCCGCATGGGAAGAGAAAATGTTTTCTCCCGGGGAAAGAATGTAAGGGGGACCGTGGCCGAGCGAAACCCCTCGGGGAGTGTGCCGCGCCGGAGGAGGGCTTCGAAATAGGACTCACGGGTGGTGTAGGTTTCCATGGCTTACTTGACGTAGAACTGGAGGAGCTGAATAAAAAAGTAGATCTTTTTATATACCTCGGTCATCTTCTGTTTGACCTTGTTCTCCAGGGCTCCTTCGAGCTCCTTCCAGTTAACGATCAGCTCGTGGGGGCTCTTCTCATAATCCTCGATGCACAGTTTGATATTCTTGGCCACGACGATCAAGTTCTGAGCCGCTCCCTTGGCCAATTTCTGGGCCTTTTCGTTGGTTTCTTTCAAGAGCTGCTTGAGGACGCTCATACTGTTAGGATCCCTATCCGAGCGGGATATAAGGGTCTTGGTTTTGACGCCCACCTCCCCCTCTTCGGAGAGACTCTCGTCGAATTTGAGAAGCTGATCCGAGATAACGAGGAGATTATGAAAAGACTCGGACAGCTGCTGAGACATGACGTTGGTCGACCATTGTCCCTTGATAAGGAGGTTATCGACGACCTCCTTGACGTCCTTCTTGACATAGTCGAGAAGGAAGGCCTTGAGATAATTCAGGGGGTCGACGTAAATGTATCCCCCGAGCATCTTCTTCGAAAAAGTCATGTTCGCCTTTTCGGTATAAAACTTCATCCGAGAGACCGCCGTAGTACCGAAGACCTGCCGGGAGAGCTGATCTATCTTGGAATTCCGCTTTTCCAGGATGATCTTCTGAACGGTCATCTCTACCTGGTTTTTCATCTTCGTCAGGTATGATTCCACGATCTGTCCCTTGGGAGGATAGATCTTGACCTTGAAATAGGGATCCTCATCGAGATGCTTGACCATGAGGACCAGGATATTCGACTTTCTGACGGCGGCAAGAGCCTTCAAGACCTTCTTCCATTCGTTTTTCGATATAACGTCCTGCCCCTTGTACAATCGACAGACTTCGAAAACCGGGTCCCAGTCGCCGTTCAAATCGATCAGGTGCAAAACGCTCAAGAAATCCTTCAGATCGTCGGATAAATATTCACCGTTTATGGAATCGAAATTAGGATTGTAGGAAAAGTTCCTTTCCGGTATCGCCGAATCGAACTTTTTTAGGAGAAAATAGTAATCGAAATTGACGAGCTGCAGGAAAACGGCGAGTCGGTTGTAGGTTGTGTTGATAAGCTTGACCCGTTCGTTGTCGAAGGAGGAAAAGAAGGTGACCAGCTCCTCCTTCAGGCGGGCGGCGACCTGCTTCAAGTCGGTGGTTTCCGCCTGGCGGCGGATCGATTCCTCGTCGAAGAGCTCGATCTGTTCTTTCTGCCGATCCTCGAGAAAATTTTCGATGATTATCGACTTGAGCGCCCCCGAGCTCTCGGCGTGCTCCAAGAGGACCTGAGCGGGTCCTACAAACTTGTATATGGTGTAAAAGAATTGGGCGAGTCCGGACAGGGCCTCGTGACTCTTGGGCTTGTAGAACTTAAATTTCTGCTTCTTGAGCGTCTTGGCGATATCTTTTAAGAGCCGCTTCTTCTCACGTTCAGGATCCCCCGCGCCCGCGAAGAGATCGATTATCCGCTGGAACAAGCCGGTGGTTCCGCTATCACGGAGCCGATCGGGGGATTGAGTCTTGGGTTCGATATCGGGACCGGCGCTTCCTTCGATCATACTCATCATCGTACGGGAAAACCCATAACCTGTCAAATTATAAGATTTTACTTGAGGACGACCTCGACGGGCCGTACGGTCTCCGCCTTGAGCCCCTCGACCCTTTCCACGTACCGTTTCAGGGACTCTACGGACTCGATGTTTTCATTCATAATTTCGGCAAACACTTCTTCGTTCTCGATAATCTTACCGAAATCGATTTCCATAAGGGTGACGGTATTTCCGTTCCGGTAGGAGGCGTTGGTTCTTCGAATTCCGTCGGGAAAGATCACCTTGAGACCTATCCGCATATCCTCGTAAAAGTGCTTGATGGTCTCGATGTCTCCGGACTTTGGGGTCCCTTGCCCCCCCTGAGAATCTTCGGCCCCAGTTCCCCCTTCGGGCTCGGGGAAGCGGATGGTGAGAACAGGGCGATTACCCTTCTTCAGATCGAACTTGATATACTCGTCGGTCTCATCCTCCTGAGCCTGCTCCGGCAGGGTAGTACCGGGGTTCTG
>CAZXMO010000039.1:27951-32011 GCA_964641125.1 uncultured Spirochaetales bacterium
ACTCGTCGGTCTCATCCTCCTGAGCCTGCTCCGGCAGGGTAGTACCGGGGTTCTGATTGAGTCTGAGATCATTTATGTCGGTAAAATCGTACCGGGCACGGTAACCCGACATGCCTTCGGCCTCGACAGCTTCGGATTCCACGAGCTCCGCGCCCATCGATTCGGCCTCCTGCATGAGCTCATCCTCCTTGAGGAGCGAGAAATCCTCCTCGCCGCTCATACCCGAGAGCATACCGATAACCTCGTTACTCATGAGGACCGTTCGCTCCACATAGCCGCTGCCGTCCCGGGAAACGGAGACGATCGTCTCGACGTCCACGCACCCGGTAACGATAAAGAGCGCGGCTCCGGCCGCAACCAACCCAAGGGTTCTCGTAATCCTTTTCATGGCATAAATCTACCACAATTCTTGACATCGGCATAGTGGTTATATATGCTAGATTCTATGAACCCATTGGCAGAAGAGTTGAACAGGATCTTACACGGATCGACGGTTTTCGAGCTTCTCTCGGAATTCGGAAAGAGGTTTTATTTTCCCAAGGGGATAGTAGCCCAATCCGCGGAGGCGAAGAAGCACGCGAAAAACTACAACGCCACCATCGGAATGGCCTATGCCGACGGTGAGCCCATCGAGCTCCCGTCGATCAAGAAATCCATCCCCGGCATGAAGAGCGCCGAAGCGGTGGCTTACGCCCCTACCGGCGGTGATCCCGCCTTGAGAGAGCAGTGGAAACGGGAACTGATACGGAAAAATCCCGCCGTCAACCCGAAAGGGATCTCCACTCCGGTGGTGGTCCCCGGACTGACCAATGGGATCGCTCAAATCGCCGATCTCTTCCTCGAACCGGGCGACCCTGTCGTCGTTCCCAACATGTTCTGGGGAAACTATCGGCTCATCTTCGAGGGAAGGAAGCTCGCCGAGATCAAGGGCTTTCCCTTTTTCACCGCCGAAGGCGGGCTCAACGTCGACGGCTTTTTAAAAACGGTGAAGGCTTCCGCTAAGGACGGCAGGGTAATGCTCATCGTCAACTTTCCGAACAATCCCACCGGATATTCTCCCACGGTACGTGAAGCGGAGGCGCTTTCGAAGGGATTGGCAGATCTCGCGGAGACGGGCTTAAAGATCTTGGCGGTTACCGACGATGCATACTTCGGGCTCTTCTACGAGCCGGACACCTACCCCCACTCCCTATTCAACCTCCTCCACGCCGCCCACGAGAACATTCTCGCCGTCAAGATCGACGGAGCGACCAAAGAAGACTTCGTTTGGGGATTTCGGGTCGGCTTCGTCACCTTCGGCGGCAAGGGGATAACCGGCGAGCAGTACGAGGCTTTGAACAAAAAGCTGACGGGAGCCATCCGTTCCTCCGTATCCAACAGCAGCCGCCCCGCCCAGTCGATCCTGAAGCGCGCCTTAGATTCCGACGGGTACGGCGAAGAGAAACAGCGGTACTTCGAGCTCCTAAAAGAACGGTACTTCACCGTCCGGAAGCTCTTGGATTCCATGCCTGAAGGCACCGGACTCAAGCCCCTCCCCTTCAATTCCGGCTACTTTATGAGCTTCGATTTCCAGGGGGGAAATTCGGAGGCCTTGAGACAGGAGCTTTTGCACACCTACGGCATCGGAACCATATCGATACAGGAGAGGTATCTCCGAGTCGCCTTCGCGAGCATCGATAATGACGGGATCGAAGATCTATACACCAAGATCTTCGAAGCCGCTAGAAAGGTCAGCGCCGGTTAACCTCCGGAAGACGACGTTCCAGCGGGTCCCGCAGCGGTCGGAGCCGCCCACAGCCGGCCCTGCCACGTATTTCTGCGCCTCATTTCTTTCTCGACCTCCCGATAGAGGCGCGGCTTTTTCCAGAAGTTTTTAGGCGCACCTCGGCGATGCCCTGGGGTATCACAGGTCAGGCGTCCTATAACCGTGTCCGGATGGAGCAGCTCGAGGGCCTCGACGGTATAGGCGAGATGCCTGGGAGCCGAGGGGACGGTAAGCTCACCCCTTCGATACTCCAGGAACATCGGCGCTCCTAAAGGAATGTGGAGATTGTGGATCTTGACTCCTTCGGGACGCATTTCCGCAATGCGGCGGACGGTCTCCATGATATCTTCCCGGGATTCTCCGGGAAGCCCAAAGATGAGATGGGTCATCTGTTTGATCCCCCTTTCCCTCAAGAGCCCGGCCGCACCGAAAAAATCGGCGGCCGTATGCCCCCGCCGTATCCGGCGGAGGGTCTCGTCGCGGGCACTCTGCAGACCGAGCTCCACCCACACATCCAATCCGTTCCTTCCGTAAGAGGCGAGAAGGTCCGCCTTCTCCTCGGTCAGGCAGTCGGGACGGGTGGATACGATCAGCTCCTTGAAATCGTGGAGAGACAGACAGTAATCGTAGATTGTTTTCAGGGTATCCACGCCGGCGTAGGTGGAAGAAAAGGCCTGGAGGTACAAGAGAAAGATTTCCGCATCGTACCGCTTTTTCAAGAATTTTAATCCCCCTTCCACCTGCCTGCGGATTATATCCCGGTCGACGGTCCCGAGGTGTTCCCGCTCGAGATAAACGGCCCGTGCGCCGTGTTCATCACAGTAGGAACATCCGGGATCGAGTCTATCGGAACCCCGGTTAGGACAGGAAAAACCCGCGTCTACGGCTACACGGTACGCGGGCCTTCCGTAGGTATCCTTGAGATATCCGCTGTACCGGTAGAAAAGGCGAGAAGAATCCACGCTCCATTATCTTCTCCCCCCTCGGGATTGACAACCCCACCGGTCTTTCATACCTTACTGGCATGACAAAAGGTCCCGCTTTGCTTCGCTCGGCCGTGCTCTTCTGTGTGGTCGCTTTTACCGTTCTGCACCCCTCGTGTTCCCTCTTCGAGGAAACGACGGCGACCCTCTGGACCAACCGCCCCGAAATCGCCGCCTACGTCGAGGCCTTCAACGCCGAGCAAGATAAGTATAAAATCGAAGTGGCCTTCCGTCAGAATCCCGCGAAGAGCCTCCTCGAGGAACAAACTCCCCCGGATATCGTTTTCGGGACCCGGCTCACCAGCGCCCGCCTGCGGGACCGTTTTTACTCCCTCGATCCCTTGTTCAAAAAGGAGCTCCTCGATCCCACGATCTTCTATCCCCGGCTCCTATACTACGGGAGGATCGAAGAAAAGCAGATGTTGCTGCCGGTTTCATTCAGCATACCGGTCGTCCTATTCCGGCCGGATTACATCCCCGCCGAGACGGACAGCTTCCGCATAACCCTCGAAGAGATGAAAACACTGGCCGCGGAGTTCACCGCCTCCGGGGGCGAGGATAATCAGCGCATGGGATTCGTAACCTATTGGGAACCGGAGTTCCTCTACGCGGCGACCACCCTCATGGGCGCACGGTACAGGGAAACCGAAGGGGGTCAGCTCGCCTGGGACAACTCGAGCCTGCAGCGGAGTGTGCGTGATCTCATGAGCTGGTCGGTTTCGAATAACGGCGGCCTCGAATCGGAAAAACTTTTCACCGAGCGATATCTCTACAACCCGGGATACAAGCTGATAACCGCCGGCCGCATTCTCTTCTATTTTATGGAGCTTCAGGACTTCCTTACCATCCCCGATGATAAGCGTGAGCCCCTCGATTTCCGCTGGCTGTCCAACGGCGAAGAAATATTCCTCGCGGAAGATATTCTCTTCACCGGAATCCCCCGAGGAGCAAAGGGAAGAAAGGTCGCCCGCCGTTTCCTCACCTGGTTCTTTCAGGAAAAGACCCAAGAAAGCCTCCTCGAGGCGGCCCGTTTCAAACGCACCCGGTCTTTCGGGATAGCCGGGGGCTTCTCATCCCTGGTGTGGATAAACGAACGGGAAATTCCCCACTATCATCCGGATCTCCTCGGTCATATACCACCCGAGGGGAGAATAGGCTTTCCTCCTCCCCTTCCTATCGATTGGACCGAGATGAAGAATGAAGTACTCCTCCCTTGGCTCGAAGAATCACTCTCCTCGGGAAGAGAGAGGGGAAGTCTCGATGCGCGGCTCCAGACCTGGCTTCTGCAAAAACCTCAATAGTGCCCCCGATC
>CAZXMO010000040.1:0-31254 GCA_964641125.1 uncultured Spirochaetales bacterium
CGCTGGTACGAGATAGCCCGTTTTCAGCACCGCTTCGAGAAGAATATCGTCGGCGCCGCCGCTGAATATTCTCTTAGGGAAGACGGAAAGATCCGGGTAGTTAACAGCGGATTCAAGGGATCCCTGGACGGGAAGTATACTCAGGTGAAAGCGGTAGCCTGGGTGCCGGATTCCGACAGACCGGGAGCGCTGAAGGTACGCTTTTTCAATCTCTTTACCTCCGACTATATGATCTTCGGGCTCGATGGGGAAAACTACGAATGGGCATTGGTGGGCAATAATTCTAGGGATTTCCTTTGGTTCCTCGCCCGGGAGCATACGATAAGTGAAGAGCTCCTCGATAAGATGAAAGGGATAGCCCGTTCCCAGGGGTACGACCTTTCGGGGCTGTACCTGGTTCCCCAGAAACCCCGGGAATAGGGGATTATTAAATATCGGTTAGAGTGGTTTTAGTGCTTGCCTCCCAACCGGTTTTTATACACACTATCCGGTAGCGGAGGCTGAATGTATCAATTTAAAAATGATTTAAACCACGTCCTCGCCCGTATGGCGGTTTTATGGGGCGGAAACCTCGTGAAGATGATGCGGATGACTAAGAACCTCCGTAAGGGTGCCAAGATCGCCCGGAAGCGGAGGGGTTTCCATGCGCGGGAAGGCCTGACCGTTCCCTCGGCTATCGGATTGAGCCCCACTATGGAATGTAACCTGACTTGTATCGGATGCTACGCCCGGTTTCATCCCAAGGACGACGAGGTGACCACCGAGGACCTCAACCGCTTTATCGGTGAGGCGGTAGATCATGGGGTCTTCCTCTTCGTGGTGACCGGCGGCGAGCCGTACATGCAGAAGGACCTCCTGTCGATCTGTGAACGCTTTCCCCGTACCCTCTTCCTGACCGTCACCAACGGGACTACCGCCACCGGCGAGATTTCCGCCGCCGCGGCCCGGATGAAGAACGTTTTCCCCATTTTAAGTCTCGAGGGGAACGAAATCCAGACCGACGAGCGCCGGGGCGAAGGGGTCTATCAGGGAGTGCTCAACGCCATGCGGATCTACCGGGAACACGGTGTTCCCTTCGGATTCTCCTCGGTGGTGACCACCCGGAATATCGAGACCCTCGCGAGCATTTCCTTCGTCCGGGAGATGATCGACCACGGTGCGGTGTTCGGCATCTACAACGAATATATCCCCGTAAACGGCGAGGAGATGTACCTCGTCCCCGACAAGGCGCGGCTCGAAGAACTCAAGAGATTTGCCGAGGCGATCCGGGAGAGGGAGCCCATCGTGCTCTTGAACATGCCCGGGGACGAGTACGACGAGAACGACCGGTGTTTGGCGGTCGGCAGGGGATCGGTTCACGTCAACGCGCAAGGGTTCGTCGAGCCCTGTCCCTTCGCCCACTACGCCCGGGAAAACATCAAGACCCACAGCTTCCGTGAGATTTTGGAGAGCCCCTTTTTGAAGGCCCTTCGTGAACATTCCACCGCCCTTACCAAAGGGGACATCGGATGCGCCCTGGTCAGTAATGGAGAAATTCTCAAAGCGATAGCCGAGGAGCACGAGGCGGTTTCTACCAACGTGGAGGCGACCGAAGCGATCGACGTCACCGTGAAGGGAATGACCGGCTGAGCACTGCGGCAGCGGTCCATTCTGTTTGCCCTCTTACCGGGGCTGTGATATCCTTTTTCTATGCCGAGGCATATGCAAAAAACTGTTCTCCTCCTAGGGGCCCTGGATACCAAGGGCCCGGACGTCGAGTTCCTCAAAAACCGATTCAACGATTTAGGCCTCCCGGTTCTCGTCGCCGACACCGGCATTATGGGCGGTCATTCCTATCCCCGGGACATTCTCCCCGAAGCGATCGCCCGGGCGGGGGGCGGTGACCTCTCCGAGCTCCGTAAGCTCGACCGGGGGGCGGCCTTGGAGGTGATGCGGCGGGGGCTTGTCGAGATTGTGTCGGGCCTCTTTCGGGAGGGGAGCGTCGACGGGGTTATGGGGATCGGCGGAGGCGCGGGCACCTCGGTAATAACCGCCGCTATGCGGGCGCTTCCTTTGGGAGTGCCTAAGGTGATGCTTAGTACCCTCGCTTCGGGAGAAACTTCCCAGTATATCCGGGAAAAGGATATCGTCATGATCCCCTCTATTGTGGACTTTGCCGGGGTCAACCGGATAAGCGCCGGGGTCTACGCCCGGGCGGCGGGTGCCCTGGCGGGAATGCTCTCCGGAGGGGAAACCGCTCCGGCGGGAGGGCTCAAGCCGATTACGGCCGCCACCATGTTCGGGAACACCACCGATGCGGTACAGAGGTGCAGATCGGTCATCTCAGGTGAGGGTACCTTCGAGGTGATCGTCTTTCATGCGACCGGGACCGGAGGGAGGACGATGGAGTCGATCATCCGGGAGGGGGGTATCATCGAGGGGGTGGTGGATCTGACCCTCACCGAGCTCGCCGACGAGCTTGCCGGCGGGGTTATGGCCGCGGGATCCGACCGGCTGACCGCCGCGGGCGTTGCGGGAATCCCTCAGGTACTCGTCCCCGGCTGCGTGGATATGGTCAACTTCTGGGCCCCCGAAACGGTGCCGGAACGGTACCGAAAACGGAAGCTCCACTCCTGGAATCCCAACGTGACCCTTATGCGGACGAATGCCGAGGAGAACCGGATCATCGGCGAAGAGATCGCCCGGAAGGCGGATGCTTCGAAGGGGCCGGTGGCGGTCTTTCTTCCCTTAAAGGGGGTTTCCCTCCTCGATTCGCCGGGGGGCGATTTTTGGGATCCCGAGGCGGATGAAGCGCTGTTCGCCGCTATTAGGGAGAACCTTCCCCCGCATGTCGAACTGATCGAATTGGATTATAGTATAAACGAGCCTCTCTTCGCGGAGGCGGTAGCAGAAAAATTTTTGGAGCTGATGAAGAATCGGCCTGCAATGAAAGAGTGAGGAACGTACAATGCCCTTTATCGAACGAAAAGAGATTTTGAAGAGACTTAACCGGAGCGTCAAGGCGGGAATCCCCCTCTTAGGATGCGGAGCGGGAACGGGAATATCGGCCAAGTTCGCCGAGAAGGGGGGCGCCGATATCATCATCATCTATAACTCCGGGCGGTACCGGATGGCCGGACGGGGCTCCATGTCGGGGCTCATGCCCTACGGGGACGCCAACGCCATTGTCGTGGAGATGGCCGCGGAGGTCCTCCCGGTGGTGGCGGATACCCCGGTTTTGGCGGGGGTGTGCGGGACCGATCCCTTCCGGATCATGCGGGTTTTCCTGAAGCAGCTCAAGAGTATGGGATTCGACGGAGTGCAGAATTTCCCCACCGTGGGGCTCATGGACGGACAATTCCGGCAAAACCTCGAGGAGACCGGCATCCGCTATTCCCAGGAGGTGGACATGATCCGGGAGGCCCGGAAGCTCGATATGCTTACCTGTCCTTACGTGTTCGACGAAAGAGAGGCGGCGGCAATGGCCGAGGCCGGGGCCGACGTCATCGTCGCTCATATGGGGACCACCGGCAAGGGGAGCATCGGGGCGAAGACCACCTTGAGTCTCGAGGAATCGGCGAAAAGGATTCAGAAAATCCACGATGCCGCCAAGCGGATACATCCCAAGGTCTTAGTCATCTGCCACGGAGGACCGGTGGCGGAGCCCGAGGACGCCCGGTATATCTACGAGAACACCGATGGAATCGCCGGATTCTTCGGCGCATCGAGTATCGAACGTCTCGCTACGGAGCCTGCTATCGAGAACCGGGCCCGGGGCTTCAAGGAGCTCGAGCTGAAGTAGGGGACTGGAATAAGCCGGGCCGCCCGCGGGATAGTCGTCCCCACGATCGGGGGCACTCCTACCTGATTACCATCTCCATCCCGTCATAGGCGATTGCAGCTTCCACCCCTCTCTCTTCGGCGAGTTCGGCGAGTTTCCGGATATTCTCCTCCCGATCGTTTTTGACGATCCCCGAACCGCAGTGGGTGATGACCGCCCGGGGAATGGCGAACTTCTTACACCAGGTGAGCTGGGTGCGGACGGGGGTGTGGCCGAAGAGGCGGTCCCCCTTTTTGCGGACCATGGAACGGACCATGGTCGCCCCGTCACCGATATAGACATCCACTGCGGAAAGGGCCTTTTCCCGGTTTTTGATGTATACGATATCCGGGGCGTAGAAGACCGTAGCCTCTCCCGCGGAAATCCGGTAGCCCACCGCGGGAGCCCTAAGGGAGTGTTCCACCGGGAAGGGGGTAAAGGTGATGCCACGAATCTCGACCGGTTCCTCATCCTCGAGGGTGTGTTTCTCCTCGATGGGAAAGTCTTCGATCAGATCCCAGGTGGTCCGGGTAGCGTAAACGGGACAGGGCGAGCCGTTTTCGAGCCCCCAGGCATGATCGGGATGGGCGTGGGTAAGGACTATAGCGTGGGGATTAAGGGAATCGAGGCGGTTCTTCCATTCGATCCCGCAGTCGACGGTCACGTCTTTTCCCCGGTATTCCACGGTCAGAACGGTATGACGCCGGTGGAGGTCGGTGTAAGGATCGATATTTCCCTTGGTCCCGTTGAAGATGAGCTTCATCGGTTTCAAATGTACGGATATCCGCGCGGCGGAGCAAATTCGGCGACGAGGATGGGAGCGCCCGATTTGACCCCTGAGGCTGCGAGGCGTACCTTTTATCCGAGGAAGGATGACATGGAAAAAGCGGACAAGAAATCGGTCGATATCCTGATCGAGGACGACGGAATATTTCCGAATAACGGAAGACTCCCCCTTGTAGTGCTTCCCGGTGCCTTTTCCGGCAGGGCCGGAGAGGAGCTCGCCCGGGCGATGGAGGAGACCTTCGCCCGAAACGCCTGGCCCCCCGCATGGCGGAACGGGGTTTTTTCGTATCATCATTATCACAGCACCGCTCATGAAACCTTGGGTGTTTACAGCGGGCGCGCGACGGTGCTCTTCGGGGGCGACGGCGGAGTGCGGCAGGAGGTTTCAGCGGGGGACGTTGTGGTTATTCCCGCCGGGGTCTCCCACAAGCTCATCGAAGAATCGGACGGCTTTGGAGCGGTCGGGGCCTATCCTCCGGGGCAGTCTCCGGATATGAATTACGGGAAGCGGGGCGAACGCCCGGGGACCGACCGGAGCATAGCCGGGCTTTCCCCGCCCGAAAAGGACCCCGCCTACGGCGATGGGCCCCTGCTCGACTTCTGGAAGCAGGGGGTTTAGGCTTACGGAAGGTCCTCCCGTTCGTCGAGGATGTAGGGAAGCATCGCGTAGAAGGCCGAGCAGGTTTCCAAGTCGTCGATTCGGTTGACCTCGTTCGGGGCGTGGGCCTGTTCCTCGTCTCCCGGACCGAAACCGATGGAGGGAATACCGTGGCGTCCGCACACGGCGACCCCGTTGGTGGAGAAGGTCCAGCGGCCGACCGCGGCTTCGCCGGAGAAGAGACGCCGGTACGTCTCCCGGGCCGATTCGACAAAGGGGTGGTCCTCCGGAATCATCCAGGTGGGAAAGTAGAGCTCCTGTCCGTAGTCGGTACCCCGGTACCCCCGCTTCCGGTACTCCGGCATCCGAACCGATTCGAGATCGTCTCCCATATACCGTTTGACCTCGTCGACGGCGCTTTCCGCGGTTTCTCCTGAGGTGAGCCTCCGGTCGAGGTAGATCATTCCCCGGTCGGGGACCGCGCACTGACTCGGTCCCGATACCTCCATCTTGGATACGACGATCGATCCCTTGCCTAAGAAGTTGTCCGGATCGGGCTTCAGATCACCGTTGAGGCGCTCCATGGCCAGGGCGGCCCGGGCGGCCTTGTAGGCGGCGCTATCCCCACGATCGGGGGCAGAGCCGTGGCTGGAAACACCGCGGAAGGTACACTCCATCTCCATCCGTCCCCGCTGTCCCCGGGTGATGATACAATGGGTCGGCTCGGTGCTCACGAAGAGATCGGGCGTGAGTCCCTCCTCTTCGATCAGGTACTTCCAGCACATCCCGTCGCAGTCCTCCTCCATCACCGTAAAGGTAAGGTAGATTGAGTACTTCCCGGCGTACTCGAGCTCTTTGAGGACCCGCCCGGCGGTGAGCATTGCCGCGGCGCCCCCCTTCTGGTCGGAAGCCCCCCGGCCGTAGACGAGGCCGTCCCGGATCGTTCCCGAAAAGGGATCGTCGGTCCACTGGCTCCGGTCTCCCGTTTCCACGGTGTCGATGTGGGCGTCTATACTTAAGATTTTCGCTCCATTTCCGATCCGGGCGATTACGCTTCCCAAGCCGTCGATGCGTACCTCGTCGAAGCCGAAGGAGCCGCACATCTCGGCTATCCGCGAGCAGACCGCCTCTTCCCGGCCCGAATACGAGGGGATCTTGACTAACTCGGAGAGGAGCAGCGCGGTCTCGTGCCGGTATCCGGCGGCTTTATCCCGTATTTTCTCGTGAATACTCATAATCTCCTCCATAACTTTTCCGCAACCTCCCGGGCCCGCCGGTAGATATCCTCGACATCCCCGGGGAAGGCCCGGTCCCGGTAGACGATTTTCCCGTTCACGATGACCGTCTCCACGTCCTTCGAAGACATTCCGAAGATCATATGGCCGCTCGAGTTTTCGGCGGCCAAGGGTGTCGGGACACGGTATGAGGTAACGACGAGGTCCGCGGCACAGCCCGGCTCGACTCTTCCGAATCTCCCAGCGAAGCTCGACTCGAGGATCCGGTTTCCGTTGAAAAGCATTCGGGTAAAGTCCTCCGGGGTAAGGGATCCGCCCGCGTCCTGATGCTTGAAGAAGGCGAATTTGAGCTCTTCGAGCATGTCCGACCCCATTCCGTCGGTTCCGAGGACCGTGTTTAAGTAACGGGGAAGGTGATGATTGTATCCCACGGTGTTGTTCATGTTGGACCGGGGGTTGTGGGCGAGGAATGCTTCCCGTTCGTTGAGATAGTCGATCTCACTCTCCTGCAGGTAGAGGCCGTGGGCTATGAGGGTCCGTTCGGTAACGAGGCCGTAATCGTCGAGCCGCTTGATAATATCCTTTCCGTAGACCGTGTGAGAATGTGAGGGATCGAACCGGTCTTCCGCGCAGTGGAGATGAATCCCCAGTCCGGTTTCTTCGACCGCTTTTCCTAGGAGCTCCAAGGCCTCGTCGGAGAGGGTAAAGGGGGCGTGTCCTCCGATCATCGCGGCGGTGAGGGGAATTTCTCCCGGTGCACCCCGTTCTTCTCCGTACTCCCGGCACTTTCGGGCGAACCTGAGGTTTTCCTCGACTCCGGCGAGCATAGCTTCCCGTCCGTTCCGGTCGGTGGTCTCGAAACAGAGCACCCCCCGGAGGCCGATTTCTTCGAAGGCTTCCCGCAGGATCTCGAGGGATCCTCTGATATAGGATTGAGAGGAGTGGTGATCTATGACCGTTGTAGTCCCCGCGGCGATCGCTTCGAGACAGCAGATTTGGGCTCCCGCGATAATGCTCTCCTCGTCGAGGGCCCGGTCGAGACGCCACCACAGGTTCTGCAGACGGCTTACGAAGTCCGGTGACGGGGGAATGTCCGCGAGCATCCCCCGGGCGAGGCCGGAGTAGAAGTGGTTGTGTCCGCAGACGAAACCGGGCATGAGGAGCTTCCCGGTGCAGTCGATTTCCGTATCGGCTGAGTATTTCCCGGCGATTCCCGGCCCGACGTCTTTGATGACGTTCCCTTCGACGATCACATCGAGGGATTCCCGAATCGATGCCGGGGAGATTTCCATTATCCGCGCGTTCTTGAGTGCTATCATCCAAGCTCCTTTCTTTTTATCATCGGGGCCCCCGGGCGGCGTGGTGTATCCCTACAAGAGAAAGCGATACCGTCTCGTCAGCTCCCGGACCATCAGCTCCACTCGAGCGTCGGGAAGGGGGGCGGCGGCGGGCCACCGGTATTCTCCTTTTCCGCACCGGACCCTGTATTCATCGCCCGCCGCGGCAATGCCGGAGTTCCCGCTGTCTTCGAAGTCTTCGGGACTCGAGAAAATCGTGAACTTATCGGTGTACGGCTTCCCGTCCCAGGGGCAGAAGGTGTCACAGTTTCCGCATTCGTTACAGGCCCCGTCTAAATGAATGATCTGATATTCGTCGTCGAATCCCGGGAAGGGCAGGGCCAGATTGGCCCGGTTGGGACACACCTCCACGCATTTGCCGCAGAAAAAGGCGCACTCCAGACACCGCCGGGATTCGAGCTTAGCCGCGCGGACTTCGTCACCGTCTTCGAACGAAGCCGTGCCGGGCACCGCTTCGGTCCGCCGGGCCAGGACGTCGGCGAGTACCGGGTTTCCTGCCGGGGTGCCTGAAACCACACCGCGTGCCCCTTCGGCGGCAGCGGCCCGGAGAACCGCGTCGGCGGCCCCCCGCCCCTCGGCGATGCATTCCGCCACCGTCGACGGGCCGGTGCGGGCGTCTCCGATAAGATAGACCCCCGGCGCCGCCTCCATGGGACTTTCCGCCGCGGGTATTCCGAACCGGCTCAAGACCTCCGGGTCGGGCCGCTCTCCTATCGCGGTTATAACCGTATCGGCGGTGAGTTCTTCACTCCTGCCGGTAGGTACCGGCTTGCGCCTGCCGGTATCGTCGTATTCTCCGAGTTCCATTATCTCCACGGTCAGAGTACCGTCGGGATCGAAGCCCACCGGGCTTCTCAGGAAGAGAAACTCGATTCCCTCGGCCAAGGCCTCCCCGTACTCCTCGCGGTCCGCGGGCATCTCTCCCTCGGTACGGCGGTAGAGGACGGTGACCTTTTCGACCCCCGGAAGCTTGCCCGCCGCCCGGGAGCTGTCCATGGCGGTATTACCCCCGCCGACGACCGCCACGTGACGGCCGAGGTCGGGGCCCCTGTACGCCGGCGCGCCCGGGTCCGAGATACTCTCTGCCGTGTCTAAGGCGCGGTTGAAAGCGGCTAAGAATTCGAGGGATGGGATGACCTTCGGATTTCCGCCGGGAAGCTCGAGGCGGGAGCTCCGTCCGGCCCCCACCGCGACTATGGTCGTCTCGAAACCCTCCTCTTTCAAGAAGGACGGATCGACATCACCCGCACCGAAGCGGAACTCCACCCCGGCACAACGGATGTATTCGATGTCCCGTTCGAGGGCTTCCCGGGGGATGCGGAACCTCGGGAGTATCGTACTGACGATACCCCCGGCGGAACTCTCCTTTTCGAAGACGGTTACCGCTATTCCCGCGCGGGCCAAGAAAAAGGCTGCGGAAAGACCGGCAGGCCCGGCACCGATGATTGCAACCTTGGGAGCTTTGCCCGCGGCCCCTCCGGACCGGGCTTCGGGGGGACCGGGCCGCAGTCCCCGCTCCTCGGCTATCCGTTTCATCTCCCGGATGCGAACGGCACCCTCGTAATCGAGGCGGGTGCAGACGTACATGCACTGGTGATCGCAGATGTGACCGGTTACGGCGGGGAGGGGGTTCTTGTCGAGGATCACCTGGAGGGCCCGGGTAAAATCCCCGGTACCGTTTAAACGGATGTACTCGGGGACATCCTGATGAATCGGGCAGGCCTCCACGCAGGGGGCGACAAAGCAGTCGGTAAGCCCGAGAGGTCCGGGGACCCGGACCCGGTCGTATCCCCGGTACGACTTTCGGCTGTACGGCGCGTGGAGAGCCTTTTCGGCGAGGGCGGACAGGGCTTCCACGTCGACGCCTCCGGGCTTTCCCTCCGGCCACGTGTCCATCGCCTCGAGCTTCTCCGCGGCCCCGCCTAGGCGGTAGTATCCTCCCGGTTTCAGGAGCTCCGTGGCCATGGTCAGGGGACGGATTCCCGCGGCGAGCACCTCGGCCGCGTTATGGGCGCCTATTCCCGCGCAGAAACTGAGGGGGAGCTTTCCCCCGAAGTCGGCGGCGAGCCGGGCGGCAAGGGAGATACTTATCGGGTACAGGGCACGCCCGGACATGTACATCTCCTTGTCGGGTAAAAAATCTCCGGTGTTCACCGAGGGGAGGGTATTGGTGAGCTTGACCCCGAAGGCGAGGCGCCGCTCGGCGGCAACAGCGGTCAGGCGGCCGAGCATCTCCTTCGCGTCGGGGTATAGGAGATCATGGGTGAAGGTCTCTTCCCGTATCGATATGTAGGAGAACCCTAGGGTATCGAGAATCTTCCGGACCTCCTCGTAGCCTAAGAGGGTGGGATTGAGCTTCACGTAGGTATTGAGTCCCTTCTCTTCGATGAGGTAGCGGGCGATCTTTTCGATGTCCTCCGGGGGGCAGCCGTGCATGGTGGAGAGGGTTACCGAGTTGCAGATCTTTTCAGATATCCCCTCTATCGACGCTTCCTTGAAGAGGGAGGTATCGCTTTGGGAGAGCCATTCCTCCGCTTCGTCGAGGAGCGGAGCAATGGAGAGCTTACTCGCCCGTCCCGCCGTCCCCTCGATAAAAGAGTCCATTTTAGGGGTCTTGATCCCCTCGAGATCGTATCCGACGCTCATGTTGAACACGAAGGGCGAGGAAGAACCGCCGGGTGCCGTGCCGGACTCCGGTGCCGAGAGGCCGAGGGACCTCTCCAAGAGATGCAGGAGTATCCAACCCTTGGCGAATTCCGCGTAGCTCTCTTCGACTTTGAGTTCCGCCGACCATTCGGTGTTGTAGGCTTCGTCCCGCGCATCGATGCAGGGCTTCCCGATATCCAGGGTGTCGAGTTTCTGAACGGTCTTGAGCTCGAAGAACCTCCCCCCGGCAAGGTAGGCGGCGGCGATATTTCCCGCGAGCTGAGTGTGGGGCCCCGCGGCGGGACCTAGGGGCATAGCGCAGGGGGTCCCGAAAAAATCCATGGTCCGGGGGGTGCGTTTCCGGAAAAACCTGCTTTCAGGTATTCCGAAGACCGACCGGTTTTCCCGGTATTCTCCGGCCGCCGATTCGAGGAGTTTCGTCATCGAGGCGGGCCTCATTACATCGCTCATCTCGTCTCCTTTTTCTCGGTGCCGGGCCTAGGACCGTCGGTGCGTCGGGAGGCGGCGAGCCTCTCCGCCGCGAGGAGGACCGCGTCTACTATCTGCACGTAGCCGGTACACCGGCACAGGTTATTTTTCAGGGCCTCCCGGATCTCCTCCCGGCTCGGGTCGGGATTATCTTGAAGGAGGGCGTAGGAGCTCAAGATCATTCCGGGGGTGCAGAAGCCGCACTGCACGGCCCCAGCCTCGAGGAAGGCGTGCTGAAGGGGATGGAGCCCGTCCGCGGCTTCATCGAGCTTCTCCATACCCTCGATGGTAAGGACCCGCCTTCCCGCAGCCCTCGAGAGCTTCGTAACGCACGACCTGACCGGCTTGCCGTCGACTAATACCGTACAGGAGCCGCACGCCCCGATGCCGCATCCGGCCTTTGTCCCGGTAAGGCCTAGGTCCTCCCGGAGAAACGCGAGGAGGGTCTTGTCTTTTGCCCCTAAAGTATCCGCCGGAACCCCATAGACGATGCCGTTGACGGTGATCTCACTCATTCCGCGTCCCCTTCCTGCCGGAGACGCACCTTCACCGGTCCGGCGGTGAGGGGGAGGGAGCGAAACCGTTTTCCCGTGGCCCGGTAGAGGGCGTTGGCAATAGCCGGCGCGGTAATTTCCAAGGCGGGCTCGCCTATCCCCTTGCAGCCGAATGCAGTAACCGGGTCGGGGTTCTCGATGATAACCGGTACTATCTCCGGTACGTCGACTGTGCGCGGAATCCGGTAGGAGTTATAGTTGAGGCTCCTGATACGGCCGTTCTCGTACCGGAGATTTTCGGTCAGCGCCATCCCCAACCCCTGGGCGGCGCCGCCGAAGATCTGCCCCCGGAGCATCGGCGGATTGACCGCTTTTCCGATGTCGTGGGCCGCGGTTATTCCGAGGAGACGGACATCGCCCGAACCGGGATCCACCGCAACCTCGGCGACCTGGCAGCTGTAGACATAGGTAAAATACGGGTCTCCGCACCCTATCTCCTCGTCCCAGCTGATTTCGGGGGCCTGAAAGGACCCGAAGGCGAAGGGATAGACCCGCCGGTCGTACATCCGGGTCATCGCCTCGTCCCAGGCAAGCTCCGTATCCCGCCCGAGGATCCGATCGTTTTCGAACCGTACCTCCGGGGGGGGGCAGCCGAGCTCGGACGCTAAGGTCTCGGCTATCAGGTTCTGAAGCTTCTCCACGGCGTCGCAGATTGCGCCGCTTCCCATCAGGGTCCCCCGGCTTGCCACGGTGGTCCCCGAATCGGGGACGGACGAGGTAGTCGACCGTACATAGCGGATACGTGCCGGGTCCACCGAGAGCTGCCGGGCGAGAATGGTAATCATCGCCTGCTGCGCTCCCTGCCCGTTCTCCCAGATACCGGTTTCCAGGAGGATCGATCCGTCGAACTGGCAGTTGACGATGCAGCACGCGAAGTCCTTGCCCTCGGCGCCGATGCTCGCCCCCCGGTAGGAGACGGCGAAGCCGATCCCATAGAGTTCGTCTTTCTTCTCTGCCTCATCGTTCCGGCCGAAGCTGCACCGGGACACCTTGTCGGCATAGGAAGAAGCGGAGAGGGCCGCTTCCATCACCTCATCCATGCTCACCGTGTGGTTGTCGAGCTTCTGCCCGGTAATGGTCTCGGAGCCCTGCCTGACCATATTGACCGCCCGGATTTCCTGCGGTGTCATGCTGAGCCTCTCGGCGGCGATGTCCATGCACTGTTCGACGGCGAAGTTCACCGGGGGCGAGCCGAACCCCCGGAAGGCGCCGGTAAAGACGTTGTTCGTAGCCGCTCCGTATATGTCGGTGTGGACGTGGTCGACCGTGTAGGGGCCGCAGCACTGCACCGTGGCCCTCCATGTGGACCAGGGGACGGTGGAGGTGTAGGCCCCCGAGTCGGCGGTACCCCGGCAGACGACCGCCCGGAGCTTTCCCTCCGCGTCGAACCCCATCCGATAGCGGAGGCGGTAGGAGGGACGCTTGTAGCTCTCCCTCATCGACCATTCTCTGTCGTATATGATCTTGGCCGGCCGCTTCAGGTGATAGGCGGCAAGAGCCGCCCGGGCGCAGACCGCCGAAGCGGTATCGTCCTTGCCGCCGAAGCTTCCTCCCACGGCGTGGGAAACGACCTCCACCTCGGAAAAGGGAAGTCCGAGATAGGCACAGACGAATTTCCGGGTGCTCGAGGGAAATTGAAGGCTTCCCATAATCTCTAAGACGCCGTCATCCCGGGGAACGCATACCGCCCCCTCCGGCTCCATGTAGGCATGCTCGAAGAAGCCGGTGGTGAATTCCTCTTCGAGAATTAGGTGACAATTCTCTATCTCCTCCCGGGCGTTTCCCTTCCGGATCTTGTGGTGGACCACTAAATTTGTTTCCCGCTCCGGATAGAGGAGCGGTGCCCCGTCGGCGAGGGCCTCCTCCGGGCCGAAGACGGCGGGAAGCTCCTCGGCATCCACGGTGACCAGCTCCGCGGCGCGGAGGGCCTCTTCCCGGGTCTCCGCCGCCACCACGGCGATCACGTCGCCGGAGGATCGGATCCGGTCTCCCGCGAGGATAGGATAATCCCTCACGATCTGTCCGTAGGTGAGGTCCCCCGGAACGTCGGCGGCGGTGTAGACACCCGCCACACCCTCGGCACCCTCGGCGGCGGCGGTGTGGACGGCCCGGAGGAGGGCGTGGACGTAATCGGAGTAGACCGGTACGCAGTGGACCATTCCGGGAAAGACGAAGTCGTCGGCGTAGCGGGCCCGCCCGGTGACCTTACCGTATCCGTCGTTGCGGATGGAATCGGTCACGGCAGAAGCCTCTGATCGAGCATCCCCGCGGGGTCCTTCGCCTTGCTCAAGAATATCATCGCGGCAATAATGTAGGGCTTGAATCCGGCCTGCTTGTAGAGGGGCACCCGGTACCGGTCGAAGACCGACGCCGCTACCTCTCCGGCCTCGCAGCTTACTCCGGTGATGTCCGCGGGGAGACAGTGGAGGTAGAGGGCTTCCCCGTTCCTAGTCCGCTTCATGAGGTCCTCGGTGCATTCCCAGTCGATGTGTTCCTTGTTCTGCTCGAGGAGCTCCTTCTCCAGCCGGTCGATCCCCTCCATGTCGCCTCGGCCGTAGAGTTCGGTCCGCCGCTTCATGGCATCGAAAGGCGCCCAGCTCTTCGGATAGACGATGTCGGCGTCCTCGAAGGCCTCGGCCATGGAGTCGGTCCGGATGAAGCTTCCTCCGGAGGCCTCGGCCTGCTTACGGGCGGTTTCCTCCACCTCCGGCATCACCTCGTATCCCGAGGGATGGGCGAGGACTACCTCCATTCCGAACCGGGACAAGAGCCCGATGATCCCCTGCGGGACCGACAGCGGTTTCCCGTAGGAGGGGGAGTAAGCCCAGGTCATGGCCACCTTCTTGCCTCTGAGCTCGTCGATTCCGCCGAACCGGTTGATCAGATGGAGGGTGTCCGCCATGGTCTGAGTGGGATGATCGATATCGCACTGGAGATTGACCAGGGTCGGACGCTGCTCGAGGACGTCCTCCCTGTAGGCCTCGTCGACGTACCCCGCCACCTCTTCCATATAGGTATGTCCCCGGCCGATATACATATCGTCCCGGATACCGATCACCTCACTCATGAAGGAGATCATCGCCGCGGTTTCCCTCAAAGTTTCCCCGTGGGCGACCTGAGACTTTCCTTCCTCGAAGTCCTGAACGGTGAGCCCTAAAAAATTGCAGGCGCTCACGAAGCTGAACCGGGTCCTCGTCGACTTGTCCCGGAAGAGGGAGATTGCGAGGCCGCTGTCGAAGATCTTCGCGGGAATTCCCTCGTTCCGCATTCCCCGTAAAGCCTCCGCGGCGGCGAAGACCGCCCTGATCTCGTCGTCGCTCTTGTCCCAGGTCAGAAGAAAATCGTTTTGATACATCCGCGATGTGTCGAGCTCGGATAGCTTCTGAATGTGCTGCTTCATAATCATCTCCTACACATGTCGAGTTGTCTACGGCTCGAGGAGGTACAGGAGCCGCTCCGGGGTCATGGGGGCCCGGATGAGGGAGAGGGGGACTTCCGCGCCGGACCCGTTTGCGTCCCCGCCGTCGGCGTGCCGGGGAACCGCCGGAACCGCGGCCCGGGCGGCTGCGAGGACGGCGAAGTAGCCGGCGATCCCGTACATGAAGGGAGGTTCGCCGATCGCTTTGGAATTGAACACGCCCATAGGATTCGGGGATCTTTCGAGAAAACGGATGTCTATCACATCGGGAACGAAGTAGATGTCCGGGATCTTGCAGTTACTCATGGTGTCGGCCATGAGCCGTCCGGTATCGGAGTAGACCAGTTCTTCCACGGTGAGCCACCCCAATCCCTGGACGATCCCCCCCTCGCTCTGGCCGCGGTCGATATCGTAATTGAGGACCTTGCCGGCGTCGTGGAGTACGGCGACCCGGTCGAAACGGTAGGTACCGCGGATACAGTCGATAGTTGCTTCCACGATGCCGGTCCCGTAGGCATGATAGGCGAAGGGCTCCCCGGTCTCGGTCTCCTTGTCGAAGCGGATTCCCGGGGTCGCGTAGAAGCCGTGGGCGGATAGATCGATCCGGGCGAGATAGGCTTTCGAAACCAGATCCTGCCAGGTGATTCCGGTCTCCGTTCCGTCTTTGAGGAGCTTTCCCTCACGCAGATCCAGGGATTCAACCGTTTCGGCGTCCACCAGGGGAGCGGCGAAAGTCAACAATCTGTCCCGGATAATCGTACAGGCCTGCTCGGTCGCCTTCCCGTTCAGGTCCGACCCGGTGGATGCCGCGGTGGGGGAGGTGTTGGCTGTACGGGTTGTGTTGGTGTACTCCACCCGGATCATCCCTCTCGAAGCCTCTTCTTCTTCGATGGAGAGGACCCGCGCCGCGGTCTGGAGGATCTTCCGCTTGACCCCCTGCCCCATCTCCACCGCTCCGGTGCTTACCGCTACGCTTCCGTCTCCGTAGACATGGACTAAGGCGCCCGCCTGGTTCAAGGTTGCATTGGTAAAGGAGATCCCGAAGCACACCGGCATCACGGCGAGTCCCTTCTTCCTGTCCCGGTGGTCCCGGTTAAAGGCTTCCACGCTTTCGATCCACCCCGCGAGGCCGTACCCCTCGGCCGCTTCGGAAAAGCATCTTCCCGCGGTACATCCCTTCACGCCCATTCCGTAGTGGAAGGTGTCGCCGTCCTTGAGGAGGTTCTTTTCCTGAATTACCGAGGGATGGACCTTCAGCTCCTCCGCCGCCCGGAAAATCGCCGCTTCCAGGACGAACATCGCCTGGGGTCCCCCGAATCCCCGGAAGGCGGTATTCGGCGGAAGATTGGTGCGGCAGCTGTAGCCGGTCGCCTTGACGTGGGGTATGAAGTAGCTTCCCGCGGCGTGGAACATGCTCCGCTCGAGGACGGCGGAGCTCAGATCCGCGTGGGCCCCGGCGTTCTGATAGAAGGTCACCTCGTAGGCGAGTAATTTCCCGTCCCGGGAAAGGCCAAGCCTGTAGTCACAGGAGTAGGGGTGCCTCTTCCCGGTCATCCTGAGATCATCCCTGCGGTTGAGGACCAGCTTCACCGGCCGGCCGGACTTGCGTGAGGCTAAGGCGGCGAGGCAGGCCCACACGGTGGCTTGTTCTTCCTTTCCGCCGAAGGCGCCCCCGAGGCGGGGGACCTCCACCTCGATCCTGTGCATCTCGATTCCGAGAATACGGGAGACCATCTTCTGAACCAGGGTCGGCCCCTGGGTGGAGGAGATAATCTTCATCCCACCGTCTTCACGGGGAACGGCGATACAGCCCTGGGTTTCCAGGTAGAGGTGCTCCTGTCCCCCCGTTTCCACGCGCCCTTCGACGATGATGCCGCACTCGTCCCAGGCGGTGTCGATGTTTCCCCGGGTAAAAACTCTCGGTGTCCCGATGATCTCCCCCCGCCGGGCCGCCTCACGGGGACCGAGGACCGGGGGTTCTTCTTCGGTCACCATCAGTACCGCGGCGGCGGCACGGCGGGCCGCCCTTTGTGTCCGGGCCGCGGTGACCGCCACCGGCTGGCCTATGTAGTGGAGATGCTCTTCGGGGAGGAGCGCTTCGTCGGGGAAGATACCCCCGATTTGGTTTTCTCCGGGGATGTCCCGGGCGGTGTAAATACCGATTACATCGGGGAGGGTCATTGCCTTCGATATGTCGATAGAGGAGATCCGTCCCCGCGCCAGAGGCGAAGGGACAACGGCGGCGAAGAGGGTCCCCGCGGGAAGCTGCTGATCATCGATATATTTCGATTCTCCCCGGACGTGGAGGAGGGTATCAGATCCCATGGCGGGCCAATTCATTCGAGTTCCTCCCAGGATATGGTCTCCGGAAAAAGGGTAGTGAAATGGGCTAAGACCAGCCTCCGGACGAGTTTCCGCTTGTACTCGGCGGAACCCCTTACATCGCTAATGGGGCTCACCTCGTTCCGGGCGGAATCTCCCGCTCTTTTAACGAGATTCACGGTCAGAGGTTTGCCTTCCAGGAGAGCCGATGTATCTTTCAGATAGAGGGGGACCGGGGCCACCCCTCCCGCCGCCAGGGAGACGTTGCGGAGAATCGGCTCCTTTCCCTCGACGTCCATCTGAACCGCCGAATTGACGCTCGCGATATCGAGATAGGTCCTCCTCGAGACCTTTTCGAAGTTTTCGACGCTCGTTTTTTTCGGCAGCGGGAAACAGACCCATCTGACGACCTCGTTCTGCCAGAGGTCGAGGTCCTTGTATCCGCGGAAGAAATCCTTGAGGCGGACCGTCCGGGTCGCTTCTCCGTCTCCCGAGTCGGAAGAGAGAATCAAAAATCCTTTCAGCGCGAGGAGGAGGATGCTCATATCTCCGATAGGACTGGCGTTGACGATATTTCCCGCCAGGGTCGCCCTTTGCCGGATGGGACTTGCCGCGATAAGATGGAGATACTCCTTGAGTCTCGGTAATGTCCGCGCCAGTACCTCATTGCCCGAGAGATCCTCCATGGGAACCGCCGCGCCTATCTTGACGGCGTCGTCTTCGATGATTATCCCTGACATCTCTTCTCGATCGGTGAGAAGCTTTAAGGGTGCATCGACGATGCTTTCCGGTCTCTGCACGAGGAGATCGGTGCCCCCGGCAACGATGTACCGCACCTGCTCCTCCTCGGGGAGTTCAGTTTCGGCCGCGTCTTTGATGACGCCCGGCCGCCCCCGGGAGCTCTCCGGACCGCCGGTAAGAGAGAGGGTCTTTATCCTTTCGGGAATCTCCGTAAAGTAGGGAGGAAGAAACCCCTCTTCGATAAGGGCCTCGATACGATCCTCCCGTTCGAGAAGCCGGTCCCGGTAAGAATCGAGAAGATTTCCGATGCTCCGCTTGATCGAAGCATATCCGGTGCAGCGGCAGATGTTGCCCGAAACCGCGTCCAAGGCTTCGGCGGGGGGCAGTTCCTTCGATTCCAGAAAAAACCAGGTAAGAGACATGATGAAACCGGGGGTGCAGAAACCGCACTGAGTCGCTCCCTCGTCGACGAAGGCTTCCTGAATGGGAGTAAGCCCCCGGCCGAAGGGGCGCTCTTCATCGGAAGCTTCCGGATTGACACCTTCGATGGTTACCGCGTGGTGTCCGTCGAGGTCCCCCAAGGGGACCAGGCACGAGTTGACCGCCCGGTATTTGACCCGGGACCGGGAGGCGGGGCTTCCCAAAAGAATGACGCAGGCGCCGCACTCGCCCTCCCGGCATCCCTCTTTGGTCCCGGTCAGGGACATTTCATTACGGATAAAGTCGAGAGCCGTGGTTCCGGGAGAAGCGAGGGTTTCGACCTCCTGTCGGTTGCAGATAAAACGTACCGGCCGATTCATGTACTATAGATTTTAGGGTATTCACTTATAATTTGCAACTTAATCATACCCGGGGAATGTTGAAAACCGGTTCAGCGGGTTCCGGCGTGGGACTCTTCGATCATCGACTCCGTGGTATCGATGATGCGGCGTACGGCGTTCCCTAAGTCGGGGATCCGGTCGCTTTCGATACGAAAACCGATGGCCCCGGGATGTCCTCCGCCGTTTTCGATGGCCAACACTCCGAGGATATCCCTCAGGTCGAGGGATTTGAAGTGCTGGTTCCTCCGCATCCGGAATTGGACGAGGCCGGAATGATCGGGGCCGTCGTAGTAGCTCACCAGGCTCACATACCCGCTGGTCTCCGCCAAGCGGTCCGCCGCCGCCCGGGCGATGGACACTATCGTTTCGTGATCGTAGAGACCTGCGAGCTCTTCCGATTCTTCCGCGTCGATAATGATCGAGTGGATGTATCTCCACTGTCTTCGCCTTTTGAGGAAATACCGGTAGCACTGTTCCTCCCGTTCGGAGAGGCGGTTGATCTCCCGGTATACCTCTTCCATGTTCGAGAAGTTGGAGGAATCCTGGAAGGTTTTTTCGGTGAGCATCGAGTCGAAAATGGTGCTGAACAGCCGGTAGAATCTCTTTTCCCGCCGGGTCTTCAGATATTTTCCCATTTTCGAATCGCCGATGATACCGGTTAGGGTCGCTAAGACGAAGTTGCGGGAAAGGACATTGTCGATTTGATACTTCTCCATCAGATCGTTTCGATAGCCCAGCTTGAGAGCGATCAGTCCCACCAGCTCGGAGGCGGAGGAGGCGACGGTTACCAATCGGTATCCGGGATCACCGCAATAGATGCTGTCCGCCTCCAAGTGATGATCGATTTCTATCACCAGAACCGAATCGTCTGCAAAGAGATAGTTCATCTTCCGGTATTCCATGAGCATGGAGGGTTTCGGAGTGTCGAGAACGATCAGAGTGCTTATAGATTCGGGCAGATTGGAGCAGTCTTCGATGATATCGATGGAGTTGTATTCACAGATGCTCAAGAGATAGCGGAAATTTTTCTTGATCTCACTGCAGACGAGCATAGTCACCCGCTTCGAGAGTTTGCTCAGCAAGAGCCCCATGGCTACCATGGAGGACACGCAGTCCTCATCGGGGTTTTCGTGTCCGGTGAGCAGGAAATTGTCCCTCCCATCCAAGGCCTCGATGATATTCGAGACGATACGGTTCTTTTCGACGATTGTGGGGATCTCTCGTTTTTTTTCCATGGGAATCTACCTGTTCCTCACGGCAAGTCTAATTCGCCTGATGCCGAAAAACAAGCCTCGTGCCCCAAAGAGTGGGGTTTTAACCCGATTTTCCCTGGGCCGCTACCGACTGCGCGGCCTTCTCCACCGCTTCGGGGTCTCCCAGGTAGTAGTGTTTGAGGGGTTTGAGATCTTCGTCCAGCTCGTAGACCAGGGGGACTCCGGTGGGTATATTGAGGCCGGGGATGTCCTCGTCGGAGATATTGTCCAGGTATTTGACCAGGGCCCGAAGGCTGTTTCCGTGGGCCGCGATCAGCACCCGTTTTCCTTCCTTGACGGAGGGAGCAATGGTCTCGTGCCAGTAGGGGAGAAATCTCTCGACGGTGTCTTTGAGGCATTCGGTCAAGGGGGTTTCCTCTTTTGAGAGGTCCGCGTACCGGGGGTCCCCGGTGGGGCATCGTTCGTCGTCCGGATCGAGCTCGGGCGGCCGGACGTCGTAGCTCCTCCGCCAGATATGGACCTGCTCGTCGCCGAACTTTTCGGCGGTTTCGGCTTTGTTGAGTCCCTGCAGGGCCCCGTAATGGCGCTCGTTCAGCCTCCAGTTCCTGTAGACGGGAATCCACATCCGGTCGAGCTCGTCTAAGGTCAGCCACAGGGTCCGGATAGCCCGCTTCAAGACCGAGGTGTAGGCCAGATCGAAGAAGAATCCCCCCGTCTTAAGAAGCTTCCCGGCCTCCTTGGCCTCTTCGATCCCTTTTTCAGAGAGATCAACATCGGTCCATCCGGTAAAGAGATTCGCTTTATTCCATACACTTTCGCCGTGGCGAAGCAGTACTACCTTATACATAATCGACTCCTTTCGTCTTAGAAGATACTATTCGCATCTTCATTTCGGCAAATCGAATCGAAGAGGAGCCGAAGAAAGGGAGGAGCGGCAAAGCTCTCGAGCATCCTTTCTTCGATGACCTCGGGAGACGGCGGCGCGTCAGGTTTTCTTCCGGACGATGCGGCCTCGAAGCTCTTCAGGATTTCCCCGAATGCGCGGGTAAAGTCGGAAGGACCGAACCCTTCGGGGAGGGGGACCGGATCGGGCCCGGCGCCGGGATCGCAGCAGATCGACTCGAGCATCGCCGCCGTCGAGGAATTGAGCCGCCGTACCGATCCGAGGTAACCGGAATCGCCGGCGTCACCGAGGACCTCGAGCTGTTCCTCCACGGAGAGGTAGGAGAAGTCTAGGGTATCACTTTCGAGACGTTTCTTTATCTTAGCGAGTACTTTTTCGGTGATTTCACCTCCTAAGTAACTCTCGAGCCTTCCGATGTAGCTCTCGTAGCGCCTGAGGGTCTCTTCCTGCTGTTCCCGGCTTCTCGGAACCTCGAGAGTGTCGTAGAAAAGATGATGTTCGGAATCGAAGAGGCCGGTCATGCCTTTCAGAATATCGAGTTTTCGGGCGGCGAGTTTCTTTCCCCATTGCAGGGCGTTTACGAAGAGATAGCCGAATCCCTCCTGGACCGAGGTGGAGATTACCGAGTCGCACCCCCCGATCAGCTCACGAAGTTCGACCTCGAGGGGTGCCTCCGGGGCCCCGGTACCGAACACACCGTGGATGATTCCCTCGATAAAGGCTTGTTCCACCAGTCGGGAGTAGCCCGCTTCCTGCTGTGAGGTCCCCGGGAGGGTCACCGCTATGTTGACGCCCCCGGGAATCAACCGGGAGATAAGCCCCGCCTCGAGGACGTTTTTCCGCCGGATCGAGCGGACCGGGTAGAGGAGCAGGGGTCTGTCCGGAAGATATCCGGAAAAGACCTTAGGCGCCTTCTCTTCGAGGAGTGATTTGACCTGCCTCGGACTCCCCGTATACTCCGGCTCCTCGGTAAGGGGGTTGTTCAGGAGGTGTACCATTTCTCCGGGAATACCCGCACCAAGAAGAAAACCGTAATCCCTACGATTGATACAGACATACCGGACATTCGGGGTGAGGGGATAGATACGGCCCGGATACAGCGACTTGAGGTAGGAGAGATTTTCATACCGGGAGCACTCCGGGAAATCGTGGATGTGGAGGAGGATTCTCTGGTCCGGCTGTTCTTCGGCGGTTTCGACGACCGCCCGGGTAAACAGGGGGTTCTTGCCCAGGTGATAGTTGTGGACCCACCAGATATATCCGCGGTAATGCTCGAGGACTTCCGTCTTGATCGTTTCCGCGATCCTAGGTGGTTTTCCACCGAGATAACCGATTTCGGGGTGCACCGCGATACGGACCCGTCCCCGTGCTTCCTCGGGGAGGGCGGCCTCGGCGTTTTCACCGTCTCCGGTAACCACGGTGATCTCCTCGAGCCCCTCGAGCCGGGGGAGGAGAATCTCCAAAGCCAGGCTTATAACACGGGTCACCCCGCCGGGGTGGAGGTGATAGTGGAATACGGCGATTTTCATAGGAACCCTTGCTCTTGGAAGTCCGGTCTCATAGAATGTACTGCATGGACACTATACCAGATCTGATTTCCTTTATCTACGGACAGGAGAGGGCCGGGGAGGTGACCCGGGATCTCGAGGAGCTCATCCTTTCCCGGGAAAAAGATTTCGAAGCCCCCGCCGACTTCGATCCCCGAAGCGCGGGTCTGCTTCCCCTCGACGAGGGTGATGTCTTTCTCATCACCTACGGAGATCAGTTCCGGTGCACCGACCGGGAGTCCCTGGAGTGCTTGAAACGTTTCGCCGATACGTACCTGAAGGGGGTGATACCGGGAATCCACATTTTGCCGTTCTTTCCGTATACCTCGGACGACGGCTTTTCGGTGAGCGATTACTCCATGGTCGATCCAAACCTCGGGGGGTGGGACCACATCGAGGCTTTGGCCGGGAGCTACAAGCTGGCTGTGGACCTGGTCCTCAATCACTGTTCGGTACAGAGCGACTGGTTTACCCGGTATCTGGCGGGAGAAGAGGAGTACCGGGATTACTTCATCGGCGTGGAACCGGGGACCGACGTGAGCATGGTGGCGCGGCCCCGGGCGCTGCCCCTCCTTACCACCTTTACCGCACCGGACGGAGAGCGGCTCGTATGGACTACTTTCTCCACCGACCAGGTCGATCTCAACTACATGAACCCCCGGGTACTCCTCGAGATGATCGACATTCTCCTGGGCTACGTCCGCCGGGGAGCCCGGATGATACGCCTCGATGCTATAGCCTATCTCTGGAAGGAGATCGGACACGCGAGCATTCATCATCCCAAGACCCACGCGGTGGTCAAGCTGTTTCGCAAAGTCCTCGAAAGATGCGCCCCCTGGGTGGTGATCCTTACCGAGACGAACGTTCCCCACGCGGAGAACATCTCCTACTTCGGAAACGGTGACGACGAGGCCCACATGGTCTATCAGTTCTCCCTGCCCCCCTTAGTGATGGAGGCATGCGTCCGGGGGGACGCGAACCACCTGCGGAGCTGGGCGGGGACCCTGCCTCAGCCGGACGGAAAGAGTTCGTACTTCAACTTCCTTGCCTCCCACGACGGGGTGGGGCTTCTCCCCGCCCACGGAATTTTGAGCCCCGCCGAGCTCGCCGCCCTGGTCGAGGAGGTCGAGGGGAGGGGCGGTCTCGTCAGTTATAAATCCACTCCCGCGGGGGACATCCCCTACGAGCTCAACATAAGCTATCGGGACGCCGTGGCCGGGCCCGAGCTCGACGAGGAGACGAGGGGCAAGAAGTTCCTCGCCTCGCAGGCGGTTTTGCTGGTTATGCCGGGAGTGCCGGGAATCTACGTTCACAGCCTTATAGGTTCGGGGAACGATTACGTAGGAGTCGAGCGGACCGGGATGAACCGGAGCATCAACCGGCAGAAGCTCGACTTCGACGAGGTAGCCCGTGAGCTCGATACCGAGGGGACCCTGCGCAACCGGATATACAGGGGATTCGTCCGGCTTATCGAGGCACGGAAAAAGGAACCGGCCTTTCATCCCTCGGCGGGGTTTCGCGTACTTACCGGCGGCGGGGGACTCTTCGGAATCCTCCGAACCCCGCCCGGGGAGGTTTCGGGAGCTGTGCTGTGCCTGATCAATGTCGGACCTAAGGGCGAATCCATCGACCTCGTCGAGAACGGAATAGAGGCGGAAGGCTTTATCGACTGCTTAACGGGACGGATAATCGCGGCCCAGGCCGCGGAAGGTGTCCGAAGGATCCCGGTGGAGCCCTTCGAGGTCCTCTGGCTCAAGGAAGATTCTTAAGGGATGTAGGTAACGGTAATCTCCACTCTCCGGTTCAGATACTGGTCCTCCTCGGAAAGGGTGGCCGGACGCCTCCCGCCGAATCCCTCGACTTCGACCGCGCTGTCGGGGACCCATCCCGCGTCGCGGAGGTAGCGCCGGACCGCGGCGCTCCGTTCATCGGAAAGCTCGATTCTCCCTGATTCCGAACCCCGAAGGGCGCAGTGTCCTTCGATCCGGACCGAAAGCTCCTCGAATTCCTCTAATAGACTTAAGAGGGCACCCAAGGTCTCCCGGGCCTCGTCGATGAGGCGGGAGCGGTTCGGCTCGAAATAGACGGTCACGGTCTCGGTTACCGGTTCAGCCGCCGGCGGTTCTTCCGGAGGCGCCTCGCGGGAAGGAGCCTCTCCCTCGCCTGTTTCGACCGTCATCTCCCCTGTGCTCTCCCGCGTCTGTTCGGCCTCGGCCTCTTCAGGTCCGGCCGCTTCCTCTTCGGCCGGCTCCTCTTCGGCCGGCTCCCGCTCCACGGCTTCAACTTCGTCCGCCGCTGTCTCCTCCGCCGCTGTCTCCTCCGCCGCTTCCGGTTTACCTGGAGCTCCCTCGGGAGGGGTCTTCGGAGGGGAGAAAGTCACGAAGAGTATGATCCCCGCGGCGACAAGGGCGGCGGGAAGGAGGAGCCAGACCGCCTTGGAGCGGAGATGCCCCTTGAGGGAGACCACGCCGCTGTGGAGGGTCTGCCCTCCGTAACTCAAGGTAAGGGCGAGGCGCTTGCTCCCCTTGAGCTCTCCGGTCAAGACGATACGGATATCCCCGGCGTGGCGATGGGGAAGCCCGTCGAGGGCGATCTCTTTGATGAGAATCTTCGGTTTATTCGATCTAAACAGGAAGAGCCGCACGACGGCCCGTTTTTGAAAGTCCACGAGGGTAGTCAAATCGAGCCTGCCCGTGCTCGGTCCGTCGGAACGGATGAGCTGGGCGTACTTCTTGTGTTCGATCTCGACGGCTATACTAAACATATCTACTACAAGTTTATTCATCTTTGAAGTGTCGTCAAGTCTGATTTTTCGAGAGTTGACACCGGAATTCCTGGGGTGGTATGCTTCTTCGATCGGAGGATTCGCAAGAATGGAGTTTTTTAAAGGAGTGGGGAGTTTCATTTCCTCCCGGGTCGTAGTGGGGGCGGAGGTCCTGGCCTTTACCTGGAGCGAGCTGGTCTTTCAGTTACTTATCCCGGTAGTGATTTACGTCGTCTTCTACAAGCTCGTTCTCCTGCTGGCCCGCAAGTGGACCGACCGGTCTAAGTGGAAGGAAGCGACCCGGAAAAAAATAGTGGTGTGGATCCGGAGGATTTTGCGGATCGTGTTCCTGATACTGGTGATAACCCTCGTAGGGCGGCTCTTGGGGGCGGAGATATTCTCTTATCTCAGGATGCTCTTCCAATTTCTGAGCAAACCCTTCTTCGAAACGGGGAACACCCGGATATCGCTGATCACCATCATCCTTGCCGTCCCCATCTTCTATTTAGCCGCCTGGGCGGCGAAAGGAACCAGGTCCTTCTTCGACCGTTCGCTCTTGAGCAAGCTGACCATCGACGAGGCGCGGAAGTTTTCGGTTTCCAACCTCATCAGGTACGGCTCTCTGGTGGTGTTCCTGCTGATCGGGCTGTCGTTTATAGGGATCAATCTCTCCTCGTTGGCGGTGATTTTCGGGGTCCTCGGAATCGGCTTGGGCTTTGGCCTCCAAGGGATGGTGGCCAACTTCTTCGCCGGCATCGTCATTATTCTGACCCGGCCGATCAAAGAGGGGGACCGGATCTTCGTTCTCGACAGTGAGGGGATCGTTATCAATATCCGCACCCTGTCTACCGTCATAAACACCATCCTCAACGAGACGATTATCGTGCCCAACTCGCAGATCACGGGGGATAAAGTCTACAACTTTACCCACGACGATCGGAGCATCGTGATCGAGAACTCCGTACAGATAGCCTATACCGCCGATCTGGAGAAGGCGGTGGAGGTCCTCGATGAGATCGGAAGACGAATCCCCTTCCGGCGTGTCGATAAGGAACCGATCGTTCGGGTTCGGGCCTTCGAGGATTCGGGGATACTCTTAAAGGTTTTTACGTGGATCGTGGATGTGAACGACAAATACGCTTCGATGTCGTGGGCGAATATGGAAATCTGGCGTGAGTTCAAGAGAAACGGGATCGAGATTCCCTTCCCCCAAGTAGATCTGCATTTCCGCAATGCCCTTCCGGGAGGGAGACCGGATTAGGCGGAACAGAACGGCTTCGAGCCGCTACGCCTTGGCCAGGTACTCTTCCTTGTTTTCCAATATGTTCTTAAGAGTTATGCCTTCGAAATAGTCCCGGATCTGCTTCGACGCGTCCTCCCACACTCCGTGGGCTATGCAGTGGGATTGCCGGGGGCAGGAGCTGCCGTTGGTAGAGGCCAAACAGGGACTGAACTCGACCCCCTCCCCGGTGGCGTCTAAGATGTCGTGGAGGGTAATATCTTCCGGTGAACGGTTTAAAGTAAAACCTCCTCCCGGACCCCGGGTGGAGGATATCATTCCCGTTTTCTTGAGCTTGAAGAAGATCTGTTCGAGAAACTCCGGTGAAATCGATTCCTTTTCCGCCAGCTCCCTGATGGACACGGGTTTGCCTTCGCAGCATTCCGCTAGGGTGAGTACCGCCCGTAGGGCGTATCTGCCTTTTGTCGTGACTCTCATGATTACCTTGCCTCGCTATCCTTATTGTAGTCGGGCTTTATTCATTGACCCGTTCTACGTATTCTCGGCTCTCGGTGTTGACCAAGATCTTTTCTCCCTGCTTGATAAAGAGAGGCACCTTCACTTCCAGTCCGGTTTCGACCCGGACCGTTTTAGTCGCTCCCGTTACCGTGTCACCTCTGACCGCGTCTTCGGCCTCGGTTACCGTATACGCCACTTTATAGGGAATGATGATGTCGATGGGCTGTTCCTCCCAGAAGACCACGTCGTAGGTCTCGCCCTCTTTCATGAAGAGTCCCTTGTCCTCGAAGCCTTCGACGGGAACCGCGAACTGCTCGAAGGTCTCCGCGTCCATGAAGTGATAGGCTTCTCCGTCGGCGTAGAGGAACTGGGACCTCCGTTCGGTCACATCGACCTCTTCCATGCTTTCCTGGGTCTTTATGACTTCCTTCAGAACGAGCCCGGTCTTGAGGTTCTTGAGCTTGAGGCGGACAAAGGCCGATCCTTTTCCGGGATTGACGAACTCCCGTTCCGTCACCAGATACGGTTCGTTCTTGAAGAGGAGGGACATTCCCTTTTCTATCTGTCCAGCTTTAATCATTCGTTAGTAAACCTTTTTATGATGATATTATGAATAAATGTATCAGATATAAGGAAAAAAATCATCCCCCTAAAGAGTTTTTAACCGTTATTCAACGTTTAAAACGTCCTTCATGGCCTGTTCGAGGGACTCCTTGGGGAGAGCTCCGGTGGCCATCTGAGGCTGTCCTTCGGTGGGAACGAAGAGGAGAGAGGGAATGCTCTGTACTCCGAAAGCCGCGGCGAGCTCCTGTTCCTTTTCGGTATTGATCTTGTAGACGTGGAGCTTGTCCTTATACTCTTCGGAGATTTCGTCTAAGACGGGAGCTATCATCTTACAGGGCATACACCAGTCGGCGTAGAAATCGATGATACAGGGAAGGTCCCCCTCATAGTCCCATTCTTTCTTTTCTTCGTAGTTGAAGACCTTTTCTTTGAATGTTTCTTTCGTTAAATGTTCAGCCATAATCTTTCCTTTGATGAAATTTTATATATTGTATAGTTTATATATATAATACAGGTAAATCGGCGGGAAGTAAAGGAAAAACGTCCTGTTCTTTGCTTTTTAAGCCGTTTTCTGGTAAAAATAAGAATGATTTCCAAGCGTCGGGTTGCACTTCTTTACGGGGGCCGGTCGGGGGAGCACGAGATCTCTCTTCGTTCGGCCTGTTCGGTATACAGGAATTTGGACCGCTCCCTGTTCGACTGCATCCTCATCGGAATAGCCGAAGACGGGAAATGGTACATGCAGGACCTTCCCGATCCTTCGGCGGGGTGTCCGGAAGACCGGCTTTCCCTGATCACGGACGAAAGCCGCCTCGTTTCGGCGGTCCCGGGAAGGGGGCTGGCGGTGGAAAGTGGGCCTGTTCACGCCGACTTCGTCTTCCCGGTGCTCCACGGAACCTTCGGTGAAGACGGGACCGTTCAGGGGTTCCTCGAAATCGTTGATGTTCCCTACGCGGGACCGGGGGTTCTCGGGTCCGCGGTGGGGATGGACAAGGCCGCTGCCAAAATGCTGTGGAGTTCGGCGGGGCTTCCGGTGGTGGAGTACAGGGTCCTTACCCGGGAGGTCCCGGGCGGTTTGGCCGCGGAGATTCGAGCTTCTTTGGGGGATGTCGTTTTTATCAAACCCGCGGCGGCGGGCTCCTCGGTAGGCGTCCACATGGTGGATCTTCAAGAAGTTGGAGCTCGGGGACTGGCCGAGGCCTTGGAGGATGCCTTCCGGTACGACACCAAGGTACTGGTGGAAAAGAAGATAACCGGACGGGAGATAGAGTGTTCGGTACGCGGGTTTCCCGAGCCGGTAAGCTCACCCCCGGGGGAAATAGTCCCGAACCATCCCTTTTACGATTACAAGGCAAAATACATCGACCCCGACGGGGCGCGGCTGTGCATTCCCGCCGATCTCGATGGAGAATCGGCCGCCGAGGTAAGAAGGCTCGCCGTAGAGGCGTGCGGTCTGGCGGACATCCGGGGAATGGCCCGGGTCGATTTTCTCCTCGAGGAAAGTACCGGCAGGATCTATTTGAACGAGGTGAACACCATCCCCGGGTTTACCAGCATCAGCATGTACCCCCTTCTCTTCGAAGCGGAAGGCTTGAGCTACAGGGACCTTTTGACGGGTATTATCGAGGATGGTGTTGCACGGTACGAGGAGAAGAGGGGGCTTACCTATAAGTACGATTTTACCAGTGATTGAAGGCGGAAATCCGGTCGACCGATTTCCGAAGCTCCTTGATCGATCGGCTCCCGGGATACCCGACGAGAAGGAGCATGATCACCTTCATCTTATAGGGAACGGTGAGGAGTTCTTTGACCTCGATTTCATCGAAGGTGGTTACTACGCAGGACCCGAGCCCTTCGTGTTCGGCCTGGAGCATCATGAATGAGGCGGCGAAGGTGATATCGATGGGGTGGGCTAATTGTCCGTTGGGCATCCGATAGTCGATGTTAGTCGAGCATAGGGCGATGATTATTCCCGCTTTTCCCACGTGTTCCTGACCGAAGGAGGCCTCTTGAATCTTACTTTTCATATCGGGATTTTCGATGACTATGAACCGCCAGGGCTGCCGATTTTTCGCGGAGGGCGCGAGCCTGCCGGCTTCGAGAATACGGTCGACCTTGTCCCGTTCTATCGATTTGTCCTGAAAATCCTTAATACTCTGCCGGTTCGTGATTTCAGGCATCAAATCCATGGAAGCTCCTTGGGAAGATTTATAGTATTATAATAGGTAATATATAATTATGCAAAAGATTATTCCGGTAATTCTCTTCCTCCTTTTTTTTCTCTGCCCCTCGGTATGGCTTCCGCCGCCGGTTTTTTCCGAGGACGGGTCCGGAGAAAGTACCGGATCCGCCGTTCTCGACGACCTCGTCGCGGTCAGCCGCTTCTTTCCCCGGACCGAAGGGAGTCCCGGGGAGGAACGGACCCTCGAGTACATCCGTAAGAAGCTTACGGAAATCGGAGTCGCCTACACCGAGGAAGATTTTTCCGAAATGGAGTCGGGACACTCCTTCTCCCGGAACCTCATAGTCGAGATGGGAAAGAGGGGAGCCGACCGGCTCATCGTGGGGGTACCCATAAACCACCTCGAGGACGCCCCGATTCGCCATAGCGGAGCGGTAAACATCGCCCTCGCCTTGGGTATTGTCCGGAGATTCGCGGGAGAGAGTCTGCCTCTGCATATAACCGTGGCCTTTTTGGGCGCCGAGTACGGAGAAGGGGCGCTGTATCCCTTGGGCTCGAAGCAATACTTGACCGATTTCTTCCCCGAGGAGCGGACTACGGTCCTCTATCTCAATTACCGGACAATTCCCGTCCGCACGGTCATCAGGACCGGAGCGGATAATATCATAAGCCCCTACTGGTTTATCGACCGGTGTTCCGGCTCAATGGACCGGGCGGGCCTCTACTATCTGGTCCTGGGTAACGAGAACCAGATCTTCCGCCTGGGTATGTCCGACGAGACGACTCAGATCCGTCCCTACCTCGCTGAGGAATACCCGTCCCTGCAGCTCGACGGGAGGTACGGGACCATGACCCAGCGGGAGCGGGAGGTCTGGGCCGGGGACTTTATCGCTTTCTTCGAGGAATTAATCAACGCGAACCGGGACGGGTTTCCCGACCGCTGGGACCGGCATTACCTCTTTTTTCAGGCCAGGCGTTTTACGCTGATCATACCCGAGACGGAGTACCTGATTATTCTCTTGGTTTTCTTCAGCGTCCTTCTTCTCTTCGGGATTATTTTTCGCAAGCGTATCTGGAAGTACCGGATCATCCTGTTTCGCAAACTGTGGGCGCTGGTAATCCTTTTCGCCCTCATCTTCCTGTTCCTTCTCTTGGGCACCCTGGCGCTTCGGGGGATTTCCGCCGTCCGGGGTATACCGCTCCTCTGGCGGGAGCTCTCGGTGTACTTTCTATCCCTTAAGATCGCCGCGGCCTTCTCGCTCTTTTTCCTGTCGTCCCGATTCTTGAGGAAGGTCCCCTTTCCGGTAATACGGAGCTTCTACAGCGCCTCGGCCCTCTTTCTGCTGCTCCTCAATACCGTGTTGATCAGCTTTTTCGATATCTCCTTCTGCTACTATTTCGCCTGGGCCTTCTTCTGGGCATTTCTCTTTTCCCTGTTTCCTAACAGGTATTTGAAGCTTTTCTGTCTCTTAGCGGCTCCCCTGTGGCTCCTCAAGGGAATCTACGATGTCTTTACTCTCCCCGCCATGGAGGTCGCGGAAGCGCTTATCCTCTCTCCCTGGAGGGGAAACCTC
>CAZXMO010000041.1:0-26176 GCA_964641125.1 uncultured Spirochaetales bacterium
ATAATCCCCAATTCTATAGCGATATATTCCAGAAAATTTTCCTTTTAGACGCTTAATGTGTGGTCCAAAATATGGATTTTTTCGAAGAATCGGATATACGTACTCTTTTATTTTGGTGTAAAGTTTATTATTTTTTAATTTGTTTATATTTTTCTGGAAAGACGATGTCTCGGCAATTATAAATCTATCCGATAATTGTATATTTTCCTTCTTTTATTTCCTTTCTTCCTTGTTTTAAATTTTTAAGAAGGGTTTCATCTTTCAATATTTCATCCATTTCATCATCATTCACAAAACTTTCCTCTGTTAGAAAGGATATTGTTGCGTATTCAATAAAATTGGAAATGGACCTTCGTTCTCCATCCGCAGCAGCTTTGATTAATTGGTATGTATCATCATCAACACGCATTGTTATGGTCTTCGCCATTTCTTTCTCCTTATTCAATAATATTCAAATATATTCTCTTTGTCAAATTGTGTACTTAAACATTGTATTAACTTTTATAAAAATAGTAAATATTTATAAAGAGCGGGCAGTGTAGCGTAAGCTTCCGCTATACTCCGTATGGCGGCTCTGTACCCCGCCTTCGGTTCCGTGGTAGATTACCGGCATGAAAATACAGGTACGGCGCTGGAAGTCGCTATCGCAGCGGGAAAGGGAGAATTTTTTCAGGCGGTCCGAAACCGACATCGACGAGGTGATGGATTCGGTGAAGGCCGTTGTGAAAACCGTCCGGACGCGGGGCGACGCGGGGCTCAGGGAGCTGACGAAGGAGTTCGACGGTGTGGACCTCGAGGGCATCCCTCTACGGGTGACCGAAGAAGAATTCGCCGAGGCTGATGCCGTCATCACCGCCGACGTCAGGGAGGCCCTGGAGTACGCCATAGGAAACGTCCGAAAGTTTCACCTGCCCCAGAAACCTGAAGGCATGACCATGATGGAGGTCCGTCCCGGCATCCTCGCCGGAGAGCGGGCGGCCCCCATCGATTCGGCGGGTCTCTACGTACCGAAAGGCCGGGGCAGCTTCCCCTCGATGCTATACATGCTCGCGGTCCCCGCGGCCATTGCCGGCGTGCCCCGAGTGTGTATCGCTACCCCCCCGGGCGAAGGGGGACGGATCGATCCGGCGTGCCTCGCGGCGGCGCGTATGTGCGGAATCGATGAGATCTACCGGATCGGCGGGGCCCAGGCTATAGCCGCCTTTGCCTACGGGACCGAATCGATCGAACCTGTTGTCAAGATACAAGGCCCCGGCAGCATGTACGTCGCCGCGGCGAAGCGGATTGTATCGGACATCGTAGACGTGGGCATGCCCGCGGGACCCTCCGAGTCGGTCGTCCTCGCCGACGGTGACGCGGACCCGAAGCTTACCGCCTTAGACCTCCTCATCGAGGCGGAGCACGGCTCCGATTCCTCGGCGGTCCTTTTGACCCCCTCGAAGGAGCTCGCCGAAGCGGTGGCGGGATTACTTCCCGATATGATCGCCGGCCTGCCCGAACCGAGAAGGACCTTCGTAAGCGACGTCCTGTCCGGCTACGGGGGGATATTCGTAACCGCAACAATGGACGAGGCCGCGGAGATCGTCAACGACTTTGCCCCGGAGCATCTCCTTATTCTAGCGGAAGACCCCTTCGAGCTCCTCCCGCTCATACGCAACGCCGGGGAGATCCTCTTAGGCCCTCACACTCCCTTCTCGGTGGCCAACTACGCCGCCGGAGCGAACGCGGTGCTCCCCACCGGCGGGGCCGCGAAGAGCTATTCGGCGGTATCGGTCAGGGACTTCGTCAAATACTCCTCGGTAGTCTACGCCTCCCAATCGGGATATAAGGAGATGAAGCCCCATGTCGTCGCCTTGGCCGAATACGAAGGTTTCGTTACCCACGCGGACGCCCTCAAGAAACGCCCGGAATAACCGACATGGGATTCTCCACCGTCGAGGAGGCCTTCGCCTATATCGAGGGCTTTACCAATTTCGAACGGATCACCCCTCAGATAGTCCGTGACTTCAAGCGCTCCCGAATGGAAGAGCTCCTCGAGCTGATGGCCAATCCCCACGAATCCTTCACATCTATTCACATCGCGGGATCTAAGGGAAAGGGCTCCACCGCGGCCTTCCTGACCTCGGTCCTGACCGCCGCGGGAATTCCCGCCGGAATGTACACCTCCCCCCACGTGGTGACCTACCGGGAACGAATAAGCAGGGGGGGCGGGTTTTTTCCCGATCGTGTCTATATCGAGTCAATCGAACGCCTGAAGGCGGCGGTGGAATCGCGGCGCTCCCCTTTTCTAAAGGGAGAGTACGAGCCCACCACCTTCGAACTTTTGACCGTCCTCGCGTTCACTATCTTTAGAGATACCGGATGCACCTGGGCGGTGGTGGAGACCGGCATCGGGGGAAGACTCGATGCGACCAACATAATCAATCCCTCCTTCTGCGTGCTGACCCCGGTCGAGCTCGAGCATACCGACATCTTAGGAGACACCATTGAACAGATCGCCGCGGAAAAGGCGGGAATCATCAAGCCGGGGGTCCCCGCCTTCAGCTCCGAACAGTCGGACCCGGTGAGGGAGATCTTCCGGAAAACCGCCGCATCGGTCGGGGCCCCCCTTACCTTCATCGGAGAAGAGATGGAGTGCCTCGATCTCGCCGGAGGTATGAAACACCTGTCCGTCCGGTGGAAAGACGGCGGGTCCCTCGAGGCCGAGCTTGCCATGTTCGGCCGCCACCAGGCGGAAAACGCGGCCCTCGCCGCCCTGGCCTTGAGAAAAATGCTTCCAGAAACTGAATCCCGCCTCGCCGCGGGGCTCGCGGCCGCCCGGGCCCCCGGACGGATGGAGATCCGGGAGGGAAAGGTCCCCCTCGTTTTCGACGGCGCCCACACCCCCTCCTCGGTCAAGGTACTTGTGAGGGGGCTCGAGGAGCTCTACCCTAATATACTCCGGACCGGTATCCTCATCTTCGGATCGGTGAAAGGCAAGAACGCCGCGGGAATGGCCGAGGTCTTGGGTCCCCGCTTTCGGGAGATCGTCATCTCCACTCCGGGAAGCTTCAAACCGAACGACCCTGCCTCGGTCCTCGCCGCCTTCGAGCCGTACAACACCCGGGTCCGGATGATCGCCGACCCCGCCGGAGCTCTCGAATACGCACGGAGGGAGGCGGAAAAGACCGGGGGACCTATCTGCGTAACCGGATCCTTTTATATGGTGGCGGAGATACGCAGGCTCTCGGAGTAGATTATTCCGCAGGGGCGCCTGATTTTTTCAGATTAACCTGGTATACTGACTCCTGTCTTGGAACAAAAAAAGCCGCAGAATAGAGAAGATATCCGCGATCTCAACCGGCTCGCCTGGAACACCATGCTTTCCGATCCCCAGGCTGCCCTCGATATGTGCACCCGTGCCCGGGAAACGGCGGAACAGCTCCAGTACGAGGAAGGAATCGCCGAATCCTGCCTGAACCAAGGATGGTGCCATATCTATCTCGGACATTACGACACGGGGCTGCCGGTGCTTCAGCATGCCCTCGATCTCTATACCGAGACCGAAGACCTCGATGGATGCATGAAGAGTATGAACGCCATCGGAGTCATCTACCACAATATCAGCAAGTACGAATCGGCCCTCGAGTATTACACTAAGAGCCTTGCCTTGGCGGAGGCTTCCAAGAATGCAGAGCGGGCGCTCACCGCCCTCAACAATCTAGGCGAGTTTTATCAGGAGCTGGGTAACCACGAAGAAGCTCTGGGCTATTTCGAGAAGGCCCGGAAGATAGCCGAACGCACCGAGGACAGGGAACGCCTCGCCACCGTCTTGGTGAATACCGGCCTGGCCAATCGGCACCTTTTCCAGCATGCCGAAGCCCTCGAGTGTCTGGAACGGGCCGTCGATTTAGTGAAGCCTCTGAACGACAACATCACCCTTGCCCGGTGTTACACCGCCATGGGAACCGTCTATCTCGAGATTGGACGGAACGAGACAGCCGAATCCTATCACGAAAAGAGTATAGCCCTCTGCAGGAGCACCGCGAACCGCCACGGCGAAGTGGAGGGGCTCTTCAATATGGGCGAGCTCTTGAGCCGTACCGGTCGGAAGGATAAGGCGGTTGCGAGTTTCGTATCGGCCCTCGAAATCGCCCGTGATATCAACGCCAGGATCTATGAGGAGCGCAGTCACAAGCGGATAGCCGAGATCGAAGAGGAACGGGACAATTACGCCGAGGCATTGCACCATTTCCAACAGTTCTACCGTATAGAAAAAAACATATTCAACGAGCAGGCCGAAAAACGGCTGGAGAATCTCATCTCCCAGCACGAGATCGAGCGGTCCCAGAAAGAGGCGGAGATCTACAAACTCCGAAATATCGAGATGAAGAAGAAATCGAGCCTCCTGGAATCGGCCTATCAAAGGATCAAGGAGATAAGCGAGATCGGACAAAAGATTACCGCGTCTCTCGATATCGAAAAGATCGCCCTTACCATCTACGATAATGTCAAGCGGATTATGGAGGCCGATTCCTTCGGTATCGCCCTCTATCATCCCGCCACGGATACCATCGAATACCGGGTGTTCATCGAGGGAAGCGAGCGGATTCCCGTCTTTACCGCTCCGGCGGATCCCGCCGACAGCTTCGCCGCCTGGTGTATTATTCATCGACAGCCGATTTTCATCAACGACAACGATGCCGAGTACCAAAAATACCTCTCCGCCCAGCCGAAACCGAAGGGGAGACGCTCGGTTTCCCTCATCTATCTTCCCCTGACCATAGAAGAGAGGATCATCGGAGTCATTACCGTTCAAAGCTTCTCCCGGGAGGCCTTTACCGTTCATCATCTCGATCTTCTCAAGGCCTTAGGCTCCTATATCGCCATCGCCTTGGAAAACTCCACCGTCCACGAGCAGGTCAACACCCTCAACACCCTCTTAGTCAGGGAAAAGAGTGAGCTCGAATCGGCGAACCGGAAGATTGCCCATATGGCCAACCACGACAATCTTACCGGGCTTCCCAACCGGCGGCTCCTCTACGAGCTGGTCGCTCAGATGATGCCTCAGGTCCGGAGGCACAAGCAGATGTTCGCCCTCTTCTATATCGATCTGGACAACTTCAAGCCCATCAACGACGAGCTCGGCCACGATCATGGAGACGAGGTGCTCAAGGTTGTCGCCGACCGCCTCACAAACGTTTTGAGGAAATCGGATACCGTCGCCCGGATCGGCGGAGACGAGTTCGTCACCGTGATCAGTGATGTTCTCTCGATGGAGCAGCTCGCGAAGGTCGCAGAAAAGACCATTCGGAGCCTCGATCCCCCGATAACGGTACGGGGTATCAGCCGCGATCTCGGAATGAGTATCGGCATAAGCATATTTCCGGAAGACGCCGAAACCTTCGAGGATCTGTTGAAAAAGGCCGACGATGCGTTGTATACAGTCAAGGAAACCGGTAAGAAGGGCTACTGCTTTTTCACACAAGGAGACCAGGGCGGACAATGTATTCATCTCGACTGAAACGCCTTAGCCCCTACGTCCCCGGGGAACAGCCCCGGGACCGGAGGTACATGAAGCTCAACACCAACGAGAACCCGTATCCTCCCTCACCACGGGTCGCGGAACTCTTAAGCTCCTACTCCCCGGAAGATTTGAGGCGCTATCCCGACCCCGGGTCTCTCAGTTTGAGAGAAGCGATAGCGAAGCGGGAGGGGGTCCGCTCGGAGCAGGTCTTCGTGGGAAACGGCTCCGACGAGATTCTCTCGTTCTGCTTCTACGCCTTCTTCGACCCGGAACGGGGGCCGGTCCTCTTCCCCCGGCACACCTACAGCTTCTATCCGGTGTACTGCAACTTCTACGGAAACGAGTTCCGACACATCCGGATGGCGGAGGACTTTTCCATCCCCGCCGGCACGGTGATAGAAGCGCTGAACGGATCGGCGGGATACATCTTTCCCAATCCCAATGCTCCTACCGGTATGGAGACGGACCGGGCGGACATCGAGCGCATCGCCGAACGGGCGAAAGAGCTCAATCTTGCCGTCATCGTGGACGAAGCGTATATTGAATTCGGCGGCGCCTCCGCGGTTCCCCTGCTCGACCGGTTCGATAACCTGTTAGTTGTTCGGACCTTTTCCAAGAGCCATTGCCTCGCGGGGGTCCGATTGGGATACGCCGTCGGAAATACCGGGATGATCGAGTCCTTGACCATGGTCAAGGACTCCTTCAACTCTTACCCGGTGGACAGGTTGAGCGAAGAAATCGGCATCGCCGCCATCGAGGATGAAGACTACTACCGGGATATCAACAGGCGGGTGATCGCATCCCGGGACCGCCTGAGCGATGCAATGCGAAACGAGGGATGGACGGTCCTTCCTTCGAAGGCGAACTTCGTATTCATGATGAAGGAGGGGCTGTCCGGAAAAGCTATCTACGAGAGGCTCAAAGAGGGGGGAATACTCGTCAGGTATTTCGAGCATCCCGGTATCGAAGAGTACGTCCGGGTGACCGTGGGCACCGAGGATGAAACCGCGGCCTTTATCGACGCATTAAGGAGGCTCGCATAAAAAGCCCGAAACGGATAGCCGCGTGTCACTGAACTGGAAGGAAATCGACCTCATCCTCGATGAGCTCCCCCTCGAGAACAGCCACATTCAAAAGATCCATCAACCCGATTTCAAGACCCTCCTCTTCGATCTCTACTCGCCCGGCCGGCGTTTCGGACTGCTTATCAGTCTCGAGCAGAACCGGCTGCGGCTCCACGAGGTGACGAAACGTCCCCAAAACCGGGTCAAACTCCAGCGTTTCGCCCAATTCTTGCGGTCCCGGATTACCGGAGGGCGGATTACCGAAGCCTACCAGCTCGAAGGCGAGCGGATCGTCAAGCTCACCGTCGTGCGGGGAGGAGAAACAAGCATCCTCTGGATACGTTTATGGGGAGGCGCCGCCAACGTCATCGTAACCGATGCCGCGGGGGAAATCCTCGACGCCTTCTACAGGAGACCCGCTCGTTCGGAAACCACCGGTGAGCGGTTTGATCCCGAGGGTAATCCCGAAACCTACGGGCTGAGAGGTAAACCGAAGCGGGATTTTTCGGTCAGAGATTTCGAAAGCGAAGAGCCTTTCAATCTCCAGATCGAGAGGCACTACGGCCGTCAGGGGCTCGAGGAGGCCCGTAAAGCGGCCCGGGAGAAGGCGCTCCGTCTTGCCGGGGAAAAGGAAACCCGGCTCGAGTCGTACCTGAACCGGGTTACAAGCCGGATCGAAGAGTATCGGGACTACGAGCGGTTCAAGGAATTCGGGGACATCGTGGCGAGCAATATCCACCGGTTGGCCGAGGGAGACGCCTGGCTGACGGCGGAAAACTTTTACCGCAACAACGAGGATGTCACTATCGAGCTCGATGCCTCCCTCTCCCCGTCCCAAAACGCCGAGCGTTACTACGGCAAGTACCGGAAGGCCAAATCCGGGCTCGAGCACCTGAAGAAGGACGAAACCCGCCTCCGGCGGGAACTTGAGAGTGCGAAAAACGAAGAAAAGTGGATCGCGGAAACCGAAGAGCTCGAAGAGCTGGAGGGGTATATCGAAGCGGAACAGCGGGTCCGTACCCGGCAGCGCCCTTCCGCCGATGAAGATATTCCGGGACTCAAACTCCGTTCGGGGGAGTTCGATATCCTGGTGGGGCGTACCGCCAAGGAAAACGACGAGCTCCTCCGCAGGCACGTCAAGGGAAACGATTACTGGCTCCATACCCGGGACTTTCCCGGCGGGTACGTCTTTATCAAGAACATCCCCGGAAAGAGCGTACCGCTGCAGACCCTTCTCGACGCGGCGAACCTGGCACTCTTCTACAGCAAAGGCCGCTCGTCGGGTAAGGGCGAGCTCTACTATACCCAGGCGAAGTATCTGCGCCGTGCCAAGCACGGAAAGCTCGGCCTGGTCCTCCCTACTCAAGAGAAAAATTTGAGCGTCCAATTAGAGGATGAGCGTATCCGGCGTCTCCACGATTCGAAATGATATCCTCTATACCCGCAAAAAATTGATTTTATTTCCGTATTTTCGCATACTAAATGTATGGATATCGGAAAGATACGCGAGCCCATCGTCGATGGAATTTTCTATCCCGATGATCCCGGGGAATTGAGAGGGCGTGTGGAAAGTCTCCTTACCGCCGCGGGTAAAAGCGCGGCCGCTCCGCCGATCGGATGTATTACTCCACACGCGGCATATGACTACTGCGGCGACATCATCGCGGCGGCCTTGGCGTCGGCGGCGGGCCTCGACGCGGATACGGTAGTTCTCATCGGACCGGTCCACCGGGAGAGGGAGGATACGATATTTCTGTCCGAGTCGGCGGCGTTTCGGACTCCCCTGGGGATTCTGCCGGTCGACAGGATGCTGACCGAAGAGATTGCGAGTTGCAGTAATCGAATCATCATCAATGACATCCCTCACCTCGAAGAGAACTGCTTGGAAGTGCAGCTCCCCTTTATTCAGGTCCTCTTTCCCGAAACGACTATTGTTCCTATCCTGATGGGCGCACCTACGGTATCCAATTACCGGGCCCTCGCGGGGGCCCTTGACCTTACCCTCGAAGAAAGTTCGAAGGGGAAACGGACCCTTTTAATTGCAACAACCAACCTGAGCAGTGCCTCCGGCGAAGCCGACTCCGCGCTCCAAGCCGACTTCGCCAAGAAGCTGATCCTCGCAAAGGATGCCCGAGGCTTGACCGATAGGGAGCAGCTCAGAAAGATGTCCCTCTGCGGACCGGGCTGTTTAGCCGGCCTCTTTTCCTTAAGAAATCATGCCGTCCGGCGGACGGAGGTCCGTCTCCTTGCCGAGTCTTCTTCCTCGAGGATCGATGGTGCGGCGGAAACCGTCGTCCGCTACGCCGCTTTCGGACTGTTCGAAGGAGAATGACCATGGATTTTACATTGACGGAAGACGAAAAACGTATGCTCCTATTGACGGCCCGGGAGACCATCCGCTCCCGACTCTTCGGCGGCGAGCTGAGTCTGCCCCGTCCTACCGGGCACATGAGTACCCAGTGCGGCGCCTTCGTTACGCTTCATAAAAAGGGCAGCCTCAGGGGATGTATCGGGCACATCACCGGTGTCAAACCCCTGTTTACCGGTATCCAAGAGCTCGCCGTCTCCGCGGCCTTCAACGATCCCCGGTTTCCTCAATTGACCAGGGATGAATATCCGGATATTGATATCGAAATATCGGTTTTGACACCCCTTAAACGGATAGACTCTCCCGAAGAGATAGAGGTAGGAAAGCACGGAATACTGATGCAAAGGGGAATTCGTTCGGGAGTCCTCCTTCCTCAGGTGGCGACCGAGCAGGGATGGGACCGGGAAACCTTCCTGAACTATACCTGCCGTAAGGCGGGACTCCCCGAGAATTGCTGGCGGGAGGAAGACACGGAGATACAGGTTTTTTCGGCCGTCATATTCGGAGAAAAGGACGTCGACTGAAAACCCTATTCCGGAACTCGGTGGTATTTGAGCGCCCCGAGATAGGTAATAAGCGAGAGGAATCCGAAACCGCCGGGGAATAAACGGCTCAGCTTCGAGATCGGCCTTCACGGGAAGCGAGACCATCTCATCCGCACGGAGTATTACGGTATCGTAGAGCTCCTCCTCGGTTATTTCCCCCCGGGGCCCCGAGGGGAGGAGAACCCCTTCGAGAACCTCCGCCGATTCGGGAGTCGCGCCGCTTAGGGAATCCCTAAGCTTGGAAACCTCCACTTCTCCTTCGAAACAGTAGACACGAATTACGGTTCCGGTCCCGACATCGGGACTTGCAACGACATCGTATCCCAAATCGTCTTGCCTGTCATACAAGTCATTAAATATGAGAAATTACCGGTTTGCAAGAAAACGAGCTACCTCTTCCCGGATCGCCGCTTCGTCATCGGGACGGAACCAGCGGATACCGGGCAGCCGCTTGAAAAAGGTAATCTGCCTTTTAGCGAATCTGCGGGTGTTCCGCTTGATTCTCTCTTTGATATCCGTAAGGGAGGGACACCCCTCTTCCCGCATCTCGAAGAACTCCCGGTAGCCGATGGCTCTGAGTCCCGGATCATCGCGACCGAAACCTTTTGCAAGAAGCAGTTTGAACTCGTCGGGAAGTCCCTTCTCAAACATCCCCTCTACACGCAAGTCGATCCGCCGGTAGAGCTCCTCCCTCGGCCGCTCGAGGCCGATGACAAGCAGTCTGTAGAGACTCCGGGGCTCTTTCCGTACGGCAAAGCCGGAGAGAGGACTGCCGGTAACCCGGTATACCTCGAGGGCCCGGAGGATGCGGTAGGTGTCCGCGGAGGTTATGCGTCCGGCCGTTACCGGGTCGACAGCTTCGAGTTCCCGGTACAGCCGCCCCGGGCCCTCCGCCTCGAGCTCTTTTTTGAGTAGTTCTCGCACCGTCTCGTCCCCCGGAGGGGCTTCGGGGAGTCCGTAGATAAAGTTTCGGAAGTAAAAGGCGGTCCCGCCGGAGACAACCGATACCCTGCCGCGGGCTTCGATTTCCGGAACAAGGCGGTCCGCCGCCTGGACGAACTCTCCCGCGTTGTACTGCTCATCGGGGTTCTTGATATCGATAAGGTGATGCGGAAGCCGCGACACCACATCGGGTCCCGGCTTTGCCGTTCCGATGTCCATGTACCGGTAGACCTGCATGCTGTCGGCGCTGATTATCTCCCCGCGATCCGAAAAAAGCCGGACGAGAAGGTCGGTCTTGCCGACCGCGGTGGGACCGAATATAAGTATTACCCGGTTCGGCCGGGTCACCTGGATTCGATAAGGGTGTAATTGACCTGCTGGGTGAGTATCTGCTTAATCGCGGTGGAAACGATCTTGCCGTTGTTCTCCTCAACTTCTTCGTCGCCGGCGACGGTCAGCTGATGGGCCCTGCGGACGGCCGCGCAGGTGAGCTCGTATACGTTATCTTCGTTTCCGACGAGTAGATCGAGGGGTATTATCATAGGGATATTCATATCAGAAAACGGGGTTTGTGTAAAGCGGTGTTCGTAATCCGTGAATAAGCAGGTGAAAGATATGCCCTTACCGTATTTTTTCCGCCTCCCGGATCACCGCCTCCGCGGCCCGGTACTGGTCGAGCTCGGAAACGTCGAGGATGAGATCGGCGAAGGCGTACTCATTATTGTCTATATCGTAGAGGCGCTTATACCTCTCGGTGTCGCGGCGGTCCCGTTCCCTTGTCTCCGCTAACACCTTTTCGTAGCCGCCTCCTTCCCGATCCTGAATACGCCGGGCACGGACCTCCACGGGTGCTTCGAGGTAGACCTTTAAGTCGGCGTTCTCGAGCATCCATATGGCCAGGCGGGAACCGAGAACACAGTTCCCTTCCTCGGCGAGCTGTACCTGTTTCCGGTCCAGGTGCCGGTCGTATTTGGGATCTTCCTCGGCGAGTTCGCAGAGCTCTTTGAAATCGATATTCATCTCATCGGCCATGGTGTGGAAGGTGTAGTTGATCATGCGGAGCCCCAGCCGCTCCGCCACCAGGGAGCTCACCGTGGAATTGCCGCAGCCGCTCTTTCCCGAAATCGCTATCTTGATGCCCTCTTTCATGATGTATTCCTCACTCTACGTTTCTCAGCTGCTCCCGCATCTTCTCGACGGCGTTTTTCATCTCGATGACCGCCTGATTGACCTCCAAGATGACGCTCTTCGAACCGATGGTATTGATCTCCCGGTTGAGCTCCTGACAGATGAAATCGAGCTTCTTCCCCACCGCTCCTGAGCAGGCTAAGGTTTCCTCCAGGCTGTCGATGTGACCGGTGAGCCGGACGATCTCCTCGTTGATATCGTACTTGACCAGCATCACCGCCGTCTCCGAAAGAATCCGGTTCTCATCGATCTCGTTTCCCAAGACCTCTTCGAACCTGTTTGTAAGATTCTCCTTGATCTTCCTCTCGAGCTCGCCGGCGCGGGCCGAAACATCCTCGAGGCGTCCGCGGATGACCCCGGCCGAACCCTCGACGTCGTCTCGGGCGGCGGCCCCTTCTTTTATTCGACTAGCTTCGTACTGGACGAAGGCTGCTTCGAGACGGGGCTCGAGAAGAGTCCAGTAGTAATCGGTATCCCGATTCCGCTGGGCCTTAAGTATCCCTTCGATCTGCAGCAGGCCGGGAAGGAGCTTTTCCCTCTCGAGCCCGGCCAGGGCGGCAAGTCCGCCCAAAGCCTCTATGTAGCTTCGGGCGGTGCTCTCGTCGAGGAGGACGGTAAGGTCTTCGCTGAGTTCCCTGAGCTTTATCGATACCTCCACCCGGCCCCGCTCGATCCGGCCGGATAGAAACTCCCGTATCTCCGGCTCGAGTCCGCTTATTATCGAAGGAAGATTGACGAAGATGTCTAAGTACTTATTGTTGTAGGATTTGAGCAGCACGCTCGCCTGGATCTCGCTATCCTGATATTCGGTGTAACCGAATCCGGTCATGCTCTTCATACCGCGGTCACCTCCTGAGGTCCGAGGGATTTAAAGTGCTCGTAGAGACGCCTCCCGAGGATCCAGTTGTTTCCCGCACCCAGAGTCAGAAAGAGATCCCCGGATCTAAGCTCATCTTCGAGGAATCCGGCGGCGTCCAGGATCTCGTGGAAGTAGACGGCCCGGTCCACATGTTTCCGGGCGGCCTCGCAGAGCTTCTCTCCGGTGACTTCCGCCGGCTGCTTCTCCCGGGCGGACCCGTAGATCTTGTGGAACACCACCAAATCGGCGGCGGAGAAGGCGGAAGCGAACTCCTCGAAGAAGGCCTCCGTCCTCGAGTAGGTGTGGGACATAAAGTCCACCACCAGCCGGCGCCGGGGATAAAACCGTTTGAGCCCCTCGAGGGTTGTCCGTATCGCCGTAGGATGATGTCCGTAATCGTCCATGAAGAGGACCCCCGCCGTCTCGCCTACAATTTCACTCCGCCGTCTGCTTCCTGTGAATCCGGCCAAGGCGTCGGCGGCCGCATCTAAGATAGACCCATCTAGGAGAGACGCGGATCGGCCGAAATCGGGCCGTCCGGCAAAGGGCAGCACCGCCGCGAGGGCGGCGGCGCAGTTGAGCACGGTGTGCCTGCCGGGAAGCTTTATCCGGAACTCCCGGTCGATTCCGCGGAGCCGAAACCGGGTCATCCCCTCGCCCGCGGCCGTCCCGGTGATCCCGAAGGGGCCTTCAGCCTCGATCCCGTAGGGGATAAACCGTATATTCTTTCCTTCGTCCTCGAGGCGGTGCCGGACCCGCTCGACGACGTCCCGGGCCCCGGGGTCGTCCGCACAGTATATGCACTCCCCATTCTCCGGAAGGGTCATAATGAAATCGACAAATGCCTCGACAATGTCCTCGTATCCGGAGTAGTAATCGAGATGGTCCGGCTCCACCGATGTAAGAATAATTCTTCGAGAAGAAAAGTTCATGAAATGCCTGCGGTACTCGCAGGTCTCGGCAATAAAATGATCGTCCCCCCCCACGTACACCGATCCTCCCCCCAGGACAGGAACCGCGGAACCGATCAGGACCGAAACGGGGAGTCCCATGCGCCGCACCAGGGTTCCGATAAGGGCGGTGGTCGTCGTCTTCCCGTGGACCCCGGCTACCGCGGTCGACGGGGAGAGACGGGATACGAATCCGAGGGCTTCCGGATATGTATAAACAGGAAGATCCCGTTCCCGGGCGGCGATAAGCTCCGGATGGCCTTCCGGTGAATAGGCCGCGGAGTGAACGACCAGATCGACATCCTCGGGAAGATTCGTACGGGAAAACCCTTCGATCACGGAAATTCCGAGTGATCCGAGGACCTCGTCGGTGTAGAATTTTTCCTCCGTGTCGGAACCGGAGACAATTCCGCCCCTCTTGAAGATGAGCTCCGCGAGGGCCGCCATACCACTCCCCTTGATTCCCACCATGTACACCCGAAGCCCCTTAAGCGAGGAGAAGAGATTCTCTCGATTCATGCTCCCCATCATACGGATAAATATTGCTTTATTCAATAAAACATGATGATATAAGGATGAATGGCACTCGAGGATCTCGCGGTAAAGCCCGCTCAATCGGTTCGCACCCTGATGACACACTTCATACGCGATCACTGTCCGATGCGCGCCGCGGGACTGCGGACCTTCGTCGAGAACGCCCGGTCCTTAGGGATAGCGGGGCTCGTCTTCTTCATCGTGACTTCGGTTCTTCTCTTCAATGCCGTAAGCACCGTCTTCAATACGGTGTGGGGATGCACCTACCGGCGGCTCTTCCTCGCCCGCGGCTTCCGCCGGGGAAACGGGCCCGCGACGGTGTCGGAGTGTTCCGAGGAGCGTTACCTCCCGGCACGCCCCCTCAACTCGATCCGGATGGCCGAGGTGATAACCGCACTTTTCGGAGTACCGGAGAGGACCCCCGAATCCCGCGGGAAGGGAAAGCTTAGAGTCGAAGGCTACCTAGACGGCTTTCTCGATGCGGGGACCGGATCCGGGACCGCCGAAAACGAGGAGGGGCTATGAAGCCGTCTCCCCTCGCCTCTCTTACCGCCGGGATACTCCTCCTGGCCGCTTCAGGCTGCCGGAGCGAAGCGGAATTGCCGCCGCCCCGCACGGAGGTGCTGCTCGAAACCGGTCTCGAAGCGGTCTGGGAGAAGATACTCGCGGCTGATCCCCCGCCCGAGGGAATAGAGCTCGTCTTTGTTCCAGCCGACGTCAGTCCCGGCGCCGACGGCCCTGAAGAACGGGGCACCCCGGAAGAGAGTGCCCCCGAGGCGCGGCTGGTCGTCTCCCGGACGGGCTTCGTTACCTGGAGCGCTATTAGGGAACTCGCGGAGGGGGACACTACCGCCGTCCTCGAGATAAGCGCCTACGTTCCGGTAACCGAGCTCCTCGATCCGGCGGTCGACATAAGCAGAGCCGAGGCGGTGAGGGGCGGATACCCGCTCCTTCCCTATGGCTCGGTCCGCCCTCCCGGGAAGGGCTTGAGTGTAGAGGGAAGGTATCCGGGGGATAAGAAATACCCCCTCTACCGGGGTGTCATCGCCGAGCTCGAGGAGACCCTCGAGGGAAATCTCGATACGGAGAAACCCGGCGCCTTCGAAAAGTTCCGCCTCTGGCTCGAAGCGGTCCCCCTTCCGCCGCCCCCCGCACCTCCCGTATGGACCGCCGCGGTGGGCGACATCATGCCCGGGCGCGGCGTCGACTGGACCCTGACCGGCTTCGACGACGGCATCGAGCGGATCTTCTCCGATACCCTTCCCCTCCTCCAAGGAGCCGATATTACCCTAGGCAACCTGGAGACGGTGATCTCGAAGGCGGGAAAGAGGGTTGCCAAATCCTATAACTTCAGAAGCCCCCCGGAGGTCCTTAGGCCCCTTCATGAGGCGGGGTTCGATTATCTGTCGCTGACGAATAATCACTGCTTCGACTACGGAACGGAGGGTTTCCTCGACACCCTGGAGGCCCTCGAAACCGCCGGAATCCTCACCTCCGGCGCCGGGAGAAATGAGAGCGAGGCACGGAGGGCGGTCGAGCTCACACGGGGCGGAACCCCTATCCGCATCCTCTCGGTGGGGGCATACCCCCGGGAAGCCAACGGTTTCGACGGCAGCCGTACCGCCCGGGCGGGTACGGATAAACCGGGAATACTCTGGGCCGATTCCCCCGAATCCGCCGTGGAAATCCTCGAGGGAGTCTGCACCCCGGAGAGCTTCGATATCGTAATGGTCCACGGCGGTCACGAGTGGCGGAGCGTCCCCTCTCCCGATCAGGTCGCCCTCTACCGCTCCTTCGTCGACAACGGGGCCGACCTCGTCCTAGGGTCCCATCCCCACGTCCTCCAGCCGATGGAGGTGTATCGGGGAAGCATTATTGCCTACTCCTTAGGGAACTTCATCTTTCCCGGAATGGAAGAGACCCTCTATGGAGAGGAGACTATAATCCTCAAGGTAGGGATAACCGGCACCGACACGGCCTATGTCGAGGTGCACCCGGTACGGATCCGGGGCAGATTTATCGGCCTCGATACCTCGGGGACGATACAAAAGAGATTTTTTGAGCTTTCCGGGAATCGATTTTAACGCTACCTACCGGCAAGCGGCCCCGATAGCCGCCCCTTTCCTTGACTCTCTCTCCCGATTGCGTATATTTAAAATCGATAGGGAGTAAAGATGAAAGAAAAAAAGGCAAAATCAAAAGAGACGCCGAAACTCAAGAAGAAGAAAAAAAACAAGAAGCAACCCTCGCGACGAATAGCCCTGATATCCACTCACGGATACGTCGCCGCTGAGGCACCCTTGGGCGCCCCCGACACCGGCGGGCAGGTGGTGTACGTCTTAGAGCTCGCGAAAAAGCTCGGGCAGTTCGGATTTCAAGTGGATATCTGGACCCGCCGGTTCGAGGACCAGCCCCAGCAGGAGCCGGTCGCCCGAAACGTGCAGATCCTGAGAAGCCCCTGCGGGCATACCAAGGACTTCATTCCCAAGGAGTACCTCTACGAGCATATTCCCGAGTGGTGCCGAAACACCCTCGAGTACATAAAAAATCATAACATCCGCTACGAATTCTTGAGCAGCCATTATTGGGACGCGGGAGTGGCCGGTGAAACCCTCAAAGAGGCGCTCGATATTCCCCATCTCCACACCCCCCACTCAATCGGCTCCTGGAAGAAGGAGAAGATGGAAGGGGATTTTCCCGAAGACGCGGACGCCTTCGAGCACAAGTACAACTTTTCCGCCCGGATCAAGAACGAGAAGATTATCTATCACAACTGCGACATGGTGATAGCCACCACCCCCATCCAGCTCGACAAAATCAAAGAGAGCTACGATCTCCCGAACCATCAGGTCCGGATGATCCCCCCGGGATACGACGACAACCGCTTCTATCCCGTGGGGGGAGCTACCCAGTTGACCATCCGGGAGAGGTTCGGATTCGAAGGGCCCACGATCTTCGCCGTGTCCCGGCTCGCCTCGAACAAGGGTATGGACCTCCTCATCCACGGATTCAGCGTTCTCGCCGAGCGGGTCAAGAACGCCCGGCTGGTCCTTGCGATCGGCCACGAGGACCGTGACGAATCGGAAGAGGCCCTGTACCAGGAGCTGCTGACCTTACGAAAGCAGTACAATCTGGAGGACCGGATCGAGTTCATCGGATTCATCGACGACGAAGATCTGCCCGATTACTACCGGGCGGCGGATATCTTCGTCCTCTCCAGCAGGTACGAGCCCTTCGGGATGACCGTGGTCGAGGCCATGGCCTGCGGCACTCCGACGGTAGTGACCGTCCACGGCGGACTGTACCGTATCTTAGAGTACGGAATTCACACTCTTTTCTCCGATCCCTTCGACAAGGAGGACTTGGGGATAACCCTTTCGAAGGCTCTTAGGTACAAATCTCTGAGAAGAAGAATCAGTCACCGGGGGGCCCAGCTGGCGCGAAGCAAGTTCACCTGGACGGGAATTGCGCAACAGCTCTTGAATACGGTAGAATCTACCCAATCGGAAGGTCCCGCCTTGAGCTTGAAATCCCTAGAAGATGTATAAAAGGAAAATGCATAAACGGAAAATCTATAATACAGACAAATAATGAATATAAGGCTGTTCTCCTCAGACCTCGACGGCACACTTCTCGGCAAGCCGGATGCAACTCTCGCTTTCAGACGCACCTGGCAGAGCATCCCTTCAGACCGGCGTCCTCTGCTCTGCTACAATTCGGGACGCCTCCTCAACGATACCCTCGAGCTCATCAGCCGTACCGACCTTCCCGACGCGGACTACATCATCTGCGGAGTGGGAACACTCATCTTCGACATGAAGAACCGTTCGGTCTTGCGGGAGTTTTCAGATTCCCTGACGGTGGGCTGGGACATCGGCAAGGTCGAGGAGATCATGAGGCGGAACCACCGTGTAGAACGGCAGCCCCAGAAGTTTCAGAATAAGTTCAAGTCGAGCTGGTACTACTACGACGCGAAACCGGAAGACATAGCGGAAATCGGTGACGCCCTCGAGGGGTTGGGCCTCAAGGTAAGCGTTATTTACTCGAGCTCCCGGGACCTGGACATCCTTCCGGAGTATGCGAATAAGGGAAACAGCCTGGTGTGGCTCCTGGAGCAGATAGGAGTCGGGACACACGAGACCATTGTCGCCGGAGACACCGGAAACGACAGCTCGATGTTCCTCATCGAAGGGGTTCGGGGCATTGTCGTCGAGAACGCCCAGCCGGAACTCCTCGAGGCGACCCTGGAGTGCGACACCTATAACGCGGAAAAGCCCTTCGCCGACGGAGTCCTCGAAGGACTCAAACATTACGGAGTCATCGAAGAAATCGCGGATATAAGCGGCGAGGAGGTCGGGCACAGGCACTACGATCCAAGCATCCGCCACGTTCTCCAGGAAGCGCCCTTTAAGAGCCTCACCGCCGAACAGCTCGAGTTTATCGAGACCGCCCACGACAAGGCCATCCAAGCCCTCAAGAAGAACATCACCCCCTTGGGGTTTTCGGCGTGTTCCCTCAAGGATAATCAGTTTACCAGCACCGATCAGAATTATCAGAGTGTCTGGGGCCGGGACGGGGCGATTACCATCATCGGCTCCCTCCCCCTCCGCCACGACGCTGAGATCGAGGAGTGCCAGCGGAACACCCTGGTGACCCTCCTCGAGCACATATCCCCCACCGGGCTCCTGCCCGCCAACGTGAGGATTTCCGACGAGACGCCGGACTACTCCGGAGTCGGCGGGATCTGCGCCGTGGACAGCGGACTGTGGCTCATCATCGCCTTCTACAACTTTATACGGACCACCCGGGATTACGAATTCCTCCGGTCCTGGTTCACCACCCTGCAGCTGGCCATGGACAAGCTGAGCGCCCTGGACAGCAACAACGACGCCCTCCTGGAGATCCCCGAGGCGGGAGACTGGACCGATCTGTTCGGACGGAGCTATAACATCCTCTACGACGAGGTGTTGTGGTATTCGGCAAATATCAGCTTCGGCAGGATGTGCGAGCTCTTGGGGGAGTATCAGAAGGCCTCCGATTACCTGAGATGGGCTCAGATCATCAAAGAAACAATTCTCAAGAAATTTTGGCCCTCCATCCACAGCGAGGGGCTCACCCGGACCTTCGCGGACCAGCAGTATTCCCTGGGGGACACATCGTATCTCCTTGCGGAGATAACGCCGTTTAGTTTCGACTGGAGATGCGACGTCTACGGAAACATCCTCGCGGGACTGTTCAACGTCCTCGACATCGAGCGCTCCCGGGTGGCCTTCCGCTTCATGTGGGGTGTCGGCGCCAACGAGCCCTACCCGGTTGCCAACCTCTATCCCACCGTCAATGTGGGCGATCCCGGCTGGCGAAACTACTACACCGTCAACCTCTTGAATCTCCCCCACCACTACCACAACGGGGGCATCTGGCCCTTTATCGGGGCCCAGTGGGTCCGCTACGTCAGCCGCTTAGGCCTCAAAGACATTGCCCAGCAGGAGCTCTACAAGCTCGCCAAGGTCAATAAGCTCGGAATCAACGATGAATGGGAGTTCAATGAGTGGGTCCACGGCCAGACCGGCCGCCCCATGGGAAAGTCCTACCAGGCGTGGTCCGCGGCGGGATTCATCCAGGCCTACGACGAGCTCCAGATGGAGGGGATGCTGGACGGCCATATCTAAGCTTCTCCTCCATGGCGGCGATCCGCTCGCCCAGGGCGGGATGGGAGTAATGGAAAAAGCTGTACAGGGGATGAGGAACGATATTAGACAGGTTTTCCCTGCTCAAGCGGATGAGCCCCGACTCGAGGGCACGCGGCTTTTCCGCATGCTCCAGGGCGTACCGGTCGGCCCCGTACTCGTGCTTCCGCGACCAGGCGGTGAACAACGGTTTCAGGAAAAAGGTGAAAGGACCGGAACAGAAGGCGAGGATGACCAGAACAGCATGGGACGAAGCATCGGCGAAACCGAAAGCCGTGTACAAGGCCGGGAATCCCATCATGAGGTCTACTACAAAGAGAGATATTCCCAGCATAACGATTGACAGGGCGAGTCCCTTGATATGGTGCCCCAGCTTTTCGTGGCCGATCTCGTGGGCAAGAACCGCCGCTATTTCCTCCTCCTCGAGGGTTTCGAGGAGGGTGTCGAATAAAACGATCCTCTTCGCCCGGCCCAACCCGGTAAAATAGGCGTTGGAGTGACCGCTCCGCTTGCTCCCGTCCATGACGAAGATCCCCTTGGTCCGGAAGCCGCACCGTTCGGCCAGCCTCTCGAGCCGGTCTCTCAAGGGGCTTTCCTCTAAGGGGGTAAACTTATTGAACAGGGGAGCTATGACGGTGGGATAGAGGATCGAGACGACGAACTGAAAGGACGCCGTCGCCAGGAAACCCCATACCCACCACAGCTCTCCTCCCCGGTTCATCAGAAAAAAGAGGGCAAAGAGGAGGGGAAAACTCAAGGCCGCGGACACCGCGATTCCTTTTGCAAGATCCGCCGCGAAGAGACCGGGGGTCATACGTGAAAAGCCGAACTCCTTCTCGATCCGAAACTCGCCGTAAAGAGAGAACGGGAGCGATACGATCCCGAAGGCGAGGGAGATGAGCCATACGTAGAATATTCCGTGAATGACCGGGGATAGGTCGAGCCTCCCGATGAACAGGTCGGCGGCTCCTAAGGATCCCGACAGCACCACCGCAAGGAGAAAAACTGTGGATGCCGTTTCCTCGGTCATCCCGAACCGCTGCTTTCGTATCGTATAGTCGACGGATCTTCGATATTCTTCTTCGCTCAAAGCCCCCCGATCGAACTGCTCCCGCCATTCCTCCGGGACGGATCTCCTTTTCTTTCCGGCGTACCGTATGTTCAGAAAGGTCAGTCCCTGGTGAAAGAGATATTCCGCGATGAGAAAAATGATGTAGAGGATGAGGACCGCTTGGGGTGTCACGTATTGGTATTGGCGCCGCCCGCGGGTGTATTAGGAGAGGGCGGCGAGCTCGTCCTGTTTCTTGCCGTGGGCGATGGCGGCCCGGCACTGCTTACAGATGTTGATCTTCTTGTCCCCTACTTCGTGCTCGTAGAGGGTCTTGATACCGGTCCGCTTGCAGACGGGGCACTTTCCCCGGCCGCTCTTCTTCAACTCACGGATTCCGCTGCCTCGGTGCGCTTTGGACATTGTATAGTCACTCCTTATGGATTTTTTTCTTGCGTGCTCGCACTATACGGATTGCGGAGGAAAAAGTCAACTACACTCCGCCGTCGGCTTCCCGGACCATCTCCCGGTGCCAGGCAAGAAGATAATCGTGGAGCTCCCGCGCCTTCTCCACGGAACCGCAGGCTTCCGCATCGACGTCCACCAATACCCGGAATACCGGCTCGGTACCGGAGCCGCGCATCCACATGTAGGCCGGGTTCTCTCCCTCCGGCCCCGTGAAGAGAATCTTTAAGCCGCCCCGCTGTTCTCCGGTCCGGAAACCGGGACCGAATCCCCGCCGCTCCTCGGTCCCTTCGTAGTTTATCTCCTCGAAACCGGTAATTCCGTACTCTTCCCCTAAACGCCGTCCGCGCCTTTCCCATTCGGTGAGGAATATTTCCTCGTACCGGGACTTGAGCGCGGCGTGATCGGTGGTGGTGATCCTCATAATCGCTTCGTGCTCATAAGCGCTGGTTGTGACGAATTGGGGCAGGGCGGCGATAATATCCGCCATTGACGGAACCCGCCTCGGGGTCTTTCCCCTCCGGCGCAGCCAGTCGGCGAAAACCCCCGCGTCCGAACGGAGGAGTTTCAGGAGGGCGAATATCGTTGTGAGGGGGTCCCGCACCGCCGACGGATGGATGATGGTCCCGCCGTTCGATCCTTCTCCGAGAACGCGGACGGTGTATCCCCCGCTCCGGAGTTGCCGTGCGAGATAGACTGCATTTGCCTCTCCCACCTCGGCACGGACGACCCGGGCTCCGTAGGCCGCTGCAATGCGGTCGATCCGCATGGAGGTAGGCCCGTTCACGACGACGGCGGTTCGTCCGACTCCGTTCCCCGTCACCATAAGATACCCCAGCTCGGCGAGGACCGCCAGGGCTAAAACCTCCTGGGCCTCGAGGGATTTTGCCCGGGCCTCCCGCTCGTCGTAATAGACGATATTACCCCTGTCACCGTCGCAGTCGGGAACATATCCGAGTATGAACGGCGCACCCCCGGCTGCAAGCTCTTCTAACCTCTTCCTGCACGGCTCGAGGGATTCCCCCTCGGGAACGATACGGTGGGCGATTTTTCCCGCCGTTCCGTTCATGATTTCCACGGAAAGCCCGGCTTCCGATAGAACCGACCGGTCCACCGATACAGTCCGGGCGCCGCCGTTCAAATCGGCGACGATTCCGAGGGGCGAAGCATCGAGGATCGAACGAAGACCGCCAAAAAAAGTCTCTGTGCCGCTTTTATCCCCGCCCCTTCCCGCCGCGACCTCCCGGAGGTGTTCGGCGTACTCGAGAAGGGCCGCGGCCTTGTACTCCGCCGACCGGCCGAAGATCCGCTCGACCTCGGCGGCGGGAACGGAACCGACCGCCTTACACAGACCGCGTACCGCGTCTTGGTCGCCGAGGAGGTCCCGGTACTCGCTGATGAGGGGTTTGATCTCGGTCCCGTCGAGGACCCCGCCGTCCCTTCTTCCGAACTTGAATCCGTTATGACCGATCGGATTATGGCTCGCCGAGATGTAGGCGAATCCGTCGATTTTTCCGGCCCGCTTGACATAGGCCATGATCTCCGGGGCCGCCGAGACGAAGAGATACACCGGCTCTATCCCGAGATTCAGGAACCGCCGTATCATGACATGAGCGAGGGCCGGCCCGGTCGGCCGGGTATCCACCCCGACACACAGCCTGACCGGCCGGTCAGCCTGATGCCGCTCCCCGGGTTCAATTCCCCTTCGGTGCAGCATGTACCGGCCGAATACGTCGGCCGCGGCGGCGGCGAGGACGAGGCCCGCGGGGGTCACCTCGGTGGTGCCGCTTTCCTCGTCCCCGTCGGCGGCGAAGATCGTCCTCCAGCCCGATGCGGAGAGAATCATCGCCTCGGCGGCGGCCCCTACCGAGGTCCCGTCGGGGGCGTTCCCGGAATCGAGGGGCGGGATCTCGGGATCTCCGAGACTGAGACCGGTAGCGGGATCTATGATGTTCATGGTGTCCTCCGGATCATCCGTTTGAATATGCCCCCGGCCAGTTCGGTATCGTATCTGCTTTCATGGAGCCTCGCCGTATCCACGTTAATCCCGCAGGTCCGGGCGAGCTCGTGGAGTTTGATGTACCGCCCGGACCCCTTCATCGTACAGTAGTAGGGCAGCCGAATCAGCTCGGGGAAGACCCTCAAGAATTTTCGGTCGAAGTCGACGTTATGGGCAACGGCCATACCGGTGTCCCGGAAGAACTCGACGATTTCACCGTCCCGGTCGAAGTATTCCGGATATCCGGCCCCCTCTCTGTACTTCGCGAGTACCGGGCGGGTCAGGCCGTTGACCGCAATCGCCCGGGGATTCTCAGGCTCCCGACAGTAGTAATAGCGGTTTTTCGCCTCGATCTCTTCGAGCTCCCGTGTCAGGGGATCGTAGCGGAACTTGAGAGCCGAAAAGGAGAGAACACTCGCGAAGCTCTCGAATCCGTTCGTCTCGAGATCGAAGACGACGACATCCCGGCCGTCGAGCCCTGCGAGGAGTTGTTCTAAAAGAGTCCGCGTGTAGGGAGGGATTCCGCCGGATGTGAAGGTTGTTTTCCTAAAATCCATAACCGGGGACAAAGAAGACGTAATCTCTGAACTCGTCGTTCGGATTCCCGTCGGCGTAGGGATGCTTTTCGTTGGCGTTGTCGTGGCAGGTCAGACAGAAGGCCTCGGTAATAATCGTTTCATCCCCGGTTTCTCCGTCCACGAGAATCCACAGCCATCCCCCCCTCGCCGATTCGTGATCCGGCGCCTTCACCATGGTGGTGAGCATGATCGGTTTTTCGTCTTCCGCGGGATCGAGGCCCGAATAGATCTCCTTGACGATCTTAGTCCCCTCGGGAAAGGGATATGCATCCGCCTCTCGTCCCACATCATTCATGTAGATGATCCTATAGTTGCTCTCGTGTCCCGGCACGGGATAATCGAGCTCCTCCCGGTTGATCCGGGCCCAGGAGGAGTAATCGGAGGGAATAAACTCGACCGGGTCCGGTTTGCAGGAGACGAGGGAAAAGACCGCCACAAAGATGCCTACCGCAGCGAGCCCCGCCGGAGCCGCCGCGGGATTTGCCTCCGGCCGGCGGTGTCGATCAGATTCGGTGATACGATTTTTCATAGTGTGTGCTCCTCTTCCCGGTGATGTATTCCCAACAGGTTGTATACCGCCACGGACTCGTTTCTACCCTTCACCGTTATATGGGTGGGGCCCTCGACTTTGAGGAACTCCTTGTTCGGCCGATATACCGATTCGGCAATGAGGATCTGATTCCCCTTGGCTAGATCGCACAAACGGGACGCGGTATTGACGCTGTCCCCGACTACCGTAAAATCGGCCCGCTGCTCGGATCCGATCATCCCGAGGATTACCTCGCCGGTGTTGATTCCGATTCCCACCTCGAGTCCGGTATATTTTTCTTTGCTGTTGAGAATGAACTCCCGCTGGATCTTCAAGGCTACCAGGCAGGCGGAAAGCTCGGGATTATCCCGGATAAAGAGAGCCACGACTTCGTCTCCCACGTACTTGTCCACATCCCCGCCGTGGGCGGTTATGATCTCGGTCTGCACATTGAGGATCCGGTTGAGATTCTCCACGATAAACTCCGGCTCCTGAGCTTCCGAATGAGAGGTAAATGCCCGAATATCGCTGAAGAAGACGGTCATCTCCCGCTTCCGCCCCTTCTTTTCGGACCGCAACGACTCGAGGGTCGAAGAGCTTACATACTTCGATAGCTCGAACCGCTCGTGAAGTCCGTCTACCATGGTATTTACGGTACTTCCGAGGATGCCGATCTCGTCTCGATTGGGAATGGACACCTTTGTGGTAAAATCCCCCTCGGTGACTTTACGACATACCATTCCTATCTGCTTGACCGGTCCGATGACCGTGTTTCGTATGAACCCGGTAATCCCGAGGGCCAGGAGCAGAACCAAGCCCGTAAAAAGCCCAACCGCCAGATAGATCGCCTGCCGCTGCCTCGTAACCGATCCGGTTACGTCGGTCCTGATGTCGATGACTCCGCGGACGGTATGAGCGCTCCCGTGACATCCGGTGCACTTGGGAAGATTAAGCAAGGGCTTGTAGGTGTTGATGTAGATCTCCCCTTCCGATGAACTCCTGAAGAACTGAGTGGAAGCGGGGGCCATGGTAGCTTCGTCGAATGCAGGCCCCTCGAGGACGGGAATGGGATCGGGAATCTCTTCTTGGGGCCGCGGTTCGAAGGCCTCCCTCCCGAGCCTACCATTGACCTCTAAGATCGTGGAATTATCGGTAAAGGCCTCTTTTCCGCCGCTCCGGTAGAGATTGATCGAATAATTCAGATACCTCTCCTCTATATCTTCGAAGAAATTGACCGCAATCGGAGCGTTGCCGGTAAGCATAAAGTTTTCGATCGAGGTGTAGAGGATTTCGGTCTGCTGATCGAGGTTCTCCTCGGTGGAGTTTTCAATAGTCAGCGACAGGGACCTGCCGAAGAAGAAGGTGACGCCTCCTATCCCGGCCACCAGACTCAGGACGATGATAACGTTCACCTTTCGGGCTATGGGAGTAAACCTTCTGCTCATATTACAAGGGTAGTCCAGTTCGCGGTAATTTGCAAAAGAATAATTGCCGAAGCCGTGAGTTCTTGGTAACCCGCTCCGGCCGGGGGGCAATAGACGAGATAACCGTCCGCAGGGCGGCAAGCACCCCCCGGCGGTAATCCCGAATCGCCGCTTTGTTCACGGCAGCCCGGACGCCTCGATTTTTCTGTTGCGAAAAAAGAGGAGAATATCTACGAAAACCATGAGAAAATTCAGAGAATAGAGAGCTATAACCGGATCCATATTGAAGAAGATCTTGTGAATGACGCCCGCAATATAGCCGATCTCGATGACGAACAAGAATCCGAGACTCTTGCCCTTCGTACTCTTCGACCGCCAGCTCTTGGCGATGGATACCGGCCAGGCAAAGCCGAAACATAACAGCATAACGATTTCGAACGGGCTCATATTCATGAGTAGACTTCTCCTCTTTTTACATCGCCGGTCGCGG
>CAZXMO010000041.1:26276-29378 GCA_964641125.1 uncultured Spirochaetales bacterium
CGGTCCCGTTCCGCCAGGCGTAGAAGCGGGCGGTTATCTTTTCCCGGTCCACGTCCATGATGACGAACCCCGCCTTTTCGAAACTCGGGAGCTCCTCCCGAACCTCTAGGGCGGTCGGCGGCTGAGCCTTGATGCCCCGGATTCCCTTCGACGGATATCCCCCTTTGTCGACACTGAGTGTACCGGGATGCAGTGTGGCAACGGGGCGGGTGCTCAGATCGAGACCGCCGCTCCGCAGGAGGTGGACCACCTCTCCCGAATCCCACCCTTCGTCGGGATGGTTCGGCGCCATATCGACGGGGATGCGGGGAATAGCGAAGTAGAAGGCGACAAGGCCGGCCGCAAACCCTAGGGATGCACATCTCAACCCCCGCCGCTCCTTCGAAATGATAAAGGAGGTAACCAGAAAAGCGATAACCATAAACTCGGCGAGTATGGAAATGATGACGGGCGAGGAAATGTAAGAGAGAACGGCGGAGATTCCCACGTCCCCCTCGTCGACGACTAAGAAAACGACGATTCCGGCGACCACCGCAATGAGCACAACGGCCCCTATAATCAGCCTGCGCAGCACCCTTCCGTTCATATCGCTGATGAGAATACCCGCTGGAGCCGGTTCGATCAAGTACGCGCGGCGGTTTCCCGGGTCCCGGACAAAAAAATATGGATAAACCGTACAAAAGATGATACCTTTGTGATTGTTTCTGATTTCTATCGTTGTCTTCGGCTAACACCCTTTGGGAGGAAAGAGATGCTTAGAAAACCCGTTCGTTTGTTGTTTTTTCCCGCACTGATAGTATTCATAGTGTTCATAGTGAGTTCGTGTGCCTCTTCACCGGAAGCGGCTCCGGAAGAGCTCCCGGAAGAGACTCCGGAAGCGGCCCCGGAGGAGATACAAGAGCAGCCGGCCGTTCAGGAGGAAGAAGGAGATGACGTGGAGGCCCAAATCGACGGGCTCATCCGGCAGCTCAATTCCTACGACAACGTTACGGTCGCCTTCACCACCGGCGGCGTGGATATCGCGATAACCCGCGCCTTTGCGCCGAACAGCTCCTTCCTGGACACGCGCCTTGCACGGCAGCTGGACCTGGTAGGTCAAGCTTTGATGCTCATCAACTTAGATACCCTGGTAATCGAAGGTCACGTGGCGGACGTGGGAGATCCCGCCGACAACCGCCCGATATCCGAGGCCCGGGCCGCGAACACCGCCGAGTATCTGACCGGTAACTTCACGATCCCGAGGGATGCGGTTACTACCGTCGGACGCGGTGGAGCGGATCCGATTGCCGGCAACACCACCGAAAGCGGCCGTGCCCGGAATCGCCGGGTAGTGCTGTTTATTCGAGGCTCCTACTAAGACGGGAATACGATGAAACGAAATATTCAGGGAATAACCCTCGAGTGTGTACAGGGTGATATTGCACATCAGCCTGATATGGAAGCCGTCGTGAATGCGGCGAACGCACAGCTGCGGACCGGCGGCGGAGTGGCCGGGGCGATTCACCGGGCTGCGGGACCGGGGCTGGACGGAGAATGCCGTCCGCTCGCTCCCATCCGTCCGGGACAGGCGGTCATCACCGGGGCGCACAATCTGCCCAACCGTCATGTGATCCACTGCCTCGGGCCGGTTTACGGAGTAGACAAGCCTTCTGATAAGCTGCTGGCTTCGTGTTATCGAAACGCGCTCCGGCTTGCGGAGCAGAACAAGATCAACTCCCTCGCCTTCCCGGCCGTCTCGACAGGAGCCTTCGGCTACCCCGCCGAACCGGCGGCGAATATCGCATTCAAGACTATCATCGATGAGCTGCCGCGGTTATCGTCGGTAAACCAAATCCGATTCGTACTCTTCGGGGAAGCGGATGTTCGTGTGCACGAAAAAGTGCTCGAAACACTCTTAGAGCAAAGCGGTACCGGCTGATCCGGGCGCGCCGGGCTCAGTAGACCGGCACCCCCGCGGTGTTTGCCTTGACTCCGAAGCGGTCGCGGAAGCTTGTACACATCTCGTGGGCCTTTTGAACGATTTCCTTGTCAAGAGGTCCCTTGTTGACGGCTTCCACCGCGGTCCTCAGCTGCTCAGGCGTATTTATTCCCACAACGGTGCTTGCTATCCGAGGATCCGAGAGAGCGAATTGAACGGCAAAGGTAGTCCAGGATTCGGGCTCCCGGGGGAGCGCCTTGCGCAGCTTAGCAAGCTGATCGTAGAACCGGTCGAACTGAGGATCGCTCATCCGGTCATCCTCCGGAAGCTCGTCTCGATCGACCCGCCGGTCCGTCAAGAGTCCCGCGGCAAAGGGCCGGATCCCGATAAAGCCCATCCCCGAATTCTCCATCTCCGGAAAGAGATCGAACATTTCGGTTTCCAGCGCGTTGAAGTAGGCCACCAGGCCGCTGAAATCTCCGGACTCCACCGCCTTCCGTCCGTACCCTACCGTGTAGGGAAAGCTCGCAAGATGCCCGACCTTGCCTTCTTTCTGCAAGCGGGAAAACTCTTCCTGAAGCGGCTCGGTAACCTCTTCATACTCCGAAAGGCGCTTAGGCTCTCCCTCGGCGCAGTACCCGAGCTCCCTCTCCAGGGTGCCCCGATGGAGATGCTGGACGATTGCGATCTTGTCGGTATTGAGTTCCCGGAGGGCGTCTTCGACCTGGCCCCGGAACTTCTTTTTGTCGAAAGCAGGTTCTCCCCAATCCGGTACGTTGATCTTGATGATGTGGTGCAATTCGTGCCGTTTCGGATGCTTACCGAGGACGTGTCCCGTAAGCCATCGCGTGCCGTACTCGAAACTGGAATGAATAAAGTTGACACCGAGGTCGACGGCCTCCTCGAGGGCGCGGGCCCCGGTCCGGCTCTTCTCGTCCATCTCTCCGCCCTTGGACGCGTACCGCATGGTCCCGTAGCAGATTTCCGAAACCGAGAGATCGGTGTTTCCGTATGTTCGATATTTCATGAGCGACTCCTTCTTGCGCTAGTGTCTCATATACGTGCCTCTATGACCACCTACGCCGCAGGGGAAAACGCGGTAAGCGAATACTTTCTTTATTCTATAAGGATTCTATCAGGGCTTCCACGGCCATACACTTCGATAAGTGTCAAATAATTTCATT
>CAZXMO010000041.1:29478-30697 GCA_964641125.1 uncultured Spirochaetales bacterium
GGCCAAGGATGTACCCTGTTTTTTCTTTCATGATTTTCCCCTAAAGTTTTAATTTTACTGAAATTATCAGATAAAAAACGAAATAGGGAAGAAGCTGAGTTGCAGGGTATATCCGTTTCCTATCTGCTTGTAGTATACATCACTATTTACCAAAAACCAATAAATCCTTGTCAGCTCAGTTTTCAGAAGTGTATGGATTTTTATCCGTATACAGGATAGGATAATGGCATGTTGAAAATCCGTCTGCCGGCTGTTGTGATTTCCGTGCTGCTTTTCGCATCAGTCGTCGTGTTTGTCGCCCTCTACTTCGGAACTGATACTTTTAGGGCCTCCGAGGATGTTACCGCTGCCTCGTTTGAAGATTATTACAAGCCGGAAGAACTCGACAATCCTGCAACTGAAAACATTTCCACGGAAGATGAAAGCGACACCCTCCTTATCCCGTCGGGTAAAATTACTTTTACGGATGACACATTTGCAAAGCTGTATGATGAAATCTACGACAGAAGGGATTCTTACTACGGAAGGGAAATTGATATCGCCGGTTTTGTTATGCACGAGGAGACGGAAGGAATGAAAAATCTTCTCATCGGCCGGAACCTTCTGTGGTGCTGCGAAGACGACATGTTTTTTATCGGCTTTCTTGTATTAACAGACCATCCATACCCGGAAGAAGACTCATCGGTCCGAGTAAAAGGGACAATTAAACCTGCGGAGTACACAAACCCGGACGGCAAAAGGTTCACTGTGCCCGCGATAAAAGCGGAATCAATACATACTGCGGAAAATGTCTCACCCAAGGTTTACCGCTGGTTTACCAAGTAGTAAAAATTGCAAGGAAGATATTCTCTCCGGCGGGTCGGTTATTCTGCTACAATAGTGCGACCCGGACGTCCCTTTTCCCCGACTGCTCCTGCCGAAGTAGTCAGGCGCCCGCTTTCTCGAGCGAAGGAGCCGGTTTCCGGTATACGAGCGCCATCAGTTCAAGTCTCGAATGACACCCGGTCTTCTTGAAAACATTCTGCACATGCTTTTTCACGGTACCTTCGGCGATGCAGAGCTTTTCCGCCGTTTCTTTCCGGGAAGCGCCATCGATGATGCACCGGAGGATTTCTATCTCCCTTTTCGACAGGCCGTATTCCTCGCCGAAGGCGGAGATGTCCCGTTCCGGCTGTTCGCTTTCCTGTTTTCTCTGTACCGAAAAGATCCCCCGGCGGAT
>CAZXMO010000042.1:0-30678 GCA_964641125.1 uncultured Spirochaetales bacterium
GGGTGTCATCGGGGCGGGACCCATCGGTTTGAGCGTTCTCCTCAGCGCCCGGGCCTACGGGGGTGAGCGGATATACGTCTCCGATCCGATAACGGCGCGCCGCCGGGCGGCCGAGGAGAACGGGGCGCTCTGGGCGGGGGCACCGGAAGAGCTCGACGACGCGGTGGAGAGGGGCGAGCCGGATTTCCTGGATGTTACCTTCGAGTGCTCCGGTACTCAGGAGGGGCTCGATCAAGCCTTGCGGCTCTTGAAGCCCGGGGGCAAGCTCATGATCATAGGAATCCCCGAGTTCGACCGGTTCGATTTCGACGCCCACACCGCCCGGCGGCGTGAGATAACCCTCAAGAACGTGCGCCGGCAGAACGAGTGCGTCGACGAATCGATGGAGCTCGCCGCGGAGGGAAAAATCGACCCGTCCTTCATGAAGTCCCACGAGTTTCCGCTCGATGAGGCTCCCAAGGCGTTTTCCCTGGTGCGGAGCTACTCCGACGGGGTCATCAAAGCATTTGTGAGGATTTAAAATGAAGTTTTCAGCCTTCGGTGACAAACTGAGCGGGAAATCGGGGATTCTCGATTTGATGGACGATCTCGGAAGGGCCATGGACAGCGGGGACATAACCGCCATGCTCGGCGGGGGCAATCCCGCCCACATACCGGAGATCAACGCGGTTTGGCGGCGGAGGATGGAAGAGATTCTCGCCGCAGGGGACGAGTACGATAGGATGCTCGTCAACTACGACACTCCTCAGGGGAAGGGACGGTTCCTCGAGGCGGTGGCCGAGCTCTTTTCCCGAGAGTACGGATGGGAGATTTCCCCGGAAAACGTTGCGGTTACCAATTCCAGCCAGTCGGCGTTCATGATTCTCCTCAATATGTTCTCGGGGCCGGACACCGAGGGACGGCTCAAAAAAATCCTCTTTCCCCTTCTCCCCGAGTATGTGGGATACGCCGACCAGGGTATGTGCGAGGGGAGCTTCGTTTCCCATCCCGCACAGATCGTGGAGTATCCGGACAACACCTTCAAGTACACCGTCGATTTCGAGGACCTCCCCTTAGACGAGTCGATAGGGGCGCTGTGCGTTTCCCGGCCCACCAATCCCTCGGGCAATGTCCTTACCGACGAGGAGGTGCGTCATCTCGCCGAGACCGCGGGAGAGCGGAATATACCCCTCCTTATCGACAACGCCTACGGTGTACCCTTTCCAGGAATCGTCTTCTCCGACGTCAAACCCTACTGGGACGAGAACGTCGTCCTCGGAATGAGCCTCTCCAAGATCGGTCTTCCCTCGACGAGGACGGGGATTATTATCGCCCGGAAGGAGATTATCGAGGCGGTATCGGCGGTGAACGCTGTTATGAGCTTGAGCTCGGGAACGGTGGGGCAGGTGATAACCGAACCCCTTATCCGCTCGGGGGAAATCCTCCGGATGAGCCGGGAGATCGTCAATCCCTACTACCGTCGCCGCTCCGAGCAGGCCCAGGGCTGGATCCGTGAAGCCTTCTCCGGACAGGAGTACTCGCTGCACCGGAGCGAAGGGGCCATCTTCCTGTGGCTGTGGTTCAAGAACCTCTCGATAAATACCCGGGAGCTCTACGAGGCCCTGAAACGGCGGAAAGTTTTGGTCATCCCGGGACGCCACTTCTTCTACGGCACCGACGAGCTGACCGAGCACTGTGACCAGTGCATCCGGATCAACTATTCACAGGCCGAAGAGGACGTCAAACGGGGGATCGAGATCATCGCCGAGGAGACCGCCCGGTACGCCCGGTAACACCCGGGCGTCCGGAGTTTGTTATTTCAGGGGAAAGCCGTTGTAGACGGTTATCTCCTCCAAGGGCTTTCGCTTTTCGGTGTGGCGATCCGGATCTCCCTCTTCGGCGGGGTAGCCCAAGGGAAGCATCACCGCCGCTTCGGTCCCTTTCGGGAGGTTCAAGACCTTAGCCAGCTCCATGCTGTTGAAGTTGCATACCCAGCAGGTCCCCAGGCCCGCCTCCACGGCGGCGAGGGTCATGTGGTCCACGGCGATGGCGACGTCGATGTCGGCATGGTCCTTGCCGTCGGCCCGGTGCCAGGACCGGGTATGATCGCCGCAGACGACGATCACAACAGGGGCGGACCGGATCCAGTCCCGCTTGTACGTCGCGAAGACCTTCTCGAGCATACCGGGCTCGTCTATTACCACGAACTTCCAGGGCTGAAAGTTGACCGCCGAAGGGGCCATCCTCCCCGCCTCGAGGACCCTCTCTAACACGTCCCTGGGTATCGGTTTATCGGTGTACTTACGCACCGAAAATCGCCGTTTTGCAAGACTCAAGAAATCCATGTCCGCCTCCTTTTTCTCTTCAAGTGTAACCGAACGCCGGCTTTTCTGCAAAGCTCGCAAAGTACTTGAAAAGTGCTGGAATAATTGACGGAAACGGAAAAAAGAGATATATTCTCCAGTAGACCGACGGTCGGTCGGTACGAAAGACTCCCCTTAGGGGCTGCGGAGAGGTGCGATGACGGCGAAAGAGATCATGAACCACGACGACAGGAAGCTCCAGATACTATCTACGGCCCAGGAGTTTTTCTTCTCCCGGGGATACGAGCAGACCTCGGTCAAGGCGATCATAGACGCCGTCGGGATAGCCAAGGGGACCTTCTATCACTACTTCGATTCCAAGGACGAGCTCCTGACGGAATGGATAATCTGGCAGGTGGACCGGGTCATGGAAGAGCTCGGACACATCCTGGACCGGGAGGACCTCGACTTTTTCGTGAAGTTTACCCTTATGCACGAGCACACCGGAACGTGGAAAAAAGCGAATGCGTCCATCATGATCCCGATGATGAAGATCCTCTACAGCGACAAGAACATCGTCCTGCGCACCCGGATGAACTCCGCCTTCATCGACCGCCTCTCGGTCTATTACACCCGGCTTATCGAAGAGGGGAACAGGGATAACGTCTTTCCTCAACCCTTTCCCTACCCGGAGGTCGCGGCAAAGCTGATTATCTCCCTGGGATTAGGAATCGGTAAGGACATCGCTGATCTGTACCTCTCCTTCGCCGATCATCCCGAGAACAGGAAGAAGATCGAGGAGCTCCTATTAGGATACGAGAACTCCATAAACCGCATTTTGGGGCTCCCCGACGGGAGTTTAAAACTATTCGATCTCGAGTTGATAGACGAATTCATCCGATTAGGAGGCACCAATGATAACCGTTAAAGACATTCACAAAACTTATGCCAGCGGTGAAACCGAGGTCAGGGCCCTGAGGGGAGTAACCCTAGGGATTGAAGGCGGCGAGTTTTTGAGTATCGCCGGGCCCTCGGGTTCGGGAAAGACAACCCTACTCAACCTTATCGGGAGCATCGACACCGCCGATTCGGGAATGATCATTATCGACGGAGAGACGGTCAGCGAAAAGGACAAGCGGGAGCGTGCTCTCTTCCGACGGAACAAGCTGGGTTTCATATTCCAGACTTACAACCTGATCCCGGTTCTCACCGCCTACGAGAACGTGAGTTTCGCCCTGTCGCTGCTGAAGCTCGATGAGCGGGAGGTACGGGAGCGGACCATGAACATTCTGCATGAGGTCGGACTTCAAGGGATGGAGGACCGCCTTCCCGCCCGCCTTTCCGGGGGGCAGCAGCAGCGGGTCGCGGTGGCCCGGGCCCTGGTCAAGGACCCCCAGATCGTCTTAGCCGATGAGCCCACGGCAAATCTCGATTCCGGCACCGGCGAGGCGATCCTCGAGCTGATGCGGAATCTGAATGTTAGGCACGGGACTACCTTTATCTTCTCGACCCACGATAAGATGGTCATGGATTTCGCCCGCCGCCTGGTGAATCTCCACGACGGAAAGATCGTCTCCGACGAGAGGAGGACCGGATGAAGTTCCTCATAACCCTCGCATGGAAAAATCTGTTCCGGTACAGACGGCGTACTCTCATAACCGCCTCCGCCATTGCGGTGGGACTTATGATGTTCATCTTCATAGACGGATTTCTCCTCGGAGTCGATACCGAATCACAGCGGAATTTAAAACTCTTCGAGACCGGATCGGCCCAGATCCAGCACGAGGAGTACTTCGCCGAAAGGGAAAGCCTTCCCCTCGATTACGTCGTGGAGGATCCGGAAGAGCTCATGGCGGAGCTCGAGGAGATGGGCATACCCGCCGCCCCGCGGATCCACTTTTCCGGGGAGTTCATCGTGAGCCGCGACCCCTACGCCGAGGACGGCTCGTTGTACGGAGTAGTAACGGCCATTGATCCCGAAACCGACGACAGGGTCTTCGATCTCGAAGATACGGTGGTCGAAGGACGCTATCTCGAGCCCAATGCCGACGAGGTAATGCTGGGCGCCTGGCTCGCCGAGAGCTTAGGCGCCGAGGTGGGCTATCCGATTACCATCGCCACCCGGACTAAGACCGGATACTACCAGACTATTCGCGCGGAGATCGTGGGGATCGTGAACTGCCCGAGCCCTCAGGTCAACCGTTCCACCGCCTTCATCCCCCTAGGCACCGCCGATTACTACCTCGAGATGGACGGAGCCGTCACCACGGCGGCGTTGAATTTTTCCGGTTTCGCCGATGCTAAGGAGCGGGCGGCGGAGGTAGAGGAGAGACTCGGCCTGTCCGGAGGAACCTACGGATCCCTCGATGTCCTTCCCTGGCAGGAGCTCGCCGCGGATTACGTAGCGGTTTCCCGGATGAAGCGGTCGGGAAGCGGAATCATCCTCTTTTTGATCGTGATCATCGCAGCGGTGGGGATTACCAACACCATGCTCATGGCGGTGTACGAGCGTATCAGGGAGCTGGGAATGATGCGCGCCTTGGGCATGGGGGACCGGGAGATACGGTGGACTTTCCTCCTCGAGGCGGGGGGGATCGGATTCATCGGAAGCGTCTTAGGGACCTTTTTCGGGATCGGCCTGAACGCCTTCATGGTCTATCGGGGGATCGATTTTACCTGGCTCCTCAAAGACATGGACTTGGGATACCGGGTATCGGGGGTGATGCACGGAGCCTGGCACCCTTCGGCAATCGTAGGGGCCTTCTTTTTGGGTGTAGCCTTGAGCGTGCTCATCGCATTCATTCCCACCCGGCGGGCGCTGAAGCTCGAGATAACCGAATGCCTCAGGCATCAGTAGGAGGATGTGATGAAACTTGCAAAGATTGCACGGCGGAATATCGGACGGAACCGCAGACGGAGCCTGCTGTCGATAGCCGCGATCGCGGTGGCCGCGATGACCATAACCTTTCTCACCTCGATGATCGAGGGGATGCGGGAGGATCTCTCCCAAAACCTGATCAATTTTTACAGCGGCGAGGTACGGGTCAGGAATGCCGAGTACGAGGAGTACGCTCAGCTCAACCCTCTGCATCTATCTGTTCCGGAATACGGAACTACCGCGGAGGTGATCCTCACCACCGAAGGGGTCGAGGCTGTCTCGCCGCGGATCGAGTTCCCCGCCCGTATCTACGAGGACGAAAAGAACTTCAGGGCCCTCGGAGTGGGATATGATCCGGACTACGAAGCCGATTACCAGGACCTGTCCCGTATCGTCACGGAGGGGCGTCTTCCCAAAGCGGGGGAGAACGAGGCGATCGTCGGCATTCGTCTTGCCGACCGGATCGGCGCGGAGATAGGGGATAGGTTTACCATCCTCTCGACGACCCGGAACCGCGGTACCAACGCCATTACCCTCACCGTGGCAGGTATAGCCGACTTTCCCGTCGAGGCTTTGAACGAGACCCATTTCTTAGCTCCTTTGGACCGGATCGGATATTTCCTGCGGATGGACGAAGGAGTAACCGAGATTCTCGTCAAGGCGGAGGAACGGGTAGACAATGCACAGCTCGCGGACAGAATCGGCAAAAATCTCGAGGACGCGGGGCATTCAGGACTCGAGGCGGTCCCCTGGGAGAGGATCGGAACCTCCTACGGGATGGTGCGGATGATGAACATCTCCTACAATTTCATGGCCATTTTCTTCTTCCTCTTGGGGAGTACCGTCATCATTACCACAACCATGATGGTCGTCTACGAGCGGACGAAGGAGATCGGGACCGTAGCCGCCCTAGGCATGACGGGCCGGGAGATTGTACGGCTCTTCTTTTTAGAGGCCCTTTTCCTGGCCCTTATCGGATCGGGAGCGGGGGTTGCCGTCGGTACCGGGATATCCGCCGTTTTAGGGAAGACCGGGATGGACTTAGGGATGGCGATGGAGGGGATCGATCTGGAGATCTCCAACGTCCTCTATCCGCGGGTCAACTTCAAGGCGGTGGTATTCACCTTCGTCTACTCGGTAGGGGTTGCGTCTCTGGTGTCGTTCATCCCCTCGAGGAGGGCGGCGAAGGTAGAACCGGTCAAGGCGCTGAGGGTCGTATAGATACCAGCATCAGCATAACGGAGGAATAAAATGACCAAATACAAGCTGCAAATTTTCATAGTGATAATTTCCTTGGCGCTGACGGCGGCCGCCCCGGTCTTCGGACAAGACGCGGAGACCGTCGTCCGGAGAATGCAGGAGAACGAAGTCCACTCGGCCTCACGGAGTCGGGGGGAAATGATAACCCACGACCGGTTCGGTACGAAGAGCACCACCTTCGTCTCCTATTCGGCGGGGCCTAATAAGAGTCTGATCGAGTTTACCGGCAAGCAGGAGCGGGGACAGAAAATTCTCCGCCTCGAGGACGAGATCTATCTTTTCTATCCCGATGCCGAAGAGCTCATCCGTATCCAGGGCTCGGCCCTGAAGGATTCGGTGATGGGCTCCGACGTCTCCTACGAGGACATGACCGGAGGGAAGAGCTTCCTCGAGGATTACTCGGTGACCCTCGAGGGAACAGAGACGGTAGACGGGAACGAATGTTACGTTGTCGAGATGACCGCGAAGAGCCGCGGGGTCCCCTATTACCGGCAGAGGCTGTGGGTGGACACCAATCTCTACACCGCCCGGCAAACTTACAAGTACAGCCGTTCGGGGGACCTCCTCAAGGAGATAACCCTCGAGGACTACACCCGGCGGGAGGGGAAGATTATCCCTACGCGGCTTACCGTCGAGGACAGTCTCAAATCGGACAGCCGGACCGAGTTCATCATCCACGAAATCGAGATCGGGGTCGATCTGGACCCTAACCTCTTTTCCCTGGAGGAACTGACGTGGTAGCCCGGCGGAACCGAAGGCTCAAGGCGATCATAGTCGTCGCGGCACTCCTCGCCTCCGGTCTTTTCGTTCCCGTCGGGGGTTTCGCGGAGGTGAAGACCACCGTGGAGCTGGAAACCCTCGGCGGCTTTTCCATGATCGACGCGCACACCCCGGCGGCGGTCGGAAACGCCCGGGCGGAGTTCAGCTTCGAGGCGTCGGGAAACCGGAACGTCCGGGCCGAGGTAAAGCTTACCGCCTTAGTCGGGGAGACGGTCTACTTCGACGTCTCCCGGGCCTACATCAAAACCCGGCTTCCCGGCTTTCGCTTGACCTTAGGGAAGAGCACCGTGTCCTGGGGAGAGGGCTTCGCGTTTAATGCCGGGGACGTCATTTTTCCCGACATCGATATAACCGGGAGCTTTACTTCAGTTACCCTCCGGGACCGGTCGGCTTGGATCGCCTTAGGATATATCCCCTTGGGGAGGTTTTCTTTCATCGAGGTCATCGCCATCCCGCCTCCGGTGGACATCGTGCGTCTCGCCGCGGGCGACCCGGCCTATACCCTCCCGCCCCTGTGGGAGGGGTCCGCGGGCGGGCGGATCTATCTGACCCCGGGAAATTTGCGGGTCGAGACGGGATACCTCCTTCGGGGGGCCGAGGAGACCCACAATCCCTATGTGACCCTGCAGTGGAACCTCTTCTTCGATATGCACCTCTCGTCGACCGCGGCTATCCCCCATTTTACGCCGACCGGTGAGGATATTCTCGAGTCCTGGGACATAACCGCGGGGTTCAGCCGCATAGAGAGTTTCCGCGGCGGGGGAAGCCTGACCGTCCGCCTGGAGGCCCTTGTTCAGCCGGGACAAAACTGGTCCGAGCAGCCCGCCTCCGACGCAGAGTACGGGCTGCTTCTCTATCCGGAGGTGAGCTGGGGAATAACCGAAACCGTTTCCACCTTCGCGCGGAGTGTCTTTTCGCCCCTGGATTTCTCGGCTTTTACCACCTTAGGCGCTTCCTGGAACGTCTACCAGGGGCTCGATGTTATCGGGTATTTTTCTTTCCAGCTCGGAGAGGCCGGTGACCTCTACGGCTGGTCCAAGCCCGGATGGCTTGCCCTCTCCGCGGGGCTTCGTTATATCTATTAGACGATGAATCTTTTCGATCAGGACGATTTTCAGCGGGCGGTCCGGGATTACCGGTGGCTCCTCGACGGGGGGTCTTTCCCCCCAAAACCGCGCGGCTCAATGCGTCCTCGGGTATCTCGCGGGTGAACAGTTGTCCTCTGAGATGGTCATAGACAGGCCGGTGTACAACAGCGGCCGGCACCGGAGGATCATCGAGGAAGAGGCGTCCGTAGCAGGCGGGGTCTCCCGCATCGTTGCCGCTTCGATCTCGCCGCCGCGGTCATCCGGGCCCGGTTCGAGCCCGAGCTGTTCGACTTAAGGACGATATGACGTCCGGGTATCGACGGGCTCGAACTCTTCTCCGCGCTTGACCACGCAGCTGTAGACGAGGAGTGAAAAGATAAGAGGGTGCAGGTCGGCCCTGCTGCTTCGAAGGATCCGGTCGTAGCCGTTTAGGAGTATCAGAATCCGCTCGGAGGAACGGGTATCGTAACGTCTCACCGCTTCGGTGTAGACCCGCTGCATCTTCTTGGTACGGATGTTGAGCTTCGAGCAGGCATCGGGAACGCTGTAGTTTTGATCGAGCAAACGCCCTATCCCCAACAGGTTGGTGAACTGCCACTGCAGCCCCGCGATCAGCTGGACCGGATGGGACTCGCCGGTACCGAAGAGCTTGGTAAGGATTTCCAGAGCGCTTTCCAGATCGGCGACCGCGATCTTGTCGAAGAGGGTAAAGATATTTTCTTCTTTGCTGTGATAGAGGAACTGTTCGATGTCCTCCTCACCTATCCGGTCCCGGTCGGAGAGGAACTGTGCTATCCGCTGGCACTCTCTTTTCAGCTCGAAGGTATTGTTGTCGACGAACTCGAGAATAAGATCAACGGCTTCGGTTTCTACCTTCAAATTCTGATTCCGGAAGTAGGAAACGACCCAGTCCCGCTTCTTGTTTTCGAAGAGCTCCCAGAATATCTTGACATTCTCTTTAGGCACACTTTTCTTGAGGGCGGCATCAACCTGGTAGGCGTCGGTGGTATAGATAATTGTGGTGTTTTCACAGGGGTTCTTATTATACTCGGCGAGCCTTTTCGCTTCCTCTTTTTTGAGCTGATCGATGTTGTACAGGGTGACGATTTTGTACGAGGAAAAGAGAGACCCGTTCTTGAGGATGCTGATGATCTCGTTGACGTCGGCTTCGAAGGGGTAGAATCGGTACTCTTCGGGGGGAGAGCCCGCGGATTCGGTCAGATCCTCTTTGAGTCCCATGACGAAGGTGCCCTTTTCGCCCGCCTCGGGGCCTAAGAGGAGAAAACTGCTCTTAGTCTTCATAATACCTGAAAACGCACAGGAGCTTGCCTAAGATCTGGATGTTGGTCGTGTAAATGGGAGGGTAGACCGGATTCTCCGCCTTGAGCTTGACCCGGTTTTTCTCCTTGAAGAACCGCTTCAGCGTCACCGCCTCATTGACCATGGCCACCACGATGGTACCGTTGTCGGCGATGTTCTGCTGGCGAAATACGGCGATGTCCCCGCTCATGATACCCGCATCCTGCATGCTGTCCCCCTTGACTCTGAGGGCGAAGTGGGGGCCCGACTTGAGCATGGTGACCGGCAGTTTGATAGTCCCGTCGAGGTTCTCTTCGGCGAACAGGGGAGTTCCCGCGGCCACGTTTCCTAAGACCGGGATCGAGACGAATTCCTCTTCCCCCCGGCCGTCACTCTGTCCCACGATCTCGATGGCCCGGGACCGGTTCATATTACAGATGATCTTCTCTTTTTTCTCGAGGGCCTTTACATGATCGTAAGCCCCCTTGACCGATATCTCGAAGTTCTTGGCAATTTCGCGAATCGTCGGTGGGTAATGATGCCGGTCTAGGAAATCGGCGATAAAGTGGAGTACCTGTTCCTGCCGGTCGGTGAGCTTCTTCATTTCCTGATCTCTATACCCAGTTTTTTGATCTTTCCGTGGAGATTGCTCGGATAAATGCCCAATTCCTCCGCCGTTTTCGAGATGACGTAGTCGTTTTTCTCGAGTTTCATCGTCAGGAACCTTTTTTCGAACTGATCCTTGGCTTCATTCAATTTTAGAGCTTCGAATTCCGCCGTAACTCCATCCTTCTCCCTGTGGAGTTTTTCGCCAAGGAACTGAGCAACACTCTCTTCGGAAACGATACGTTCGTTACTCATAATGGTAATACGTTCGATAAAATTTTTCAATTCCCGAATGTTCCCGGGCCACGAATAGTTATACAGAAGAGACAGCCCCGCATCGGAAATCTCCACCGGAGGTCCCTCCCCCGGTTTCGAGCGGCCGAATTTATCCACAAAATAGTCGATAAGAGGCTTGAGGTCCTCTTTTCGGTCCCTCAAGGGAAAAACGTGGATGGGTATGACGTTCAGGCGGAAATAGAGGTCTTCCCGGAATCTCCCCCGCCGAATCTCTTCCCGGATGTCCTTATTTGTCGCGGCGATGATTCTCACATCCACCTCGATCGACTCTTCTCCTCCGATCCGCTCGAATTTCATCTCCTGGACAACCCGAAGGACCTTCGCCTGGGCACCGGCGGACATGTCCGCCACCTCGTCTAAGAAAAGGGTCCCGGTGTCGGCGATCTCGAACTTGCCCCTTCTCCTGTAGGACGCGCTGGTAAAGGCTCCCTTCTCGTGGCCGAAGAGCTCGCTCTCCAAGAGGGTGTCGGGAATGGCGGCGCAGTTGACTTCTACGAAGGGACGCCCGCTGCGGTCGCTCTTTCGGTGGATCTCCCGGGCCACAAGCTCCTTTCCCGTACCGTTTTCGCCGGTTATGAGTATCCGCGAATCGGACGGAGCGCTCTGTTCGATGAGCTTCCGGATATTCCCCATTGCGGGACTCACTCCGATCATTCGGTCTTCGAGAAAGAGGGTGTCTTTCAGGTTTTCGTTTTCCCTGCGGAGATCCTCGAAGGCGACGGCGTTACGCACCACCGTAACCACCCGGTCGAGGCTCAAGGGCTTCTCCAGGAAATCGTACGCCCCCATCTTGACGGCTTTCACCGCCATATCGATGTTCCCGTGTCCGGAGATGACCACAACCTCGACGTCGGTGTGGTTTTCCTTGATTTCTCCCAGTATTTCCATCCCCCCCTTCCCGGGCAGCCAGATGTCGAGGAGAACCAGGTCCACCGCGGCCCGTTCGAGCCGGAACATCCCCTCGATCCCGTCGGAGGCGGTCAGGACCGTGTAGTTTTCGTCCTCGAGAATACCGCTCAATACTTCGAGGATGCTCTCTTCGTCGTCGATGATGAGAATAGTTTTCATAGTTTCATGTCGGCCGCCGGCAGATCGAGGAAAAACGTCGTTCCGACCCCGGGCTCGGTCTCGAACCAGATATATCCCTTGTGGTCGAAGATTATCCGCTCGACTATGGGCAGTCCGAGGCCCGTTCCCTTGGGTTTTGTCGTGAAATACGGGTTGAAAACCTGGTCCCAGTCCTCTTCCGGAATACCCGCCCCGGTGTCCTGGAGTTGGATTCTACAGTATCTGAGATTTCCCTTCGTTACAAGGGAACTGGAGATGATTATGATCCCCTCCTCATTCATCGCGTCGACCGCGTTCTTCAGGAGGTTATAGAAGGCCTGGAAGAGCTGTTTCCGGTCCGCCATAATCGAGCAGTCCTGGAAACCTGATGTGTCGACGACGATCCGGGGATAGGAGGAGATGAAGCTTTCCACCGCCGAATCGAGCATAGACGCGAGAGAGACCGGACTCAATGTCGGAGAGGGCAGACGGGCGAAATCCCGAAACTCCCCGAGGAGGGTGTTGAGGTTCTCCACCTCCCGGACGATCGACCCGACCGCCTGCTCGAGGAGTCCGTCCAAGCCCGATGGGTCGCTGCGGTATTTACGCAGAATCCGTTCCGCGGAAAGACGGATCGGGGTCAGGGGGTTTTTGATCTCGTGGGCCATCCGCTGGGCTATGTCCTGCCAGGCGGTAACTTTTTCGGTCTGCAGGATTATTTTTCTCGACTTCTCCAGCTCGGATACCATGGAGTTGAAGGACTGGGACAGGACCGAGAGCTCGTCGTTCGTCCGTGAGAGGATACGGGTGGAGAAATCTCCCTCGGCGACGCGTTTAGTGGCTTCTTCGAGATTGACGATGGGGCGTATTATTTCGTCGCTCAACAGGAAGCTCACTAAAATGGTGAGGAGAAGTATGGGAACGGAGAAGAAAGAGTAGAACAGGATGAGCACGATGCGGAAGATGGTCCGGTACCGCTCGAGCTGTTTGAAAGTCTCGAGGGAATCGGTCAGCCGGCGGGCCTCCTCGTCGAAGTTTTCGGAGAGAACCGAGCCGAGGACTATGTTATATTCCCGTTCTCCGTATTCGACCAGCTTGTAGACCTTGAGCATGGTCATCTCCTCGAAGGATTCCTTGACGATCATTCCCTCCCGGGGATATTTCCGCTCCGGGACATCCGAACGCCCCTCGGGGTCTCCGAAGTAGGCAATTTCCCGGCCGTCTTCGTCGAAGACCTGCATCGCCCTCACCGATGCATTGATAGAGCGTATGTCCCCCCACGCCTGATCGGGACGGCTTTCGACATCCCTCAACAGTGATCTGAGGACCGGGCTGTCGGCGAGGGTCCGGAGCTCCTCCACCTCCTCGTTGTAGTAGGTGAGTGCGATATGGACTCCTCCCTCCAGGGCCTCTCCGATACGGGACGAGAACCACGAGTTCAAGGTGGTGTCGATAAAGCTTATGGAGAGGATCGTCTGCGGGATCGAGCTCAAGAATGCGATAAAGGTGAAGAACAGGACTAAGCGGATCTTGAATCGAATACCCGGCCGGTTGGACCTTCGCTCCCGGACGAGACGAACTATGTTGAAAATAACCGCCGCGATCAGAAATCCCGGGACCGCAACCCCTAGGGGGATGATAATCCTGCTCGGAAAGCTTCCCCCTTCGGCGATGTCCTTAAGGAGCTGATTGGAAAAGAGGAGAATCAGGACAATCAAGAGGATGTAGATGAGGACTATGGAGATGAGCCCCACGGGGGAAGTGGTTCGGCTGCGCAGCTCTCTCACCGCAAAGCCTCCCCGCCGGGAACGGGTATCCTGATCCAATCGGTATGATACCTGTTTCGTTTCGAAAATACCGAAAGAAAGGTGAGGGGCGGTTTGAGCTTAATGGGGCTTATCTCCGCTTCGGCCAGGATGTAATAGGAGCCCTCCTCCCGGGGTATCTCGAAGCGTATATCGTCGATCCTCAAGAGCTTTGAGAGAAAGGATTCCCGGTTATCCGAACGTATTGTCCCGCCGGAATACGTGTCGTGGATCAGGTAAAGCCCGGAAAAGGGATCGTACTCTCCCGTACGCGCCGTTTCCGCGTCCTCGACTATTTTGTCGCCCAAAAACCGGAAGAGTCCGGTGCTTTTCCGGTAGAGCCTCAAGGTATACGCGACTTCCACCTGAAAGCCGCCGTCTACCGATTCCCACAGCTCCCTTTCGGGGGCCTCGGCGACGAGACAGTCCAGGCTTACGGCCGATTCCACCGGAAAGGGCTCGACGGATACGTGAAGGGTCTGCGCGTGTGCCGCGGCGGCAGTGAGAAGCAGCAGTATAAGAGCTAACTCAATCTTCTTCGAATCTGTTTTCGAAAAGGGTAACAAGGGCGTCAAGCGCTTCGTTTTCATCCTCCCCTTCGGCAATGACCTTGAGGGTTGTATTATATCCCGCTCCGAGGGTAATTATACCCATTATCGATTTGCCGTTGATCCTGTCGTCGTCTTTTTCGAAGGATATCTGTGAGTCGAATTTGTTCGCGGTCTGCACGAGGAGCGCCGCCGGACGCGCGTGGATGCCCGCCCGGTTCTTGATAGTAACTTCTTTTTCAACCATGTACGCCTCAGAAGATTGATTTTTTCTGAAAATATACACTTCGGGCGTTTTCGCTTTCAAGCCATTTCAGAATATTTTGGTTGAATTCTTTCGCACTGTAATACCCCATCTTCTTGAGGCGCTCGTTCATCGCCGCGGTTTCAATGATGATGGGGATGTTCCTGCCGGGCTTGACCGGTATCTGCAGGAGGGGGATATGGACCCCCAAAAGCTCCAGAGTGTTGTTCTGGGAGCCTATACGGTCGTACTCTTTGTTGGAGTCCCACTCTTCGAGATTGACCACCAGCTGGATCTGCTTTTTGTCCCGAATCGCGCCGACCCCGAAAAGATGGGTTATATTGATGATTCCCAACCCCCTGATCTCCATGTGATGGCCGATCGCCTTATTGGCCCCGCTTCCCATGAGAATGTTTCCGCTTACGCACTTCATCTCCACGGCATCGTCGGCTATGAGCCTGTGGCCCCGTTCGATGAGCTCCAAGGCGGCTTCGCTCTTTCCGACTCCGCTGTCCCCCATGATAAGCACTCCGATTCCGAAGACCTCCACCAGAACGCCGTGGGTGGTCTTGTGGGGAGCGAAAACGTTATTCAGCGCCCACATGAGGCGGACCGCCAGCTCGGAGGAGGTCAAGGTGGTTTGGAGAACGGGACATCCCGCGTCCTCGGCAAGATCCATAAACTCCTTGCCCGGGGCAAGCTCGTGGGTGAAGATGCAGCAGGGGAATTCGTACTCGAACATCTTTTCGAGACTGTGCATGTTTCCTTCGCTTTCTAATTTCTTCAAGAAGGCATGCTCGCCGCGGCCGAAGAGCTGAACCCTTTGATAGGCGAAGTTGTCGAAAAAGCCTCCTAAGGCTAAGCCGGGGCGGTTCAAATCGGGGACCTTGATTTCCCTCACGAGTCCCGGACGTCCCCCTATGCACTTGAGGTGCAGAGCGTTGTGGTCGGTGAGATCTAAATCGAGTAGATCTAGGACGGTAAATTTTTTCATGCGCTGTGGTCCTGAACCTTCTCCTTTTCTCGGCGTACTTTCTTTTCGACCTTATCGGCCAGTTTATCCACCGCTTCGATCAGGTCGTAGGCCTCTTCCTTGATATGACTCGATACATTCCAACGGAAATTGATGGTGACCTCCGCTTTGAAGTATCCCTTCTTCTCTTTTTTCAGGGTCACAAGAAAATCTACAATCAGGTCCCGGGCATAATCGAGCCTGTGGATCTTCTTTTCGATGTACTCCCGGGTGTCGTCCCCGATGTTGAAGTGGACAGCCTTGATCTCGGTGTTCATAAACCCTCCTCGTGGTTCCGTCATCGTTCGTACGATGACATAATATCCAACTCGTTCCGGTACTTGGCAACGGTACGCCGGGCAATCGATACGCCCCGCTGCTTCAGCATCTCCGCGATTTTTTGATCGGAAAGTTTCTTTCCGGAGGTGTTTTCTTCGATAATCTCCTTTATCATCGCTTTGACCCCCTCCTTCGAGTACCGGGACCCGCCGGATCCCGCCCCGGATATGGAGTTGGTAAAGAAGTGTTTCAACTCGAATATACCCCATTCGGTTTGGATATACTTGGAGTTGGCAATCCGGGAGACCGTGGTCTCGTGGACCCCCACCTCATCGGCGACGTCTTTGAGGGTCAAAGGAACCAAGTACTTAGGGCCCTTCAGGAAAAAATCCCGCTGGAATTCGATGATTGCCGTGGCGATTTTCACCAAAGTCTCGTTTCGCTGATTGATGCTTCGAATGAACCACTTGGCGTCCTTGATCTTGGTCTTGACGTACCGCTTGACGTCCTTGTGATTCGTCTCCTGTGAATTGTCCCGGATCTCTTCGAAAAAGGAGTTGATTCCTAGGACCGGAATCTCCTCGTCGTTGAGGACGAGGACGAACTCTCCCTCCCGCATGCGGAGCATGAGATCGGGTATAACGTAGGTCGGTGTTTCCGCGGAGTACTCTTGTCCCGGCATAGGGTTCAGAGTACGAATGAAATCGAGGATCTCTTCCGCCTCTTCGAGGGGCAACTCCATAACCTTTCCGAGGGCCTCTATCTTTCCTTTTTCGAGGAGATCCATGTGCTCGAGGAGTACCTCCTCGGTACCCTCGGGGGCATCCGGAGCTTGCCGGGTCTGGACGAGAAGAGATTCCCGGTAGTCTGCAACGCACACCCCCACCGGCTCGAAATTCCGGATAAGATCGATCATGCGGACGAGAATTTCCTCTTGCCCCGGCTTAATAAGGGTTTTGGGCTCTTCCCGATGAAACCCGTTTTCGTCGAGATTGTAGATAAGGAGTTTTCCCACCTCGAACTCAATCTCCGATATCGGCTGGAGTCTGAGCTGCCACATCAGGTGATCGTGGAGGTTCTCCGGCCGGGAGAGGGCCCCTTCCATGAAATTCCGCTTGGAATCACTCGCCGCTTCGTCGAGTCTGCGGGTATATCCCGGGTCGGAGGAGTTTTCGAAATAGTCGAGCTCCTCCTGCCGTTCTTCGGTTCCGGCGTCGAGGGACGCCTCGTTCCGCTCCTCGAGGATTTCCAGGGCCGGATTGTTCTCTACCTCTTCGTGAATGCGGAATTTGAGCTCCTGAACGGGAAGGGCCATGAGCTTGATAGACTGATACATCTGAGGGCTCATCTTGAGTCTCTGCTGCTGAGCCATCTGAGGCTTCTGATACTGCACGCTCATTTTCTCCTTGTATTAATAATGATCGAGGAGGTTTGATTTGTCAATGAAGCCGGTACCGCCGCCGGCGTTCCTACAGCCGGAAGTCGGCGCCGAGGTATATTTTTCGGGCTGTTTCGTTGGCCAGAAGCTCTTCCCTGCCGCCGGAAACCATGATCTCGCCGTTATTGATAATGTAGCTGCGGTGGGTAATTTCTAAAGTGTCCCGAACATTGTGGTCGGTGATGAGGATCCCGATTTTCTTAGTAGAGAGCTCTCTGATGATTTTTTTGATTTCGTCTACGGTAATAGGATCGATCCCCGCGAAGGGCTCGTCTAAGAGGAGGAAACGGGGCTCGGTAGCCAGGGACCGGGCTATTTCGGTCCGTCTGCGTTCTCCCCCCGACAAGGTATAGGCCATTTGCTTTCGGATGTCGGTTATCCCGAGCTCGTCTAAGAGCTGTTCCAAAGTCCGGTGCTTCTCTTCCTTGGTCAAGTCTTTCCTGGTCTGGAGGACCGCCTGAATGTTCTGTTCCACCGTGAGCTTCCGGAATACCGATGCCTCCTGGGGAAGGTACGATATGCCCTCACGGGCGCGCTTGTACATGGGAAGGGCGGTAATATTCTTCTTGTCCAGATAGATCCGGCCCGAGGTGGGACTGATAAAACCCACGATCATGTAAAAGCAGGTTGTCTTCCCCGCGCCGTTGGGGCCGAGGAGTCCGACGATTTCACCCCGAGTCATCGAGAAGCGGGCATCCTGGACGGCCCTCTTTTTGCCGAAGTTCTTGGTGAGCCCCTCGACGGACAAGACCTCTCCCCGGATGAGAGGGGCGTCCCTATTCTTCCGTCCCAACAGCTTCATCGGTCTCGCCGTCCTCCTCGTCGCCGTCTTCTTCCGTTTCCCGTACCGTTCCTTGAACCGATCCCTCGAGGGTTATCTCTTCGGTATCCAAGTTCATGACGATCCTCGATGCCCGGTACTCGTCCCCCTTCCAGATCACATGGGGATTTCCCGAAAGCTCCAAAATTTCCTCTTCCCGGTCGAACCGGGCGAACTCCGATCTGCTGACCATATCCGGCTTCATAATTCTTACGCCGATCTGGATGATGGTGATGTCCTCCTCCCCGCGATTTTCCAAAAAGCCCCCCTCGACGAGAAGCTCGTTCTTCTTGTCCACCATACTCGCGTACCCGTCTATCCGTATGATATCGAGTTCCCGGTCATAGAAGAGCTTGTGGGACTCCAGGCGGATCCCCTGTTCCGAGTCTACAACCCGGATATTATCGGTACAGGTAATGTATCTGGAATCCTCGCCGAAGATCTCGATCCGGTCCGCCGTTATCTCGGTAGACTCGCTTACCACTCTGGCGTTTCCCTTCAGCAGGCTCCTCTCTCTCCCTTCCGCGGTAACCGTGGTCAGCCTGTCGCTGGAAAAGGAAAAGCTCTCGGCGGCGCCCGCCTTGCCGGGGAGGAGTAGAAGAAACAAAAGGGCTAAACATACGAGGGGGGACGGCGCGGGGATGCCGAAGCGGTATCTATTGTTCATCGTCCTCCTCCTCTTCGACCCAGGTCCCGCGGGCGCCGCCGGAAAACTCGATTCGCTTCCGCCTCATATCCGCGCGGAAACCCCCGCCGCTCAAAGTAGAGCCCGATTTCCTCGTTACGGTGACCTCTCCCTCAGGACCGGAGAGAACCCGTTCCTCGTTCTCCCAGCTCAACCGTTCCGCCTCGATCCCGGTTTCCTCCTCGGCATGATAGAAGCGAATATTTCCCTCGATTTCCGCGTCTTCGGTATCGGAGGAGATAATAATCCGGTCGGCCCTTCCCTCGGTGGTAATTTCCCCGTCCTCGTCGAACTCCAGGAAAAGAACATCCTCGACCTCGGTTTCCATCCTCTTTCCGTACGTGGCCGCCCGGGAGCCCGTGATCTGAAACTCCGGACGCCCCTTGTCGATCCTCGTCCGGGAAAAGTCGAGAATAATTGTCTCGGGGACTTCTTCGTCGAACTCCTCGGCGATACGGGCCCCCTCGTAATCGAAGCTGCAGGCAAAAAAGAGGAGCGGAAGCAGAAGGGGCGGGAGCCGCTTCACCTCGTCAGGTCCCTCCCGTCGAGGCTCGCCTCGATGAAGCTCACGAACAGGGGATGAGCGGCGGTGGGGCGGGATTTGAACTCGGGGTGGAACTGGACCCCCACACCCCAGGGATGATCGGGCCATTCCACCGATTCCACGAGGGCGTGGTCGGGGGTAAGGCCGCTGACGATGAGGCCGGCCTCCTGTATGCCGTCCCGGTATTTGTTGGACACCTCGTAGCGGTGCCTGTGCCGTTCGGTGATCAGCTCTTTATTGTAGCTCGATCGTATTTTAGTCCCCTCGAGGAGCTTGGTATCGTTTCGTCCCAACCGCATGGTCCCCCCGTACGCCGTTACGTCGATCTGCTCTTCCAAGAGATCGACCACCGGGTGGGGGCTGTCGGGGGAAAACTCAGTGCTGTTGGCCTCTTCGAGGCCTAGGATGGAGCGGGCATACTCGATGACCATGACCTGCATCCCTAAGCAGATTCCGAAGTAGGGAATGCCCTTCGCTCTGGCTATCGTCACCGTCCGGATCATCCCCTCGATACCCCGCTGACCGAATCCTCCGGGGATGAGAATCCCGTCGATCTCCTCGAACCAGGATTCGTACCTCTGGTCTTTCTCGAGGGCCTCCGAATCGATGTACACGATTTCGGTGCGTACCGAATTAGCAATTCCCCCGTGGACCAAGGCCTCGTGGATCGACTTATAGGTGTCGTTGAGCTCTACGTACTTTCCGACGAGGGCGATCCGTACGGTTTGATCGGCGTTGTTGAAGGTGTCCACCACGGTCTGCCATGCGGTCAGCGCGGCGCGCTCATGGGGGATGCCTAAGCGCTCGACCACGATTTCGTCGAGCTTCTGCCGGTGGTACATCAGAGGAATCTCGTAGATTGTCGTTTTGACGTCGTAGGCCGAGATGACCGCATTCTCCTCGACGTTGGTAAAGAGGGAAATCTTGTTTCGCATCGATTCCTCGAGCTGGTAGGGGGTACGGCACATCAGAATGTCCGGCTGGATACCTATTTCCCTCAAGGATTTGACCGAGTGCTGGGTCGGCTTGGTCTTGAGCTCTCCTCCTACGACCATGGGAACGAGGGTCAGGTGGACGAAGAGGACATTGGCCCGGCCGACATCGTGGATAAACTGTCGCGCGGCCTCGAGAAAGGGGATCGATTCGATGTCCCCTACCGTCCCCCCGATCTCGATGATGGTGACGTCCACGTCTTCCTGCTCGCCGATTTTGAAGATCCTCCGCTTGATTTCGTCGGTTATGTGGGGGATGACCTGCACGGTCCGGCCGAGGTAGCGCCCCTCACGCTCCTTTTTGATGACCTCTTGATATACCTGCCCGGTGGTTATGGAGTTGGCCTGGCTCAAGGGGGACGAGGTAAAGCGCTCGTAGTTTCCCAGATCCAAATCGGTTTCCGCTCCGTCGTCGGTTACATACACCTCTCCGTGCTGATAGGGGCTCATGGTGCCGGCGTCGACATTGATGTAGGGATCTATCTTGATCATCCGGATGCGGAGGTTCCTCGCCTCTAAGAGGCAGCCTATGGATGCCGCCGCTATGCCTTTCCCCAGGCTGGAACACACTCCGCCGGTCACGAAAATATACTTCTTCATGTGCTCCGATTATACGGAACCCCTCGAGAAATGACAATCGGCACCCCTGAGGGGCGGTACCGGCCGCGTAGCAATTATCGGCCGCCTCTGGTATAGTGATGCCGAAATAAGTAAGGAGAGATGATCTGGAAACCTTCGTCTTAGTCCACGGCGGCTGGGCCGGCGGCTGGCAGTGGCAGAAGCTGAGTCCTCTGCTTATCCGGGGCGGACACCGAGTCTACGCACCGACTCTGACCGGTCTCGGGGAGCGGAAGCACCTCGAAGTAGCGGGCGGCATCCGTCTGGCCACCCATATCGAGGATGTCGCTAACACTATCCTCTACGAGGATCTTACCGGCATAACATTGGTCGGTTTCAGCTACGGAGGAATGGTGGCGACGGCAATCGCCGACAGGCTTTCAGAGCGGGTCCGAAACCTCGTCTATTTAGACGCCTTCGTGCCGCGGAACGGACAATCCCTATTCGATCTATTCGGTCCCGGGATTACCCGATCGCTCACCGCCGTTGCTCGGGACTTCTCCCGGGGTTCGAAGGTCCCCTACTTCGAGAGTGATGATGACCGGCTGGAGGACCAGCCGATTCTCACGGGAAGGGAGAATCTTTTTTTCCACGAGGATCGGATCGAGGCTTTTGGGCCCGTGTACATCGAATGCACCGGGAAGTCACCGGAGTGGACCTTTACCCCGATCCTCCAAGGTATCGCCCGGGAGGCTCAGCGGCGGGGCTGGCGGATTCTGCGCATCGAAGGCGATCATTTCCCGATGGTGCGAATGCCCGAAAGACTCGCGGAAGCTCTTCTTTCCGCGGTCGAGGAAGGAGACAAGGTATGAGAGCGGTTATAACGGTCCTAGGACGGGACAGGGTCGGGATCATAGCCCGGATCAGCGGCATTTTAGCCGACCGGCAGGTCAATATCCTCGATATTTCCCAGACCATCATGCAGGATATGTTCACCATGATGATGCTCGTGGACATCTCGGCGTCATCGATATCCTTTCGTGAGCTCTCCGACGGACTCGAGGCCGCGGGAGGAGAGCTGGGGCTCTCCGTCCGCATTCAGCACGAGGACATCTTCAACAGCATGCATCGCGTATGATACTCCAATCCGAAATAATCGAAACCATCCGGATGATCCAGGAGGAGCATCTCGACATCCGGACTATTACCTTAGGAATTTCCCTTCTCGACTGCGCCGACGGCTCGGGAAAGAGGTCGAGGGAGAAGATCTACGAGAAGATAACCCGCATCGGCCGGGCCCTGGTGCGGACCGGGGAGGACATCGAAAAAGAGTACGGCGTTCCCATCGTCAATACCCGGATTGCGGTTACCCCTATTTCTCTGGTGGCGGAATCGTGTGACGAGGAAGACTACATCCGATTCGCTGAGACTCTGGACGCCGCGGCGGAGGATCTGGGGATCGACTTTATCGGGGGATTTTCCGCCTTGGTCCACAAAGGGTTTACCACAGGGGACCGGAAGCTTATCGATTCGCTCCCCGAAGCGTTGAGATCCACCGAAAAGGTCTGCGGATCGGTGAATCTAGCTACCACCCGGGCGGGGATCAACATGGACGCGGTCCGTGAAATGGGAACGGTCATAAAGCGGACCGCCGAGGCCACCGCGGACCGGAACGGTATCGGCTGCGCGAAGCTGGTGGTATTCGCCAATGTCCCCGAGGATAATCCCTTCATGGCGGGGGCCTTTCACGGGGTAGGTGAGCCCGAAAGCGTCATCAACGTGGGGATCAGCGGTCCCGGGGTGGTGTACAACGCCTTGAAGAAAATGGGCCCGGGAGATTTTACCGCGGTTTCGGAAACCATAAAGCGGTGCGCCTTCAAGATTACCCGGATGGGACAGCTCGTCGCTCGAGAGGCCTCGAGGCGGCTCGGCGTGAGCTTCGGGATCGTGGACCTCTCCCTGGCCCCTACCCCGGCGAGGGCCGACAGCGTAGCCCACATCTTAGAGACCATGGGCCTCGAATCGTGCGGTGCTCCCGGGACTACCGCCGCCTTGGCCCTCCTGAACGATGCGGTCAAGAAAGGCGGGGCCATGGCGAGCTCCCACGTCGGGGGCTTAAGCGGCGCCTTTATTCCCGTAAGCGAGGACGCGGGGATGATAGATGCGGTCAAGCGGGGAAGCCTGACCCTAGAGAAACTCGAGGCGATGACCTGCGTGTGCTCGGTGGGTCTCGACATGATCGCCGTTCCCGGCGACACCCCCGATGAAACGATCGCGGCGATTATCGCCGACGAGGCGGCTATCGGGGTGGTCAACTCCAAGACCACCGCGGTACGGATTATCCCGGTTCCCGGCAAGACCGTGGGGGATGTCGCCGAGTTCGGAGGGCTCCTCGGGACCGCCCCGGTGATGGCGGTCAGCCGGTTCGGCAGTACGGAATTCATACACAGGGGCGGGCGGATTCCCGCTCCCTTGACGGGGCTCAAGAATTGATGCGGCGGAGTTTTATAATAACGGCAGTGACTGTTATCCTCCTCTTCGCAGGGGCCCGGTTCCTTTCGGCGGAGCTCCCGACCGATGAGTTCCTCCGGGTCTCTTTCTCCGGGACCAAAATCACCTTCAATCCCCTCCACACCTTCACCTCCACCGAGGCCCAGCTGTATACCGCTCTCTACGAGGGGCTGGTCACCTATCATCCCCTGACTATGGAGCCGGTCCCCGCCGCCGCTTCCCGCTGGGAGATTTCGGAGGACAAGACAACCTATTGGTTCTTCCTGAGGGAAACCGGGAGATACTGGAACGGCGATCCCGTAACCGCCGCCGATTTCAAAGATACCTGGCTCACTCTGCTCGATCCGGATGAGGAGAGCGAGTACTCCTTCCTCTTCGATATTATCGAGGGGGCCGCCGATTACCGTACCGGTAAGAACACCGACCCCGCATCGGTGGGAATCAGGGCGGTGGATACCTTCATCCTCGAGGTACAGCTCGAGCATCCGGCGGGGCACTTTCTGAAAGTCCTCTGCCATCACAGCTTCGCGCCGGTGCATCCCCGTTTTCTCGACAGGGAGGATTGGTCGATCAGCAGCATAATCCCCGGGAACGGACCCTACTACGTCTACTCCCAGAACCCGGAACGGATAGTGCTCGTCAAGAACAACCTCTACTGGAACGAGGCGGCCGTCGACCTGCCGGGGATCGTTGTGCGCCTCGAGAACGACGCCGAAGCGGCCACCAGGGCTTTTAACGAGGGCGAGCTCGCCTGGGTCGCCGACAGCATCCTTCTCGACAGGATAGATGACACCGATTCCCTGGTTTTCAACCCCCTCTTCGCCACCACCTTCTTCTATTTCTCGTGCCGGGAGGCGCCTTTCGATGATCCCCGTGTTCGGAGAGCCCTCACTCTGCTCCTTCCCTTCGATTCGCTCAGGTCGCCCCGGTTCATGTACTTTCCCGCCTCCACCCTGGTCCCGGGCGTGCCCAAATATCCTCAGATATTCGGGATCACCGAACAGGATACGGACGAATCGGCACGGCTCTTGGAGGAAGCCGGTTTTCCCGGCGGGGAGGGAATCCCGGAGATCATCATCAAAATCCCCGGAGGCTTCGAAAGCAGACGTGTCGCGGTTCTGATGAAGCAGAGGTGGGAGGAGAGCCTTGGACTTACCGTGAATATCGAGGAGTTCGATTTTTCCCGGTATTACGATGTTCTCAAGGCCGGGGACTACACCTTGGGGATGCTCTCGTGGATCGGGGATTTTCCCGATCCCCTTACCTTTCTGCAGATGTGGACCTCCGAGAGCAACTTGAACGACGCGGGCTATCGAAACCCCGATTTCGACGCAATTATAGGCGAATCCATGCTCCAATCCGGAGTCGACAGGTACGAAACCCTCTCCCGGGCGGAGCAGCTCATCCTCGACGAGGCGGTAGTGCTTCCGATCAGTCATCTTCCGGCGTGGAACTTAATCGATTTAGGCCGGATCGAGGGATGGTATCCCAATCCCCTCGATATTCATCCCTTCCGATTTATCCGGAGACGGAAGCTTCGTGTGGGGCCGGGAATCGTTTTTCTTGAATAAACGCACGTAAACTGGTATACTCTCGTACCTATCCCACATCAGGAGTTACTGATGCTCATAATTCCAGCCATTGACATTTTGGGAGGCGAGTGTGTTCGCCTCTATAAAGGGGACTATTCCCAGGCCACCGTCTACGAGAAGGACCCTGTCGCCATGGCCAGGGAATTCGAAAGGTTAGGGGCGAAGAGAATACACATCGTGGATCTGGATGCCGCCCGGGGAGGAGGAAAACGGAACCGCAAGAAGATCCGCAAGATCCGAAAGGCCGTCTCCTGCACCCTTCAATTCGGCGGGGGTATCCGGGATGAGGAAGATGTCGAGGAGCTCATCGATCTCGGCATCGACCGGCTGGTGGTGGGAACACTCTTCGCCCGGAACCCGAGCAGAGTCGCCGGATGGATTCAGCATTACGGACCGATCTTCGTAGCAGGGATCGATGCCAAAGAGGGAAAGGTGCAGATATCCGGGTGGGAAAGAAGCACCGATATCGATGACTCAATCCTCGCCGAGCGCGCGAAAGAGGCGGGAATTGCGAGTATCGTCTATACCAACATATCGAAGGACGGAACAATGGAGGGGCCCGACATAGAGGCTACCGAGCGTATCGCCGAGGTATCGGGACTACCGGTTATCCTCTCCGGAGGGATCGGAAGCGCCGAGGACATCGAGAAGATCGTTGGGAAGAAGCCCAAAGGGGTGGTGGGTATCATCACGGGACGGGCGGTGTACGAAGACAAGTTCAACCTTCCGGAAGTCCTCGAGAAATATCAAGTCGATACCCCCGGAGAGGAAGATTGGTAGATCGGACCCCGTGTGTCGTTCAAGCGAAGGGGGGAACCGTTCGGGATCTCGCCCTTATCGACGAAAAGGGATACACAAAGAGCCTGGAGACCGGGGTTCTGTGGACCGTCCACCCGAAAACCGGGCGCCTTCTGCCTTACGCGGGGAGCGCCGCCCTCGTAGGTCTCGAGCGGAAACAAGGCTGGTTTCTCGCGGTGGTCGATTTACCCGGTGAGGGAGGGGCGGCGGTCTCCGGCATCGAATCTACCGCTCGCGACGCGGCGGCCGAGGGCGTTCCCGGCAGCGATGCCGCTATACTTCTCCGCCTCGCCCGGCTCGTAGGCGAGCGGAAACGGGAGCTCCCCGAGGGATCGTACACCACCCATCTGTTTACATCGGGAATCGAAAAAATCAAGAAAAAGACCGGCGAGGAGGCGATAGAGCTCATCCTCGCCGACGGCCGGGACGAGATCGTCCATGAATCGGCGGACCTCATCTACCACCTCTTGGTTCTCCTCGAGGCCTCCGGGGTGGAGTTCGAGGAGCTCCTCGCCGAGCTCGAGAGCCGCTACCAGCGCTGATGGACGTCGGGGCGGATGTAGGTGTTATAAATGTCGGCGACCTTCCGCATGGTGTCGTCACTCAGGGGCGGAAAATCGGCGGCCCGGATGTTTTCCTCCGCCTGGGAGGGGCGCTTGGCGCCGGGGATAGCGCAGGATACTTCTTCGAACATCAGAATCCACCGAAGTGCGAACTGGGCGAGGGTCATCTCTTCGGGGCATATCTCCTTGAGCTCTTCCACCGCGGTGAGCCCCTTCTCATAGTCCACGCCTGAAAAGGTTTCCCCCACATCGAACATCTCGCCGTGGCGGTTGAAATTCCGGTGATCGTTCTTGGAGAAGCTGGTGTCCCTGCTCATCTTCCCGGTCAGGAGCCCGCTCGCCAGGGGCACCCGTGCGAGTATTCCGATTCTCCGCTCCTTGGCCAGCTTGAAGAAGAGCTCCGCCGGACGGAACCGGAACATATTGAAGATGATCTGAACCGTCTCCACGCCGGGATACTCTATCGCCTTGATAGCTTCTTCCACTTTTTCGACGCTTACCCCGTAGTGGAGGATCTTCCCCTCTTTTACCATACCGTCTAAGGCGTCGAAGAGGTCCGGATTATAGTAGACATCGGTGGGAGGGCAGTGGAGCTGGAGAAGGTCCAGAGCGTCGGTTTCCAGGCGCTTCAGGCTGTCCTCGATAAAGCCGCGGATGTTTTTAGGCGTGTACCGGTCCGCGGTGTGGGGATCGAGCTGCCTTCCCGCTTTGGTGGCGATATAGATTGAATCCTTGTGCCTTTTTTTGAGCTCGGCCAAGAGCTTTTCGCTCCGCCCGTCTCCGTAGACATCGGCGGTGTCGAAGAAATTGACCCCGAGCTCGAGGGCCTTTTCCAGGGCCTGGAGGGACTCGCTGTCCTCTACGTTTCCCCACATGCCTCCTATAGCCCAGGTCCCGAGGCTCACCGCGGAAACCTTCATTCCTGTCGAACCTAGATCACGGTACTCCATTGTCTCTCCTCCATTTTTTTTGATTCATCGAAGTATATAATTCAAGGTAAAAAATGGCGGCCTCCTCGGCAAGGAATTTTCCCCTTTCCCCTGATCTTTTCTCCGGGTATAGTATACTAGATGAAAATCATTGTTGTAGATGATGAATCGGCTAATGTAACCTACTTGAGGCGGGTCCTTCAGAACTATCAGACCGAAAGCTTTGTCGATCCCATGGACGCCCTCGATTATTGCTGCGCAAATGATTTCGACCTGATTATCGCGGATCAGAAAATGCCCGGTCTCTCCGGGATCGATCTGATCAGACGGATCCAAACGGCTAAGGGCGATTTCTTAGGCATCATCATCTCGGCGTATACCGATTCGGGAGACCTCATCGACGCGGTCAATTCCAACGTCATCTACAAGTACATCGTCAAACCCTTTACTCCCGATTCCCTTCTTCAGAATGTCCACAGGGCGGACGAGAATCTTTCGCTCCAGCGGGAAAAGCGCCGTCTCGAGGAGCGGTTACGGATTCAAAACGAGGCCCTGCGCAGAGAGAACCTCAAGCTCAAGAGCCGTTCGGAGCAGGGTCTGGATGATTTCATCGGGTATCACTCCAAGATCGAGCGGTTAAAATCGCTCTCGAAGATGTACGCCCTCTCGGAAGAGCCTCTCCTCTTGACCGGCGAAACCGGCACGGGGAAGGAGCTCATCGCCCGGGGGGTCCATGCGATGTCTTCGCGAAGGAACGGAAAATTCATAGCTCTCAACTGTTCCGCCTTTTCCGAACAGCTCCTAGAGAGCGAGTTCTTCGGGTACGAAAAGGGGGCTTTTACCGGGGCCATCCGCAATAAATCGGGGCTCGTAGAGGAGGCGGAGGGGGGGACCCTCTTTCTCGACGAGATAGGAGACTTTCCCCCGAGCTTCCAGTCCAAGATTCTCCGGTTCATTCAGTTCGGGACCTTTTTTCCGGTGGGATCGACGAAGGAAAAACAGGTCAATGTACGAATTATTGCCGCCACCAATCGCCGGCTCGACCGGGACGTGGAGCGGGGGATCTTTCGGAAGGATCTATTCTATCGATTGTCCTCCCTCCATATAGCCATACCCCCTTTGAGAGAACGGAAGGAGGACATACTCCCCCTTATCGAATACATCGCGGCCAAGCGGCGGTATAATCTCCCCCGCTTCGAGGAGGAAGGGCTGGACTGGCTTCTCAAGTACTCCTTTCCGGGAAACGTCCGTGAGCTCGAGGGTCTCCTCGAAAAGCTGAATCTCCACGCGGCGGTGCACCGCACCGAGTCGATATCTTCGACCCTTATTCGGGAGATCCTTACCCGGGGCATGCAGGGGGATGATGCAGCGTCGTTTCCGTCGATGTCGGCGGGCGAACAGGAGAAGAGCGTACCGGAGGAGGGAGATTTCGATCTCCAGGAATACCTCAATTCGGTTCAGAAGAGTATTATTTTCCGCAGGCTGAACGGGAACGGAGGGAACATCTCGAAGACCGCCCGGGAGCTTCATCTGAGCCGGCAGGGCCTCAAGAACAAAATGGAGAACCTGGGCATTTGCATCAACGGGGAGGAGAATGGAGCTCTTTGAGTTCGAGCCGAGCAGGCGGGTAGCCCTGGTGTTCGGAAGCATCTTCTTTCCTCTCTATATCGCCAAGGGTGTGATAAGCCCCTTGGCGGTTTCCAATTATCTATTCGTGATAGCTTGTCTTCTCATCTTGTCCCTCCTCGCGGTCCTGATCCTTCTCCTGTACAGGCAGTGGGAAAGTACCCTCTTTCGGATTACCGTGTTTCTCGGCGGGATTCTCTTTTTCCTCTATTTCGTGCTCGAGTTGGTGTATCTGATGCCGCCGTGGAGGGGGGAAAACCCTTTTTTAGGCGCCTTTTTCGGGATATCTCTCTTCCTTGTATTCGCCACAATAGGATTTTGTAGTTTTTTCTTTCACCCCGTGCTTTCGGCCCCTCTGTTTGGGGTGGGGTTGGTCTACTTTTTTCTCCTTCAGGACAAGCTTCCCGCGGCCCCCTTCATTACCTTTACCCATCTGGCGATCTTCGGGACCCTGATATTCGTCCTTTTTCTTCTGGTCCGGGTGTTGAGCAAGCGCTTCATTCGGGAAAAAGAAATGGTTCGGGAGCTGGCCAAGACCAAGGAGAGGCTTATACAGCAGGAAAAGCTCTCGGTCCTGGCTACCTTTGCCGCGGGGATTGTTCACGAGATAAGCAATCCGTTGACACACATGCACGGAAACCTCGACTACTTAGCCGGCTATGTGGACCTTTTGACCGAAGCTTCCCAGACGGGGAAGCTTCCTTCCCGCAGTCCGGAATCACTGGACTTTATTCATAGAGACATCCGGGAGATCCTCAGCGATTACAGGAAGGGATTTCAGAGGATGAAGGAAATTACCCGAAGCCTGAAACAGTTCTTCCGAAGCCGGGACGGAGAGCGGGATACGATCGATCTTTCGGGAGTCTTGAGGACCTCGGTCGAATACTTCGTGCGGTACGAGGCGTTGGTGGAGTTCATTGCCCGCATCGAGGATAATCTCATTTTCACCTGTAACGCCGGCGATTTCTTGAGTGTGTTTCAAAATCTCCTCGGAAATGCCGTGGAGGCGGTCGAGCACAAGGGAACAGTGTGGGTGACGGCAAAACGGGCCGAAGGAATGCTCACCTTCAGTTTTCGGGACAACGGCAGCGGCATCCCGCAGGAAGTGAACGAGCGTATCTTCGATCCCTTCTTTTCCACCAAGACCCGCAGAGAAAACATGGGAATCGGCCTGACCTTGTGTAAGAACCTCATTGAGACGTATAATGGGACACTCGAAGTTACGTCCAGGGTCGAAGAATACACCGAAATGAGCGTTTTGATCCCTGCCGAGTAAATATAGGAGAAGCCTACAATGCTCCAACTCGAAAAGGCCCAGGCTATCCTCGACACCGCACGGTTTCCCGAAGTACCCATGGAAGCGGTACCCCTCGAAGAAGCGTTGGGAAGGGTCCTTGCCGCCGAGCTTACGGCCGATGCCGATTCTCCCCCCTTCGACAAGGCGGCCATGGACGGATACGCCGTCGCTTCCGGCGATCACTCCACCCAGTTTACCGTTTTGGAGACGATCGCCGCGGGGGATGTTCCGAGCAAAAGCCCCGCCCACGGGGAGTGCTCTAAGATCATGACCGGAGCCATGATGCCCGGGGGAACGGACAAGGTAATTCGCGTGGAGTACACTCAAGAGCATGACGGGACCATGGTCCTCGTTCAGTCCGAGCCTTATGAAAATGTAATCAAGCGGGGCGAGAACATGCGGCCCGGAGACGTCGTTCTCTCGAGAAGAAAGCTTACGCCCAAGGATATCGGGATCATCGCGAGCCTCGGGCTCGCCTCGGTGAAAGCGGCTGTAAGGCCCCGGGTCGGAATTATTACCACGGGATCGGAGATCGTAGATCCCGGGGAAGAGCTTAGACCCGGGACGATTTATAACAGTAACGGCCGGCAGCTCGAAGCGCAGATACGGGAGGCGGGAGGAGAACCGGTGCGGTACGGCATCATCCCCGACGTTCCGGAGGCGCTCGAGAATGCGGTAATCCGGGGAATGGAGGAAACCGATATCCTCCTCCTCTCGGGCGGGGTGTCCATGGGGGAGTACGATTACGTACCGGAGATACTTACGGCCGCCGGGCTCGAAATCGGTTTCCATAAGCTCGCCGTCAAGCCGGGGAGACCCACCCTTTACGGAAGCCACTCCCGTACAGGAAAACCGGGATACGTCTTCGGGCTGCCCGGCAACCCGGTTTCCACCTTCGTT
>CAZXMO010000043.1:0-30605 GCA_964641125.1 uncultured Spirochaetales bacterium
TATCGATTTCTACCGGCGTGTATACGTCCCGTCGAATCTACTGATTTCGGTCGCCTCGGTCCATTCGGAGCTGGCGATCCAAATTCTTACCGATATACTCTTTCATTCGATTCTTCCCCTCGAGGAGATAGAGAGGGAGAAACTGGTAATCCTCAACGAGATAAAAGAGGCCGAAGACAGCCCGGAGGAGCTCGCCTACGATCTTTTCCTGGAAATGTTGTGGGGTAAAGACCACCCTTTAGCTGCCAAGATCACGGGAGAACAAGATCACATCCGCTCTATCTCACGGGAGAAACTTATCGATTTCTACCGGCGTGTATACGTCCCGTCGAATCTACTGATTTCGGTCGCCGGGGATTTCGATCCCGACCGTATCATGGACTTCCTCGAAGAGCTGCTTCCCGGGGGACGTCCCGGAACCGATCGTAAGACACGAGAAAATCCTCGTGTTTCCCGGGGTCTATCCACCGAATACGTATCGGGAGGTTTTCAGCAAGTTCAGATCTACGGAGGGACCTCCTTCGAGATTCCTCGTAAAATAACCGAATTCTACGATTTCCTCGTCTTCAGCACCATATTCGGTGAATCGATGAGCTCCCGGCTCTTTCAGGGCTTAAGGGAGCGGCTCGGACTCTGCTATACCATCTACTCGATGCGCACATTCTTTTCCACCACCGCTTTATGGATTGTTTACGCGAACACCTCGCCGGGGCTCCTGAAGCGGCTCATTAAGGGGTTAGATGACGAGATACGGAGATTCCGCCATACCCCGCCCGGGAACGATGAGATCGCCGACGCGGTTACCCATCTTTCGGGGGGACTCATCCTCTCTCTCGAAGACATGGAGACGCGTATGAAACGGATGGTCAGGCACTACCTCTTGGGCGGAGAAATTCACACCTCAGAGATCGCTATAAGCCTTATTGAAAGGGTCACCCGTGACGATGTAAAAAGAGTGAGTGATACGGTCCTGTCGGGTGAAGACTTCAAGCTCTTCGCCTATGGGACGAGGAACCTCGGGAAACGCAAAATCACCGGGCTTAATTTCTGATTCAACCGTGTCGAGGAGAGGTGAAATGAAAATACATATCCATGCGGTGTCCGGCGAACTCATTCCGGAATACGGGTCCGCGTACTCCGCTGGGGCTGATCTCAAGGCCGCGGTAGAAGAGACCGTTCGGCTCGCCCCGGGTGAACGAAAACTGATACCCACGGGGGTTCGCATCGAGCTGCCCGAGGGATTCGAAGCGCAGGTCAGACCCAGGTCGGGACTGGCCCTCAAACATGGAGTTACTGTGTTGAATGCCCCGGGGACCGTCGACAGCGACTACCGGGGTGAGATCGGAGTAATCCTCATCAACCATGGAGAGACTTTTTTCGAGATAGAAAGGGGAGACCGGATTGCTCAGCTCGTTATATCGCCGGTTACCAATGTCGATTTCGTTCCGATTCTCGAATTGAACGAGACTGCCCGAGGGGCCGGAGGATTCGGTTCCACGGGAAGGTAGCGTATCCGTATGAAACGCCGGTATTGGGTCCTGTACTCGTACGTGGGAAGAGAGTTCATCCTCTCGTTTCTCGTAGCTTTTCTCTTCTTTTTCTTCATTTTTTTCGTCAACCAGATCCTCTTACTGGCCGAGAACATCCTTTCCAAGCGGGTGCCCTTTACCGATGTACTTCTCTTGATCTTTTACTCACTTCCCCTGATTCTTTCCTTGAGCATTCCCTTCGGTACTCTCGTGGGAGCCCTCATGACGGTGGGGAGGTTCTCTTCGGATAACGAGATGCTCGCATTTCAGGCCTCGGGTGTCCCGAAGGGGAGGGTCTTCGTTCCCATTTTCTTTATCGCGGTACTCTTCTCGTTTCTTTCTTTCGTAATGAACGATGTCTTCCTTCCCATTGGGACGATAAATTTCGGCCGGCTCTACCGAAAGCTTCTCTACTCGAATCCTGAAATCGAGCTCGAGCCCTATTCCATAAAACGGTATCAGGACAGTATCCTGGTAACCGGCGCGATAGAGGAGGGTGTAATCGAAGATCTCATGATTATCGACAAGACACCGGAAAACGACCGGAGGATAATTACCGCCGGGCGTGCCGAGCTGGTCGAGAGCGCACAGCAGCAGGGGGTCATTTCCCTCCACCTCGATTCGGTCTTCAGTCACACCGTCGATCTCAAGAGGAAGAATTTGTCGGAATACATAAGTGCCGAAAGGATGATCTACAACATACTTCTCAGAGATATAACCTTTTCCTTGAGGAATCCCGGTCCGAGCGAAATGAGCTCGAAGGACGTTTTAGAGGAGATCCGAGAAATGGAGTCGGTCCTGGAAAGAAAGCGGCGTCTGCATCGTCAGAACCTCCAGGAGAAGAAGTGGGAGCTACTGCTCCGATACCGGGAAGCCGGAACATTGGGGCTCTTTCCGGATGAAGCCGATATATCGAGAATGTCCGCCCTGCGGGAGGAGATAGAGCGGGGATTGACCCGGCGGATCGACGACCGCTCCCTGCACCTCTACGAACTCGAATTTCATAAAAAGCTCGCCGTACCCCTATCGTGCTTCATCTTCGTCGTTTTTGCTTTCCCGATCGGGTTGTTCACGAAGAGAAGCGGTCGATCCGTGGGATTCGGTCTGGGGCTGTTGGTCGCCGCCCTCTACTGGGGTATGCTCTTCGCCGGTCAAACCTTGGGGCTCAGGGTCATGTTTTCACCCATTCTTTCGATGTGGCTCCCGAATATCGTAATACTTACCGGCGGGACGATCGCCTTTACCGTCAGGGGGAGGCGTTAATGCTCTTCGATCGCATGGTGGTCAAGGCGTTTATTCCCATTTTGATTCTAGCGCTCTTGTTTTTCGTTCTCATCTTGGAACTGGTGGACCTCTTCGCGAATCTTTGGCGCTATCTGAACCATGACATTCCTCTCGTTCAAATCCTTAGAGTGGCTCTTCTCTACCTTCCGAAATGCGTGAGTTTTTCCATTCCGATTGCGCTCTTGTTCTCGATCTCCTATACCCTCGGGAATTTTTACGCAAACAACGAGCTCATCTCCGTTTTCGGTTCCGGGGTAAGTCTCTACAGACTCATTGTTCCCTTTATTCTCATTGGGGCCCTCTTGAGCGTATTCTGGTTTTTCTTCGAGGAGAATGTGGTTATTGATACCCTCAAACGAAAAAACGAGCTGAGCGCGTCCCTCTTGAACCAGCGTACCAGTCTGAGTAACACGAACGTTACCGTTCAGAGCGGCGACCGCTCGATTATCTACTTTTCGGAGTACTACAACGACAACAGCAGGACACTCTCCAATCTCACCCTCGTCCGGTTCGAGCCGAGGACTCGACGATTCCTCGAACGATTCGACGCGGAGACCGCCGTGTGGGAAGACGGTCATTGGATCTTGAGAAATGTCCGCCACTTTTCCCGCACCGAAGAGGGTTACATTACCGAGGAGTTTCACAGTACCTTCGAGGATGATTCCTTCGATCAGCTCCCTAGGACCTTTCAGCGCACAGTGAGAGACGTCGACGAGCTCGAGAGTGAAGAGGCCTTGGAATGGATCCGCTCGCTTCGCGCCGCCGGGCTTCCCTATAGGGGGGCACTGACCGGATATTATACGAGGTACTCCTTCGCCCTGACTCCCCTTATGGTCGCGATCCTGTCGAGCGCGGTGGGAGGGCGGTTCAAGAAGAATGTCATGCTCATGAGTCTCTTACTGAGCCTTCTTCTTTCTGTGGTCTACTACGTGGTACAAATGGTACTTGTTATCTTCGCAAAACTAGGATACCTTCCACCCCTAGCCGGTGCTTGGGGCACCTTTTTGGTATTTACCTTCCCCGTTATTTGGTTGTTCAATAAAGCGAGGACCTGATTGCATGTTCACCCCTAAGAATGTCGATACCGAGAGTTCCGCGCGGACCGGAATCCTGCACCTTCATCACGGGGACGTCGAAACCCCCGCCTTCATGCCGGTGGGAACACAAGGTACGGTCAAAGCGATAAGCCATCGGACCCTCGAGGAAATCGGTTACACCATGATCCTCGGCAACACGTATCACCTCTACATCCGCCCGGGTACCGAGGTCATAGAAAATGCCGGGGGACTCCACAGTTTCAGCGGGTGGGGCGGAAACATATTGACCGACAGCGGCGGATACCAAGTATTTTCTCTGGCACGGCTGCGCACAATCGGCTCGGAGGGGGTCCGCTTTCAATCCCATATCGACGGGGCCTATCATACCTTTACCCCGGAGTCGGTAGTGGATACGCAGCATACATTAGGTAGCGACATTCTCATGCCCCTCGACGTTTGCACTCCTCCGGGAATCGATAAGAAGGATGCCGTCGAAGCCCTCGAGACGACCACCGAGTGGGCCCGTCGTTCGAAGTCGCGTCTCCGGACCTACGAGGGGTTCTACGGCAGGCTCTTCGGAATCATCCAAGGAAATTTCTTTCCCGACCTTCGCAAGCGGAGCGCCGAGGAGATTAACGGCCTCGATTTTCCGGGTATCGCCGTAGGGGGACTGTCGGTGGGGGAGGAACCGGCCCGGTACCACGATTTCCTCGCTCTGACCGCGGAGTTCCTGCCCGCGGACAAGCCCCGTTACGTTATGGGGATCGGCACTCCGGAGTACGTCTTATCCGCCGTGGAAAACGGAATAGATATTTTCGACTGCGTCTTTCCCACCCGGATAGCCCGGAACAGCTCCGTTTTTACCCGCCGCGGTGTCCTCTCTCTAAAGAAGGAGGAGAACCTCCTCGACACCGGTCCCATTGATCCCGAATGTACATGCCCGGTATGCCGGAGGTACTCCCGGTCGTATCTCCGGCATCTCTTCAAGGTCAAGGAGATCTTAGGTCCCATGCTCGCGACGGAACACAACCTCTACTTCTTTCACCGCTTTATGAAAGATGTCCGTGACTCCATCGACCGGGGGAACTTCGCCCGGTTCAAACGGGAGTTCTCGAGTCTCTATTCCGAGGGACCGATATGAAACCCTTTGTAAAGATCAGTCCGGCGGAAACGGACGAGACCTCGGTCATCGGTATCAAGGAGCCGAGTCTCGGGAGGAGTGCCCGGAAAACCTTTACGGTGATGGTCGCGACGATGGTCTCGCGGCTCTTGGGCTTCTTACGGATAGCGGTCATCGGAGCGGTCTTCGGAACTTCGGGCCACGCCGATGTCCTCAACGCGGTATTCACTATACCCAACAACCTGCGAAAGCTCATGGCCGAGGGGGCGCTTTCGTCGGCCTTCATTCCCGCTCTGTCACAATCGCTGGTCAAGGACGAGACCGGAATGCGCTCGAGAACCATCGTCCGCAACATCCTGACCTTCCAGTTTGTTGTTCTCCTGCCCTTCTGCCTTCTCTCCATCGCCTTCGCCGATCCGCTGATGCGGTTCGTCCTCGTGGATTTCGAGAATCCCGAGCTGACCGCCTTAGCGATAGATCTCTTTCGCTGGTTCATAAGTTATCTCCTGTTGATCAGCATAAGCGCGGTCATTATGGGGACCTTGAACAGCCACAACCATTTTTTCGTCCCCGCTATTACTCCGATCCTCTTCTCCGTCGCGGTGATAACGTCGATCCTTCTCCTTCACGGGAGGCTCGGTATCTTCTCGATGGCGGTGGGTGTCCTCGCGGGAGGTCTCCTTCAGATACTCTTCCAAGCGCCCCTATTTCGGCGCCTCGGCTACGATTTCAGACCCGACTTCCGGTTCAAAAATGAAGATTTTCGCAAGATCATAAGGAACTGGCTTCCCGTCGTCGCCACCGCTTCTATCTTCACCGTCAATCAGCAGGTCGCCATACGCTTCGCTACCGGTCTTGAAACGGGAAGCTCTTCAGCCCTGAATTACGCCCTCGTCTTCTTCCAGCTTCCCTTCGGAATTTTCTCCGCTTCGGTCACCACGGTCCTCTTTCCGCGGATGAGCCGTCAGGCGAGCCTCGACGACACGGTCGGTTTACGGGAGAGTATCCAGCACGGCCTACGGTTCCTTCTGGTTTTTTTGGTCCCCTCGACACTCTTCTTGAGCGTTATCGGAAAAGAGATAATCGCGGTCGCCATGTTCAGAGGCGAGTTCGTTATGGAGGATGTTCTCTTGACCTCGCGTATCCTTACCGCCTATTCCTTCGGATTATTCGGAGTCGGCGCCTTCAATTTTCTTCAGAGGTTCTTCTACTCCTCGAGCGACTACCGCATTCCCTTTATCCTCTCGATCGCGGTAGCCGCTATGGACATAGGCTTGAGCCTCTGGCTGAAGGAGACCCGGCTCAGGGTGGTGGGACTCGCCTGGGCTAATACTATATCCTTCACTGTGGGGGCGATGTTCATGCTCTTCATCATAAGGAAGAAACTCGGTCTAATCCACGGGAAATCGATTCTTATGACCCTTATGAAAGTGCTCATAGCCTCCGTCCCCGTTGCCGCGGCTTTGTGTCTGTTCAAACTGGTTACACTAGGTGTTTGGGAAGAGGGAAGCACGATAATATCCTTTGTGATTCTCCTCGGGGGAGGACTCTTAGGTATAGGTATATATCTGTTCATCTACGTACTTCTCAAGGTGGAGATTGCCGTTCAGCTCATACGTAAAAAAATCAATCGATGAGGTATATATGAAATACTTGTCATTAATAGGAATTCTCGCTCTTTTTTTAGTCCCTTTCGGAAGCGGTATCCGGTTGTACGCCCAGGAAGACAAATCGATAGTAGAGGAACGGAAGGACACCCTCAAGTTCGGAATCACATCTCAAATACTCTCCGTTCTCGAAACGATTACCGAAGAAAAGGAAACCGGGTATACCGAAGAAGCGGAATCTCTCTTCGATACCCTTCGAGACCCCGGTGTCCACGCCGCGGTGTTTCACTACTTCCGGGCAATCGACGACGATTCCCTCGTCGAAAGAGCCGCCGAAGTACTCTCGAACCACCTCGACAAGCCGCCGGCTCTCGTAGCGAGCGTTATCCGCTACGTAGCGGAAACGGGAATCGAAGAGCTCGAGCCTCGTATATTCGTCATAGCGGAAAGCGGAATATCCGGGACCCTCTCATTAGACGCGGTCAAAGCCTTGGGCGAGTTAGGTGACGAGGAAACCGCCGCCCGGCTCCTCGAGCTCTACGATGAATCCGGGGTGTCCGAGCAGGTCCGGGAGCAGATAATTCTAGTACTCGGAAAACTCCAAGCCGAGCAGGCTGTCGACCTCCTGATAGATATCGCCCGGGACGAGGGAGAGTCCCTTACTATGCGGCGCTTCGCCGCGGACAGCCTGGGCAGAATCGGCTCGTCCCGTGCCGTGGATACCTTGGAAGAGCTCTACGTACAGGACGATCCCTACCTGAGGGCGAACGCGGTTTACTCGCTGGGTCTTATCGGAGGCCCCGGGGCCGAAGCGATTCTCTTTGCCGCCCTCCGTGACGGATTCTGGCGAATTCGGGTAAGCGCCGCCGAAGCTATAGGGGAGGCGGGTATCGAGGAGGGTATCGATATACTCACCTATAAGGCACAAAACGACCCGGAACTCCAGGTTCGAACCGCGGCGGTCGAAGCCCTCGGCAAGATCGGGGGAGGAAAATCCTTCGAATTCCTCAAAGAGCTCGCGAAGGGGCCGGGGAACCCCCTTGCCGTTCGGACTCAGGCCCTGGAAGCCCTCGTCGAGGAGGACCTTTCGGGTTCGATTCCTTTTTTAAAAGAGCTTTTCGCAGAGGAGTCGGCTAAACGGAGTTCGGTAATCCTCGATCCCTTAGCCCGGATTATCTCCGATGCGGAGGGGGCCGGTCTCGCGCCGCTCTACGAACAGATGCTCGCGAGTCCGTCCATTCCCATGAAAATCTACGGGATGAGGGGAATTCGAATCAACAAGATCGGGACATTGAGGGACAAGGTCGAAAAGTTAACCGGGGACGACGCCCCCACATCGGTCCGCAGGTACGCCGAGAAGGTACTCGAAAGCTTTTAGCCCGGTGCCCCGGGTTCGGAGGTCAGCCGCATAATACGATTGATCCTGTCGAGGGGGGACTCGTATTTCTGAAAATAAAATTCAACCCGATGTTTTTTCTCGGTATAGGCGGTGATACGCCGGTTCAGGCAATTTTCGATTCGGTCGTCTTCCGTAGGAAAGAACTCTTCCTTGCATAAGGTGAATACGTAGGAGTCCCCCTCTTTAGAGAGCTCTCCGATGCACCGTGGAAAAGGATAAAGAAAGATGAGAAACCGGGAGCCGTTACCCCCGACGCAGTAGGTGTGGCTCTCCTGAACCGGATGGACGTTGCGTTGTCCTATTTCCCGGGTCTGGTTGACGACCACCAGCTCGATCTCCGCGGCGGTGTCTCCCCGTTCTCCGGTGTGACGGTCATAGACGGTTTTGACCCCCGCCGACGGCGCCCACGAGCCTCCCTCGATAATATTTCTGAGCTTGATGACCAGGAAGGTAATTCCCCCCGCTCCGATGAGTCCGATGACCACATAGAGGAAGATCATAAGGACCCTGCCTCGATTCCTGAGTATTCCCTCCTCCACATCCACGGTAACTTTCAGGGTTTCCGGAGAGAAGCGGTTACCGTTGGAGAATTCCGGCTCGATTTCGAGGCTCCGCCGGCCGCCGGGGATACTGTCGGGCAGACGTACGCGGGCCTTTAGCCGTTCGGTGCTCTCGGGCTCGAGAATGGCATCGGGGGAGTTGACCAGGACATCCTCGCCGTTTACGAGGAGGGACCGGAGCTTGATGTAGATCTTCTCGTCCCTATAGTTGGTCACCTCGAGGGAAATCTCGCCGTTTCTATTTATCGTTTCTATATCTCCCGGAACAGCAACCCGGGGATGTCCCAGGGCCTTGTTAGCTATGTCATCCTCCACGGTTTCTGGGTAATCCACCTGGGAAACCGCGAGGTTCTCGGAGAGGGTATCCAAGAGGTTAGTCTTGTCCCCTTGCCGTTCATCCGGAAGGGCCATGATACGTACATCCCATCCGCGGGAACGAATCCGCTCGGTTGTCTTTGCAAGCTCTTCTTTGACTTCATCTTCCGGGCGGTTGAAGGGACTCCCCGGGGGCGGATCGTGAATTCCGTCGGTCAGCACGAGAATTACCTTTTCTCGGCCGCTCGGAAGGTCCGCGGTGTAGTGGAAAAGATACTTCAGCGCGGAGATAAAATCTGTGTATTTGCCGAGAGGCTGAAGGAGAAGGAGATACGTCACGATCTCCTCCGCCTGGTCCCCGGCTTCGATTTTTTGAGATACCTCGATCTTCGGTGAATCGGCGAAGGTTATGAGATGGAAGTAGTCTCCCATGCGGAGATGATTGGTCAGGGTATCCTGTATGAGATGCCCGACCAGGTCGTCGAAGATAGGAAATACGCTTTCGGAGATGTCCAGCAGCACGATCATATCGAGCTGCTGAGCGTTCGCCGCGGGCAGCGCGAGCACCACCAGGAGGAGGATTATGGCTGCAAGCGGCTTGACTCCGCCCATTAAATATCGACCGCCTCGATTTCCTCGACGGTATAGTCGTATTCACGCTCGTTTATCTTGAACTTAAGGGTGTCGCCCACTTTGTGATGCATGAGAGCCGTCCCGAGGGGAGACAGGTAGGAGATGATATTCTTGTTCGGTTCCGATTCCCAAGGGCCGAGAATGGTAAACTCGTCCGGCTTACCGTCGGTATTATCGGTAAGCTTCACCTTGGTCCCGAACCCCACCGACTGCGTCTTGATGTCTTCCGCATTGAAGACATGAGCCTTCTCGAGGTCTTCCTTGAGCTTTGCCGCCGCGTTATTGAGCATCTCCTGCTTCTCCTTAGCGGCCTTGTATTCCGCGTTTTCCCGAAGGTCGCCGAGCTCCATGGCGGATCCTATCTCCTTGGAATTCTGCGGTACCTCTACTTCGAGGAGATGATGTAATTCCTTCTGTTTCAACTCGTAGCTCTTGATGGTTACCAGAAGGCCTCGAGATGCGACCTCCCTTTCGGGCTCGCCGTAAAACTTGAAATCGGGAAATTTCTTGATGATTTCGTTCCTCAGCTCGAGCTTCAAGGAGGGATCCAGATCCTTGACGTCGTTTACCAGGGTAAAGATACGGCTGATCGAATCCTGGCTTGTCCGCATAAGAAAATCTTTGAGCCTGCCGTCCTTGAATAGGTAGGTCTGAATCTGCTTGTTCAGCTTCCGGTTGAGGCTCACGTCTCTCCGGTTGCTGATCTCCCTGAAAGAAATATCGAGGAGATGGATCATTCCGATAAGAATTTTTTCGTATTCTACGCCGTACTTCTCATTCCAGGTCTTTTCGTTTATGCTCCGCGCCAGCCATATAAAGGGCTCCCGGTAATCACGGTAGTTGTCCACGATGTTGCGGAACATATCCCGGACCAGTTCCTTCCTGCCGGATTCCAAGAGCTCATCGATGATGTATCGGTTAAGATAATTGGGAAAGAGCTTGACGTACAGCTCGGGCCAGTCTTCCCTCTGCTGCTGGAGCTTCTGGAGGAACTTCTTCTTGATATCGGAATCTTCGATCTTCTGAAAGATCTCCTCGACATTCTCCATTTCCGCGAGGATATCTTCGAAGGTGATATCCAGACCCGGGTCGAGATACGGATGTTCCTTGATTAAATCCTCGATAAACAGATAGCACGATACGATTGTCTCATTTACGTTGTTGTAGCTCTTGAGCTGGGTAGCGAAATAATCGAACATCTCCGCGAAGTATTCGCTGTCCCTCGAGGCGTTCTCGTCGCTTATGAAGTCCTGGATCACTTGAAGCCTCTGGAAGAACCCCTTTTCAGCCTTGAAGGAATTGAACAGCTTCTCCTCGAGGGTGATAGGATTCTCCCGGACGGTGAATACATCCCGTTTATCGGGCATGTTCCCGAAATTAGGATCGTTCTTGAGGATTTTCCTCGCCTGAGTACTCCAGCTCGACCATTCACCCTGGCTCAGAATGTTCGGCACCAGCTCCGTCTTGATCTTCTTCATATCCGCGGCGTTGTCGAAACTCTTAATAACCGTCCTCAAAGCCCAAGAGGGGTCCTCCTTGACCGATTTTTTGAGCTCTTCCTTCGCCTTGATAACCTTGAGGACCCAGATGTGATCCTTCGCGAGGGTATTGAGGGCGTTTACCGCCATCTTGAGCGACATGCTGTGGCCGCGCTTGCGGGCGAAGTCTATGGTAATCTCGTCCGCCTCTATGTTCCGGATGAGCCCGATACCCCAAGACCGGTGGCAGACAAAGTTTCCGGCGTCGAAGGCGATGTGCTTCTCGAAATCGGCGATGGCGTCGTGAACATTCCGCCAGCTCTGCCCGAGGTTAGAGAGCTTTAAGTACTCGTCCAGATGACTGTGGTCTTTATATTTGCCTTTGTAACACTCGATAATCTCGGTTCGGGCCCAGGAGTTTTTGGGGTCGTATTCGAGGATCCGCTTCAATATTTCTATGGCCTTATCCCACAGCTCGTTTTCCTTGAAATGGGCGTAGAGCTCTTCCAAGAGCTGAGCGGCCCTTTCGGGGCTGATGGTCTTCTGGATCTTGCTGTCGACATGAAAGAAGAAGTCGGTTTCTTCCGGTGTGTACTCGAGAAGCTTCATCCATATCTCTTTGACATTCGAAAAGAGTTTCTTGTTTATGTACCGGTAGATGGCCTTTTTAAAATAGTCCACCGCCTCTTCAATATTTCCTTCCGCCTCTTTCTTTTCACCCAAGAGTCTTACGATATCCGCCTCGTCGTAATCGACTTTGATCAGCCGCTCCCAAATCTCGTACTTCTTTTCGTCCTCGTTTTCGTTTTCATAGCATTCCGCGAGAGTTTTGAGAGCGTACTTGTTCTCTCCGAACTGGAGTATCCTCTCGCACAGATATTCGACTATGTTCCATTTGTGATTATCCGAAAAGATCTGGATAAGCATGATCAAATTGGTATCGTCGATGAGCCTGCGTTTTAAGGAAATAATTCCCGAAATGTAGAGAGCGATTATGCTGTTCTTGGTGTGCTGCAGGTGCTCGTCGCACAGCTGCTTTATCTCGGATTCCGTTTCTTCGTCCACGGTTTCTTCGATAAGGGAGTCGAGTTCCTTGAAGTTATTGATAGTGTAGCTGTTTAAGGTAGCACGCGTCCATTTTTCTTCATTGAGCAACTCGTTAATAACCCGTATCTTCTTTTCAGACATCTACAACTCCTGATGATTATTCTTATTTTACATATTTCTCGTAAATTATAGGATCGAGTTCTTTCAACTGAGCAAGAACCCCTTCTATTTTATTTCGTTCGGCCTTCGCCGCGATATAATGATCGATCAACCAAAAGTAGTGATTGATCAGCTTCGGTACCAAGGCCTGATCCCCTTCCTCGCCGTACTCTTTCTCCACCTGATAAACGGCCTGCCTGAGCTTGCCGAATTCGAGAGGCTTGAGCTCGCGCTTGATGCTCAAGACTCCCAAGAGGTTGCCGTATACGGGCAGCCACCTCTCAAGATCGGGGGATTCGTATCCCATATCCCGGACCTTGGCGACGAGCCTGCAAATCAAGAGTGATTCCAGCCGCTTCAGATCGATCTTTTCGGGCCCGAGGAAAAAAGCCTCCCGAAAAAATATTTTCGCGGCCCGAACCTCATTGATCAGAGCGTACGAATCGGCGAGCTCGGCGAGAATTCCAGGATCATCCGTAGATTGACGATTCGCGGCCTCGAAAAACTCGGCGGCGTGGGCGTAATCCCCCATCCTTTTGTGAGCATGACCGATATCGACTAAGAGCTCGACGTCGTGCTTCCCCCTCTGCTCGAGCTGCCTTTTCAGGTGGACTAGGGCGGTACCGAAAACCCATTGCTTTATCGGATAGATACCACCCTCGTAAACCTTTTTGAGCCGATCGACAAAATCGACGAAACGGTCCCACTGCTCGAAGAGATACTTACTCTTCTTCTCGTCTTCATGTATCTTTTCGAGCTTTGCCGTCCGCTCCTTCCAAAAGTTCGCACATTTCAACGCGGAAACGACCTCATCCCGGTCGAAGTCCACAGCCAGTGCCTCGGAAAGAACGTTTCCGGCCTCGACGAACTTGCCGCACCTGAACAAATCGTATGCGTTTTTGATCTTCGGCGCTACTCTATCATCAACCCTCGTCGTTTCATCGTTCATAATGTATTGAAATATATATTCAGGTTCATTATATCATCCTGAACCGATTAGTCAATCTTACCCCTCAATTGCTTTTACTTCGAAAAAGTGATACACCTACAAGTATGGAGCACTCGAACGCCCCTCTACTTGCGCCTTCCATCCTTTCCGCGGATTTCGCCGAAATAGGGAAGGCCGTGGATCTCATCGAAGAATCCCCGGGCTCGTGGGTGCACATGGATGTTATGGACGGCGATTTTGTTCCTAACATCACCTTCGGTCACAAGATGCTCGCCGATGTGAGGAAGAGAACATCTTTACCCCTGGATGTGCACCTCATGGTCTCTCATCCGGATACGCAAATCCATAATTTCTGTGACGCCGGCGCCGACAGCCTCACTTTCCACATCGAGGCGGCCGTTCACACCCACCGTATCGTTCAGCAGATACGTGAAAAGGGAGTAAAACCGGGAATTTCGCTTGTTCCGTCCACACCTGTCTCTCATCTAAAGGAAATTCTTCCCTTTATCGATTCGGTACTCGTCATGTCGGTTAATCCCGGATTCGGGGGGCAGAGCATCATACGTGAATGTCTGGATAAAGTTCGGGAGTTGGTAGGAATCCGGAAGGAGAGGGGACTCTCTTTTCTCATTTCCGTGGACGGCGGCATCAACCGAGACACTTCGTCCGCGGTAATCGACGCTGGAGCCGACGTCCTCGTTTGCGGTTCGGCCTTTTTCGGGGCCGATAATCCCTTGAAAGAAGCCGAGCTCATTCTCTCCGGATCCGGAGACATAAGACAGGCACAAAATGATTGAGTTTCCGGTTAAAATCGTCGAAAATTAGTTCGGGGGAATTTGTTTTGAAAACACATCGAACTATACGATTTCTCGTTTTTATCGTTATCGTGACGTCGCTTTCCGTCACTGCCTTCGCCCAAAGGAGAACTGCGAGCGATTTCGAAGCGGGGCTCGAGCGTTTCTCGAGGGGCGACTACACCGGGGCTCTCTCTTATTTCAAGGAGGCCCTTGTAGATGAAGCCGGAGGGGTCTCCCGGGGAAACGCGTACTTTTGGCTGGCCAAGACTCATTTAGCCCTGGGGAACCTCGCCGACGCTGAAAAGAATCTGGAGTACTTCCTAGTCAATTTCGAGACCAACGAGAACTTCGGTGAAGCCCTCTATCAGAAGGGGAGGCTCCTCTATCTGCAGAAGGAGTATGAAAACGCCCTGCAGGTCCTCTACGGCTTTATCGAGCGGTTTCCGGATAATCCCTATACGGCCAATGCCTATTATTGGGCGGGAGAATCACTGTACGCCCTCGGCCATCTGGATAAAGCGGAACGTTTATTCAAACACGTCGTGACGGAATATCCCGGCAGCTTCAAAATCGAGGCCTCCAAATACAAACTCGATGTAATCGGACTGAAGCGGCGGGAGGGGGAGCTTCTCAAATTCCTCAAATGGAGCCACGAGGAATCCCTCGAAATCTTGGAGAAGTTTCAAATCAGGGAAAAGACCTACGAACAGGCCTTAGCCGCTTATCAGAAGAAGCTTTCCCGCTATGAAGAAGAGGGAACGGCCCGGACCATCGAAGAGCTGACCATAGAGCTGAGGGAGACCGAAGCACAGGTAAGCGAACTGCGGAAGAAAAACGCTCGACTCGAAGAGCAGCTCATGGAGCTCCAAGCCCGGCCATCGGCTCTCACGGACACCGACGAACCCCGAAAACCCGCCGCTGGAGAGACGGCGGAAAAAATGGAGCTCCTAGAACTGAAGGAACAAGCCCTCGCGCTCAAGGAGTATTATCTCGAATGGCTCCTGTCAAACGCGGAGGAATAACTCTATGATCAAACGTTTTATCCTATTTTCTTTTATTATTTTCCTCGCCGCATCGGCTATCGTCTCCGCTCTCGACATCAAGGAAGGTCGTATAAAGCTCGTCCTCCACGAACGGACCGGGCGTTTCAGCGCCTATTATCTTACCGACCTCTCCAAGGGAATCTATAAGCCCTTCATGCTGGCCGATGACCCCAGGACAACCTATATGAGCTTTGTAATCGCGGACAAGGTGTATCAGATGGGAGAAAGCTCGGGATTCAAACAGACCATCGAGAGCACACCTTCGGGAGCAAAATTCGTCTGGAGATCTTCCTTCGCCGAGGTGACCGAGGAGTTCTCCTTTCTCCGATCAGCTTCATCCCCCGTGTCCGACGGTTTCAAGATAACCATCACGATAAAAAATATTTCAGAACGAAGCTACTCCACCCGGACGAGGTACCTGTTCGACACCTATCTTGGTGAAAAGTCCGGCATCCACTTTACCACCGAGACTATCGACAGGGTGAGCGGCGAAACGGTCTTTTCCCAATATGCCATGCCCGAATACATTCTCTCGCCCGCGGGTGAAAAAAATGAGAACGGTTTTTCAGGACTCCAGATAATGCTCAAAGCTGAGGGGATCGACACCCCCGAGCGAACCCTCCTTGCGAATTGGAAGCGTCTCAACGACACCGTGTACGATTACGATGTGAAAACCTCGAGTAATTTCAACCTCCTTCCCTATTCGGTCAACGACAGCGCCGTTTGCCTCTACTACGGAGGTCGGACACTCCAGCGGAACCAGGAGAGAAAGATAGTTATAGCGATGGGGAACTACAAAGAAAAAGGATTTACCGCCGAAACCGAGGGAATGAGAAGCGAGATCGAAGCGGTTTTCGACAAGACCCTTAAATCCACATCGGAGATAAGCGACCCCGATTTAACCGTCCAGACCGATCTCCTTACCGTAACCGATCTTTTAGACAAGATCGACAAGGGATTGAGTGAACAGATACAGATAAGCGAGAATGAGATCGAGCTCATGAAACAGATCATCGAAGAATTGAATAAACGGAAATTCCGTTATGATTCCGAATAGCGGGCGCCTTGTATGGGAGGGAAAGAGCTCAAAAAGGGTTCCAGACTCTTTCGCAGAAAGAAGTTTGCAGAGGTAATAAGACTCCTCGAGCCGCAGGTCTTTCGGTTCAGACAAAACTCACGCTTCTACTATCTTCTCGGGATTTCGTATCTCTATACCGGAGATATCTCCGGAGCCCGGACTTATCTCGAAAGGGTCATCCAGCTCGAACCCCGCAACACCGATGCGCAGAACGCCCTTGCCGCGGTCCATCTCAAAATGAATCGGAACGACGAGGCAATCTTAGGCTGGCTGAGAGTCCTCGAAGACGAGCCTAAGAACCATATAGCCCGAAAAGGACTCGAGCTCCTGCGCAGAACCGCCTCTAACCCGGGACAGCTCGAGGATTTCCTCGATTCGAAAAAGTTTTATTCCCTCCTCCCTTCGGAGGGGTCTTCGATTCACCCGGTCGTTATTGCCGCGATTATCGTCATATTCTTAGTCCCCTTGGGATTGTATCTTTTCCCGAGGGCCGGAGAGCTCTTTCCCTCTCGATCCGTCGAGCGGGAACCGCAGGTGACCTCCCTCGAGGTCTCCGAAGAGCCGGGGGTAGTGTCGTTTAGCGGAAGCTACCGCGTCATGCTCACGGAGGAGGAGGTGAGGGATACCTTCGAAAAGATAAAGGAATACTTCAACGAGCGCCGGGACAATCTCGCGCGCCGGGAGATCAACCGAATTCTTCTGTCGAACGCCTCACAGGAGGTCAAGGACAAAGTATCCATCATAGCCGGCTATCTGGAGACCCCCGATTTTCAGACTTTCACCGACAACTTCTCCTATTCCGAGGTTGTCTCCAATCCTCCCCTCTACGAAAACTGTTATGTCCGTTGGAAGGGGAAGGCGAGCAATCTCGAGATTACCGAAACCGAGGTGCGATTCGATTTTCTCGTGGGATACCACGATACCAAGACACTCGAGGGTATTGTTCCGGTATCATTTCCCTTCGCCGTATCCGTGGAACAGGGGCAGTCGTTGGAAATCCTGGGCGAGGTTTTCGTCGATGGAGGACTCCGGCTGGTTGGGGTTTCGATACGCCCGATTTATACGGAGGAATGAGTGCGGAGCGTCGTTCAGCGTGCCAAGCTATGCAGTGTCCGGGTCGAGGGTGTCGTGACCGGCTCCATCGAGAAGGGACTCGTCGTTTACCTTGGAGTCGAAGAAAACGACACCGAAGAGGACCTGAAATATTTAGCCGGAAAGATTCTGGGCTTGAGGATATTTCCCGATGCAAAGGGAAAGATGAACCTCCCGGTCACCGATGTTCCCGGTTGCGGCATCATGGCGGTTTCACAATTCACCCTCTGCGCCGACGTGCGTAAGGGACGGCGCCCCTCGTATTCCCACGCCGCGGACCCCGTCGAGGCCGAAGAGCTGTATATCCGATTCGTGGAGGAGCTCAAGTCGTCCGGACTTCCCGTAGCCGAGGGCGTATTCCAGGCTGATATGGAGGTAGACTACATCAACGACGGCCCGGTTACCATACTCCTGGATTCAAAAAAGCGGTTTTAGCATTTTCAAACCAAACGAATAATGATACTATTTTCTTGAAAGTTCTGAATCACCGCCTCGTTTTTTGGGGTATAAGCATACAGAGGAGGCACTATGGCGACGAAAACCACCCATGCGGGTATCGAAGACGGCGAAGAAAAGAAAAAAGCGATAGAGGCGGCCCGGCTGCAGATCGAAAAACAGTTCGGCAAGGGATCGCTTATGAAGCTCGGCGAAGGCAGCCACGCGGCGAGCATCCGAACGATCCCTTCCGGGTCGATCCTGCTCGACTCGGCCTTAGGAGTCGGGGGATATCCGCGAGGGAGGATAGTCGAGATATACGGCCCCGAATCCTCGGGAAAGACCACCCTTGCGCTTCATGCTATCGCCGAGGCCCAGCGGATAGGGGGAATCGCCGCTTTCATCGACGCTGAGCATGCACTCGATCCCAGCTACGCCCGGAATCTCGGAGTCAATACCGAAGAGCTGTGGGTATCCCAACCCGATACCGGTGAGCAGGCCCTCGAGATTACCGAGAGTCTCATCCGCTCGGGAGCTGTCGACGTAATCGTCGTAGACAGCGTCGCGGCTCTCACCCCGCAGAACGAAATCGAGGGAGAGATGGGAGATTCCCACATGGGGCTCCAGGCCCGGCTCATGAGTCAGGCCTTGCGGAAACTGACCGCTACCATATCCAAATCGGGAACCTGTCTCATCTTCATCAACCAGATACGGATGAAGATCGGGGTTATGTTTGGAAATCCCGAAACGACCACGGGGGGAAAGGCCCTCAAATTTTATTCTTCCGTTCGCCTCGAAGTCAGGAGAATCGAAACCATCGCCAAGGGAACCGACGACGCAATAGGAAACAAGGTACGGGTCAAGGTCGTCAAGAATAAGGTAGCTCCGCCTTTCCGCAAGGTCGAGCTCGAGATCATCTTCGGAAAGGGCATTTCCGCTTCGGCGAGTCTCTTGGACGCGGCTTTGAAGGAAAATATCCTTCAGAAAAGCGGCAGCTGGTACTCCTACGGGGAGGAACGTATAGGGCAGGGAAGGGAAAACGCAAAGCTCTTTATCGAAAACAACCCCGACGTCAATGAAGAAATCGAAACCAAGCTCAGGAAGGTGCTCTTTCCTTCCCTCGCGGGTGCAGCGGCCGAAAGCGCCGGAAGTTCCGAAAGCGCCGTAAAGACCGACAAGGGCGGCGGAGACACGAGCGGCAAAGACGGTCCGGATAAGGAGTCCCCGGGAGATGAAAAGATTGCTGTGGAAGAAACCGCCGACTCGGAGCTCTTCTAGGACGACTCCGGTCCGGTACACCCTATGGAAACAGTGCAGGAATCTCCCAATCAATCCTATCAGTTCAAGCTCGACGCTTTCGAGGGTCCTCTCGATCTCCTCCTCTTCCTGATCAAGAAATCGGAAGTCAGTATCTACGACATCCCCATCTGCCATATTACCGAGCAGTATCTGGACTATCTCGAATACGCCTCGCGAATCGACCTCGACAACTTGACCGAGTTCTATCTGATGGCATCGACTCTCCTGCTCATCAAATCGAAAATGCTCCTTCCCGTCGAAGTCGAATTCGACGAGGAATGGGAGGATCCGCGCATGGAGCTCGTGGAAAAGCTCATCGAGTACAAAAAGTACAAGAAGATTTCCGAGCTCATGGAAGAGAAGGAAAGAGAGTCGGAGTGGGTTATCGAGCGGAAGAAAAAACAGCGGACCCTCGCCTTTGCCGAGGATGAAGAGCTGTGGGATCAGATCGATGTGTGGGACCTCTTGAAGACTTTTTCCAGCATCATCTCTTCCCTCTCCTCCGACCGGATCATCGATCTCTATGAAGAGGTAACTATCAATGAAAAGTTGAGCCTTATTACCGAGCTCATCGAGAAGAGGAACGAGTTTCTCTTTACCGACCTCATCATCAAAAAGAGCTCGATTATGGAGATAGTCTGCGCCTTTCTCGCCGTCCTCGAATCGGTCAAAGCAAGAAATATTACGGTTTATCAAAACAGGATGTTCGGAGACATACGGATAAAAGCCCATGGAACTGGATAAAGAAAAGGGACTAATCGAAGCGATACTCTTTCTCGAATCGGAGCCGGTCGACGCGGGAAGCATCAGCCGGATCAGCGGGCTCTCCAAGGACGTGGTCCTCCACGTGATCGGAGAGCTGAAAGAATCCTACTCATCCCGGGACCACGGGATAGAGCTTATCGAGATCGGAAACGGCTATCATTTTGCTCCGAAGAATGAGCTCCGGCAGCACCTCCAGGAACGGTATGGGAAGCAGGCCGATAGGCGACTCTCCAAGGCGGCAATCGAGACCCTCTCCATCATTGCCTATTCCCAGCCCATAACCCGCAGCGAGGTCGAAAACATCCGCGGAGTCTCGCCGGACGGGATGATCCGCCTCCTCCTGGAGCGGAACCTCATACGGGAAGTCGGCAAGAAGGATGTGCCGGGAAAGCCGGTCCAGTACGGAACGACTAAGGAGTTCCTTAAGATGTTCCGACTCGGAAGCATCTCCGATCTTCCCAAACTCGACGACATCGAACAAGAGCGATTCGAGCTGAATGGCTGAGGAGCTGATTCGCCTTCACGTATATCTTGCACGCTGCGGTATAGCATCACGCAGGCGGAGCGAGGAATACATTACCGCGGGCAGGATCACCGTCAACGGACTGCCGGTTACTGAGCTCGGCACCAAGGTTCGCCCCGACGACAGAGTCGAGTTCGACGGGCGCAGGGTGTCTCCGGAGACCGAAAAGGTGTATCTTGCCCTCAACAAACCGAAGGGATATGTGTGCTCCTCCTCGGATCCTTTCGGACGCCCCCTCGCGGTGGATCTCGTAAAAGACGCCTTCCCTACCTTAAGACTCTACAACGTCGGTCGCCTCGATATGGACTCGGCGGGGCTCCTCTTCTTTACCAACGACGGCGATTTCGCGGAGAGGGTTATGCATCCCTCGTCCGGATTCGAAAAGGAATATATCGTTACCACGGACAGACCAATCCCTAAGAAGCTCCTCGACTCCTTCCGTTCGGGGGTTACCATCGAGGGGGTTTCGTATAAAATAGAAGAATATAAGCTCCACGGCCCCCGTGCCGTCGGACTGGTCCTGATCGAGGGTAAGAACCGGGAGATCCGCAGGCTCTTCGAGGCTTCTTCCTATACGGTGGCGGAACTCGTGCGTATCCGTATCGGCATCGCCACCCTCGATCGTCTCAAAACAGGGGAGTTCAGGTACCTGACCCGCAAGGAACGGGAATACTTTTTCCGGCGGACGAACCGTGAGTAGGGAGTTGAATATGAGAGTAGCTATAGATGGTCCCGCCGGCTCTGGAAAGAGCACAGTAGCACGAAGAATTGCGGATAAAACCGGATTTTTCTTCCTCAACTCAGGGAATTTCTACCGGGCTATTACCCTCGCCGTGTTTCGAGCGGGAAGGGACTTAGAAAGCGAATCGGCGGTTATCGAAACGGCCGAGAACTCTACCGTAGATATCACTAACGGTCGTATCCGCTTGAACGGAGAGGACGTCGAAGACGAGCTCCACACCGACGCCGTTGACGAATACGTGGCGGAGCACAGCGCTATCGTCCGGGTCAGGGAAATTGTCAACGAACACATACGCCGGGCAACCGCGGATATGGACGTCGTCGCCGAGGGGAGGGACATGACCACCGTGGTGTTTCCCCATGCGGAGGTCAAGTTTTTCCTCGACGCATCCATGGACACGCGTGTACGGCGGAGGTACGCCCAGGGAATAAGCGGCTTGAGTGAGGAGGAGATACGGAAAAACCTCGAAAAAAGGGACGAAATCGATAAAAACAAGCCCTTCGGCGCCCTCAAAATAGGGGAGGACGCGGAATATTTGGATACTACGGCCTTGACCATAGATTCAGTTTGTGAGAAAGTACTTGATACCATCAATAGTAAAAAAAGAAAAACCCAGGAGAATGATAATAATATGGTTGAGAGTGGACAGGATCATGCAAACAACAATGAAACTACCCAAGAAACTACCCAATCGATGCTTCAGGAGGAGTATCTCAAGTCGCTCGAACAGATAGAAGAAGGACAGGTCATCGAGGGACAGGTTATTCAAATAGGCCCCGAACAGGTCTTCATCGATATTGGGTATAAGTCGGAGGGTAAGATTCCTGTTTCCGAGTTCAAAGAGACCCCAGAGATAGGGGATACCGTACACGTTGTACTGGTGCGCAAGGAAGGAAAAGAGGGTCAGGTCGTCGTCAGTAAAGAACAGGCCGACATCAAGCTCCTCTGGCAGGAGCTTAGGGAAGCTAAAGATAACAACGAAGCGGTCGAGGGGACCTTTGACAAGGCAATTAAGGGCGGCTACGAAGTAGATCTCGGATACAACATCCGCGGTTTTTGCCCTTTGAGCAAGTCCGACATCCGGAGGGTAGAGGATCAGGATGCCCTTGTGGGGATGAAGTCTAAATTCCTCATCGAGCGGCTCACGAGCAGCAATAAGATCAAAATCATCCTAAGCCGCCGGGACTGGCTCGAAAGGGAACGGGAAGAGAAGAAGCGGGAGTTCTTCGAAGAGGTTTCCATCGGAGAAGAGGTCACCGGTTCGGTCAAGAGCTTTACCAGTTTCGGAGCGTTTATCGACTTGGGCGGCTTCGACGGCCTTCTCCACATAAACGACATGAGCTGGGGACACGTTACCCGGCCTAAGGATTACATCAAGAAGGGTCAGGAAGTGACCTTGAAGGTCATCCGGATGGATCCTGAGGAAGAAAAAATAAACTTGAGCCTCAAGCACTTCACCCCCGATCCTTGGTCGACTTTCGAAGAGAAATACTCCGAAGGGGAGGTAGTCCACGGAAAAGTCACTAAGCTTACCGATTTCGGCGCCTTTATCGAGCTGGAAGAGGGGATCGAAGGGCTTGCCCACATCTCCGAGCTGTCGTGGATCCGGAGGATCAATCATCCCAAGGAAGTCCTCTCCATAGGGGACGAGGTGGATGTCAAGATCTTGGGCTACGATCTCCAGAAGGGACGGGTTTCCCTGGGATTGAAGCAGGTCCTTCCCAACCCGTGGGATTCCGTCGAGACACAGTATCCGGTGGGTATGCAGCTGAGAAGAAAGGTCGTCAAGATTACCAACGCCGGAGCATTCGTGGAGCTCGAGGAGGGAATCGACGGATTCATCCACGTAGACGACCTCTCCTGGACCAAGAAGTATAAGCATCCCTCAGCTGTCTTGTCCGAGGGTGAAGAGTACGACTTCGTTGTAATCGGGGTGGATCCGGAAAGCCAGAGGATACGTATGGGGATGAAACAGCTGACCGATGATCCCTGGCAGGACCTGGCCTCCATCTACAAGCGGGGAAGCATCATCGAGGGCGAGGTTTCTTCGATCACCGATTTCGGTATATTCCTCCGGGTTCAGGGCGGTATCGAAGGACTCATTCACCGGAGCAACATCCCCGAGAACCGGGACGAACCGAACGAAGACCCTTTGAGCAGATTTTCCGAGGGAGACAAGGTCCAAGCCAGCGTGCTCGAGGTCAATCCCGAAAAGAAGAAGCTTTCCCTCTCGATTAAGGAATACCAGCGTAAGGTCCAACGGGAGGAGCTCTCGAAATATATACACGATGAAGAGGCCGAACACACCGCTACATTCGCCGATATCCTCAAGCAGAAGGGTGAAGCGCCTCTGGACTCTCAGGAAGAAGAATAGGGTCTTAAGTGAGAAGGAATGCTCGCCGACGCAAAGGAAAGAAAACGTCTTGAAACATTAATAGAGATCAACACCCTCATCAATTCGAAGTATACCGATCCGAGGGCCCTTCTCACGCGGATAATCGAAAGCGCCACCAAGCTTACCGAAGGAGCGGCATCGTCGCTCCTTCTACTGAATCAAGAGAACAAGAAGCTCTACTTCGAGATCGCCCTCGGTTCCAAGGGACCGGATGTCAAGAGATTCTCCTTGAGTCTCGGCGAAGGAATCGCCGGCTGGGTGGCGCTTCACAACACATCCCTCATCGTCAACGACGTCGACAAGGACTCAAGACACTATGCGGAAATAGGCAAGCAGATCGGATTTCCTACCCGGACCCTCCTGGCCGTACCCATGCGGATCAAGGAGCAGTGCGTCGGAGTCATCGAGATCATCAACAAGAAGGACGGGAAGTACTTTACCAACGACGATCTGCGCTGGCTCGAGATCTTCGCCAATCAGGCCGCCCTGGCCATACAAAACGCCCGGTCATTCCAGAAGGTCTCCGACGAGCTCTCGGTTCTCCAGGACAAGGTGAACAAGGAATCGGGGTATCACACCTTTATCGGGAAGAGTCCGGTCACCATGGAAAAGCTCGAGGTAGCCAAAAAGGTCGCCCTTACGGACTCTTCCGTTTTGCTCTTAGGTGAAAGCGGAGTCGGAAAGGAGCTCTTCGCCGAGCAGATCCACCTCCATAGTCCAAGAACCGACAAGCCTTTGATTCGGGTAAACTGCGCCGCTCTTCCCGAGCATCTCCTCGAGAGTGAGCTCTTCGGCCACGTCAAAGGGGCCTTTACCGATGCCGTCAAGGACAGGAGGGGCCGCTTCGAGCTCGCCGACGGGGGGACCATCTTTTTAGACGAGATAGGGGAGGTTCCGGTCGCTCTTCAGACCAAGCTTCTGAGGGTTATCGAGAACAAGATCTTCGAGAAGGTGGGGAGCAGCGAATCGATAAAAGTCGACGTTCGCATCATCGCAGCGACCAACAAGAACCTCGCGGCGGCCATCGAAGAGGGGAGCTTCCGCACCGACCTCTACTACCGGTTGAATGTGCTTCCCCTCGAAATCCCCCCCTTGAGGCAGCGGAAGGAGGATATCCTCGAACTCGCCGACTTCTTCCTCAAAAGGAGCAACAACGATGTGAAGAAGCAGGTAGCGGGCTTCACAGACGAAGCTGTGGAAATTCTCCTTTCCTACGGCTGGCCCGGAAACGTTCGGGAGCTCGAAAACGTTATCGAGAGGTCGGTGGTTATGTGCTCCGACACGTATATCACCTCGAAGGATCTCTTTTTGGTTCCCTCGGGGGAGGGTGAAATCGAAAAGTACTCCGGGAAGACACTCAAAGAAGCCTTGAATCTCTTCAAGAAACACTATATAAAGAGCACGCTCGAGTCGTGCAACTGGGTACAGAAGGATGCCGCGGAAGCTCTGGACATCCAACGAACGTACCTGTCCCGATTGATCAAAGAGTATTCTATACATAAATGAATTTTTTGAGGTAAATAATGCTTGACACACACGAACTATCGAAAAAACAGCAGATTCTCAACGCCCTTTCGAATTTTCTTACAAAGTACAGGACCGTTTTCATCATTCTACTCGTAATCATAATCGTCGGCCTCATCGCCTTTGCCGTTACCCGGGAAGTCATCATCAGGCGCGCGGAGGCCTCCGCGGTGATAGTCGAAGACCTTCAGAGGGATTACCAAGACTGGCTTACCGCCGTGGATGACGAGGTAAAACCGAACCTCGAGGAGTCGTGCAGGGACCAGGTCCAGGATATCTTGAACCGGTATCCGAGGACTTACGCGGCCCAGCGGGCTTTCCTGGTCTTAGGCGGAATGGAATTCGAGCTGGAAAACTGGACCGAAGCGGAAAAGAGCTTCAAGAGTCTGTACGACCGTTTTCCCGAAAGCTATCTGGGCGCGGTCGCCTTGTGGAATCTCTCGGTGGTATACGAACGGTCCGAAGCTCCCGAAGAGGCTTTGGAAAGCCTGGAAACCCTCGAGAGTGAGTACCGGGACACCTATCCGGATATGCCCCACGTTCTCTTTAATCTAGGGCGTATCGAGGAATCCCTCGGGAACATCGAAGGCGCTCGGGAGCGGTACAACGACATGGTCGATAATTTTCCGCGAAGTAATTGGACAAAACTCGCTCGAGACCGTATAATTCTCCTCGATCTCCAAGGGGAGTAGAGGAGGATTAGATGGGGAAGAAAAAGGCGAAAATTCTCGAAACCAGGTATTTCGGACTGTTTATCGGCCTTTTCATCGCCGCTGTCTTTTTTCTCCTCTTCTGGACGGCGGAATTTCCCCTTTTAAAGACCCTCGAGCTCAAGATGCTCGATGTCCACTTCAACTTCAAGAACGTCTTTACCCGTACGAGCATTCAAGAAGGGGTAAGCCTGGAGTCCCGTAATCCCGATATTAGCCGGGATCTTTTGATTATCGGAATCGATTTCAAGAGCTTAGGCGATTTTGGGAAGTGGCCCTTTCCCCGCTATCGTCACGCCGATCTCATGAACTCCTTCGCCCGTATCCAGAACCAGACGGAGCGGGAACGGGCCCTCTTCCTCGACGTCTTCTTCATCGAGCCCGACGACAAGGCATATAACGATGTCCTCCTGGTCAACGCAATAGAGAACAACGAGAGGGTGTTCTTGGAGACCGTATTAGACGAGGTTCCCCCCGCGTCAGATATTGCCGAGGACTATTTTACCCGTCAGGACATTCTCTACGAAAATTACGGTGAGATACGAAATATATCCGGCGACTGGCGGGAAATGGAATATTTCCTCGGCCTCCAGCCGCCGCTGCAGCCCTACGCCCGGGCGACCTACGGGTACGGCCACGCCAACTTTCAGAGGGATATCGACAAGATCTACCGCCGGCAGGCACTGGTCGCCAAGTCATCGGTCCTTATAGATCTCTACCGGTTGGATAACCTCTCCGTCGGAACACCGGTCGATCCGGATAATTTCGAGCGTTTGGCATGGTTCGATAAGGAACAGCGCCTTCACAACGTTCCCTATCCCCTGACGGAAGAGTCCCTTGCCCAGCTGCGCCGGGAGATGGAAGCGAAAGCGCCTGTAAAGACAGTGGATACCAACGACGATGGACAGCCCGATGACGCCTATTACCTTATTAGGAAGTACCGTGATCACTTTGTTCCGGCAATAACCCTCTCCTTGGCCTTGGAATATTTCAACAAGGATCTCGACGATATCGATGTAGTACTCGGTGAGCATATTCTTATTCCCGATCCCGAGGTTTTCGATGTCGAGCTCCAGGAGTGGGTGCCCTATGAGCGTACGGTCCGGAAAGCCCGCTACGACGGCGAGGGAAATCTGACCCGCCCCGAACTGACCGAGAGGGTAGAGGATATTCGAATCCCCATCGATTCGAACGGAAGAATGCTCATCAACTACATGGGGCCGCCCTCCTTCGCATCCCCCGGCGCTCCGCAGACCTTTCCGGTCCGCTCTTTCTCCGGATACGCCTCACGCGTACCCGGTCCCGACCCGGAATCGTGGCCCCGGACCAAGGCCGTGGGGAATACCATCCTTATGGTCGGTCCCTTTGCCCGGGGAATGGCCGCGGATCAAAAGCCGACCCCCTACGGGTTGATGTACGGTGTCGAGATTCATACCAACAGTCTCAACACCCTCCTCATGGGAAACTTCCTCCGAAACGCTTCTATCTGGATAGACGGACTCATACTCTTAGGGCTTGTCATGCTCACCGCCTTCATGACGTCCCGTTTGTCCACGATCTGGTCCCTCATAGCTTCGGTAATGCTTATCTTCGTCTTCTTTATAGGTGTTACCCTAATTTTCGACGAGAGTTCCTACATTCTCAATTTTTCGACCCCGGCAATCGCCGTCTTTTTCGGATTCTTGAGCGTCGTGGTGTACCGCATCATGACCGAGGAGCGGGACAAAGCTCGTATCCGTGATATGTTCGGGAAATACGTGAGCCCCAAGGTCGTCGATCAGATCCTCGAAAATCCTCCCGAGCTCGGAGGAACCGACAAGAATATTACCGTGTGTTTCTCCGACATCAGGGGATTCACGACCCTTTCCGAAAGCATGACCCCCCAGGAGCTGGTGGGTCACCTCAATCTCTATCTGACGGCAATGACCGACATCATCCTAGACTACGAAGGAACCCTGGACAAATACGTGGGAGACGAAATTATGTGGTTCTTCGGCGCCCCGGTTCCTCAGGAGGACCACGCCCTGCGTGCGTGTAAATGCGTTTTGAAACAGATGCAGAAGCTGAATGAGCTCAATGAAGGATGGTCCGACGAAAGAAAGATAAACATCGGAATCGGAGTGAATTCCGGGATTATGACCGTCGGGAACATGGGGTCCTTAGGCCGGATGAACTATACCGTTACCGGAGACAACGTAAACCTCGGAGCACGTCTCGAGGGGACTAACAAGCAGTACGGGACAAATGTTATCATCAGCGAATTTACCTACGGCCTCGTCAAAAACAAGGTCATAGTCCGGGAGCTCGATAATATCCGGGTCAAGGGTAAGAACAAGCCCGTTCTTATCTATGAGCTTATCGACGTTCCGGAAGGAATCGATCCGCCGGCTAAACCCGATGAGAAACAAGGGTAGGGGGTCTCGAACCCCGGGACCGGTCCGTGCGACCGCGCTCGCCGCGGCGCTCCTTCTAGCTTCCGCTTTCATCCTCGCCCCCGGCTGCGGGATCCAGTCGTTCCCGTATCTGGCCCCCGTAAAAGACGAGGACATAGACGAGCCGTTCGATGCAAACGAACCCTTTAAATTCTTTAACAATACCGACAACGATCCTACTTACTTCTACGGCTACGAGATATACTACAAGTTTTATTCCACTGCCGACGGCTCCGTTTTCGAGACCGAAGAGCAGACCCTTATAGACGGAGCGTCCTTATCACAAGCGACGAGCACCTTAGGCTTCCGCCGTCTCGTCGAGAATGGCGATGCGGTTACAAAACCCCTTATCTATGTCGAGCCGGTCAACAGAAACTCGCGCTTTCAAAACGCCATCGACTTCTCACAGGTATCGGACGGCTCTTTCCCGTCTATTTCCTACAATGCCGAAAGCTTCCAAGCCGCCCGCTACGTAGAGGGCCCGGGGGGCATAATCGGGTATTATTCCTTTTCTCCCGACGAGCTCACGGAAATCTACGATGATATAACCTCAGATATGCTCACCGGATCCGATATACGCCTGGCCCTGATCGTCTTTACCTACGGAAAGGAGAATATATATCAGGACCTGTACAGTCTCGAGGCGGCATATCTCGGTTCCGTAATACTTGGGACACCGTAAGCTGTTTCATCGTCTTTCTTGAGATATTTTACGCAATTTGATATAACTCTACGTACACAAAGGTACAGGAGGGGAACCGTGTTCAACTATTTTTTCAACATCGGACTGACGTACTTCGTTATCGGGTTCGCCGTTGCTATTTTCTTCTACTTCGTACTCAAGAAACCGATCTTCGGTAAGTTCTGGGGTACCCTCATCGTCGCCCTGGTCGGAGCCTTCCTCGGCGGGGTTATCGAGTTTTTCTTCGCCGACATTATCGAAAAGCTCGCTAATCTGAATAATTCGGTAAATATATTTCCCCCGATTATTACGTCTTTTGTCCTTATCTGGCTGTTCTCGACGGTGAGCGACAAGAAATAGTAGGTAGAGTACCGAAGATTGCTAGAAACGAGCCGGCCGTACATCGAGGGGTGGGCAAACACAGTCGAGGCTGTTCACACGCCTCTACGGGGTTTCTCGTGGATCTGAGGGGATATTTTTGAGCATTATGATCGGGACAGGCATAAAAAAATCTAGCAATCTTCCCGACACTACCCAAACATCCCCAGCTCACGTTCCATCTGCGCGCGCAGAGAATCGATAAACTCTCTGAGCTTCGCATTTTCCTCTCTCAGGTGCTTGATCTCGGCGAGCATCCATTCCACATCCTCCCGGGCATCCTCGAGATCAAATTTGTATTCGTTCTTCGGATTGAATTTGAACCAGAAGAGCTGAGAGCCGTTGCGCTTCTTCCGGGCGAAGTATTTCTCTATTCTATCTATTCTGTCATCGATACCGCTTTCGCTTTTATTTTCATCGGGCATACCGTATAATATCACCCGAAAGGGGATAATCCAACAGCTTTTGATTCTTTCGCGGCCACAGCTCTCTCCCTTTTCCGTCTACGTAACTTCCGATAATATATATTCTGTCTACTACTATTGACATTTCTCGTTTCACGACATAATGCGGTGTTTCACGCCAGTTCTTAACGAATATGCGTTCATGCTTGTACACTCCCCGGCGGCCTGATATGATTGTCGCGAAATCTACCTACGAGGATATACAAGATGGGAAATAAGAAGGATGCGATTGACGGTTTCAAAAGGCTCTACAAGATCATCAAACGGCTTCGGGGAAAAAAGGGGTGCGCCTGGGACAGGAAACAAACGGTTGAATCCCTCTCCCCCTCTCTCATAGAAGAGGTGTTCGAATATATCGACACGGTACAGGAAAAAGACTTTATCCATATGCGCGAAGAAATCGGCGATATTTTTCTTCTCGTCACCATGCTCGCCTTTATCAATCAGCAGAACAAAAAATTCACCGTCGCCGACAGCCTCAACGAGATATGCGAAAAGCTCATACGGCGTCATCCTCACGTATTTACCCGGCAAAGGCTCGACGATCCCGACAAGATAATCCACCAATGGAACGAGATAAAGAAGCACACCGAGGGAAGGAATGCTCACCCATCGGCCCTCGATTCGGTTCCCAGGACTATTCCGCCCCTCGAGAGATCTCTTCAGATTCAGAAAAAAGCCGCCGCCGAGGGATTCGATTGGCAGGATGTCGCCGGTGTATTTGAAAAATTCGAGGAGGAGCTCGATGAGCTTCGTTCAGCGGCGGATGAATCTTCAGCATCGGGAGACAAGGGGGTCCTGGAGGATGAGATCGGTGATATGTTTTTCACACTGGTCAATCTATCACGCTACTTCGGTATCGACCCTTCCGCGGCTCTTCACCGGTGTAACCGGAAGTTTGTCCGGCGCTATAAATATATCGAGGAAACTCTCAAGAAAGAAAATTCCTCGGTTTCCTCGACGCACATAGACAAGCTCGAATCTATCTGGCAGGAGTCTAAGAGGCACAACTGAGCTGAAATTCCGGTGGTACCGACACCCTATTCGTCACTGTCGCGGAAGATGTAGGCGCTGAGATAGCCGGCAACCTGTCCCGAAGAGGCGGATTCGCTTCCTTCGTAGCGGGCAA